>CAIVSQ010000490.1 GCA_903908605.1 uncultured Anaerolineae bacterium
GAAATTCCACCCAAATGTTTTCATTCACATTGAAATCTTTTGGCAAATAGTTTTCACTGGCATTGAAATCTTTTTGGGTTTGTAATCATACGCTTTGCAGGGAAAAGAACTTGATAACCAAATTGTCAATAAGGTAAAAAGGGAACGCGAGTTATACCGCTTCATGGCCTATTCTGATTATGGTATGCTAAAATTGATTACGTAACTCGTCACCAAATACGGATTAGTGACGAATTACGTAATCAGAGAGCAGGCCAAAATGAAAAGCGATGTTTCCCAATTGCATTTGAATGAATTGACCAAGGCCTTTCTTGTCAGCGGTCAGGTTCAAAAATCTGCCCTGCGCAGCTTTTATGCCCGCTTTGAGCCGACATTGACGGAGCAGACCTTTCGGAGAATTTTGTACACGCTCGAAAAGCGCCAGGCGCTGACCCCCATTGCAGCAGGGATATATGCCATTCATGAAAACGGTGCGCCGCCCTCAAAAAAGAACTACGTTCCCGTCCTAACTCAATCACACCAGGCGCTGAAACAAATATTGCAGGAAACATTTCCATACCTGGAAACCCTGTCGTGGGAAACGGGGATGCTCGGTGAATGGATGATCCATCAACCTGCCAATAACCAGATTATTCTCGAAACCGAGCGCGAGGCCTGCGAATCGGTTTTCAATACCTTACAGCAGAAATATTCCGGACAAGTATTCCTGGAGCCTGATCGAGCAATGATGGAACGCTATATCCTGCCTTTACCTGAAAGCATTCTGATCACGCACCTGATTACCCAATCCCCCAGGAAAAAGATGCAGGGGCTGGTTTTTCCTCGCCTGGAAAAAATCCTGGTAGATGTTTTTGTTGACTCCGACAAATTTTTCGCTTTTCAAGGTGAGGAATTGGTTCATATTTTTGAGAATAGTTTTGCCGCTTATTGGATCAGCGAAAAAACACTCTTCCGGTATGCGGGACGGCGAAAGGTGACGACGAAGTTGATAGAGTTTATCGAATCGCGTACTGATATCAAACTCAACCAGACACAGGAGCGTTAGAAATGATCAGCAGCCGTTCATATAGTCAGGAATGGATTATAGAATTCGGGAGACAGCCTTCCGTCGAGCCCTGATCTTGATGAAAAGATGATCATGGCTTTGATTTTGCTGGAAATTCTCTGCAAAAGCGGGTCAGATTTTGTTTTCGAGAACGGTACATCGCTGATCTTGTTGTTTAAAACGCTGCTGCGCTTATATCCATTAACATCGATATTCTGTTACAGGATGAACGCGGCCTGGTCACCCTCCTATTTTAAAATAAGAGTTTGGACTATAATAGTCCAAACTCTTATTTCCGCGGAGGCGAAATGTTTGTTGACCGACGAGAAGAACTTGATTTCCTAAACAGCCTACTCACCCGAAACCGCCCAGGACCTGCTCAACTCGCCTTGATGTTTGGTCGCCGGCGTGTGGGAAAATCTGAACTGCTCATGCAATGGGCGGCACAGAGTGGTCTGCCCTACACGTACTGGGAGGCCGTCAAAGAGAGCGCAACTCAGCAGCGCACGCGGTTGATGGCTAAATTGCTGAATGTCCCCGTTCAATCTGCGCCTGTTTATCGCTCCTGGCCCGAATTATGGGATGCCGCCGCTCCACTTTTGCTGGGAAAACGCCAGATCCTTATCCTGGATGAATTACCCTATTCTGCGGATGCAGATCCGGCAATGTTGTCGGCTCTACAATACGCCTGGGATCAGCACTTCCAAAAATCCGAACTTGTGATTATCCTGTGCGGCTCACATGTGCGAGCCATGGAAACGTTATTGTCGCGCCAATCGCCGCTCTTTGGCCGTATGACTGCGCAGTGGCATCTAGAGCCTTTGCCTTTCTCCAGTTTGGCAGAGTTTTTCCCGAAGTGGGATGCGGATGCCCGTGTAGCTGCTTACGCAATATTAGGCGGAATCCCAGCATACCTCAATTGGTTGGATCCAGAGTTGGATTTGATTGGAAATATTCGACAAGTTATTCTCAGCCCTGGCAGCATGTTCCTGGCAGAGCCGGCTTTCCTGTTATATGACGAAGTGCGGGAGCCGAACAGCTATCTGGGTATTTTGAAAGCCATTGGCGGCGGGGCACATACCATGACTGAGATCAGTGATCGCGCCTTTATTCCCTCCACGAGCGTCAACTTCTACCTTAACACCCTCCAGGAGCTGCGTTTGGTCGAGCGCCGCCTACCAGTCACCCAATCCAAGGCTCAACGTGGGAGATCCCGGAGTGGCCGTTACCACCTCAGTGATCCATATTTTCGCTTCTATTTCCAGTTTCTGGAACCGTTTCTATCATCCATGCCATTTGATAGAGAACAGGTCATTGAAGCCGTACGACGCAATCTGCGAAGTTTTGTAGGTGTAACTGCTTTTGAAGAACTTGCCCGGCGTTGGGTCTGGTCGCAAGGGAAAGCAGGTCAACTTCCCTTTACACCGGATGAGATCGGCAGTCAATGGAGTAGTCGTGTACAGGTGGATGCGGTTGCGCTGAATTGGAAGACTCACGATATTCTGCTTGGTGAGTGTAAATGGGGTACAGACCGTGTGGATCGGCAGGTTGTGCGCGAATTGATTGAGCGTAAAACCCCGCTCGTGCTGCGTGATTTGCCCGACCTTGGTGAAGGGTGGCATGTACACTATGCCTTATTCGCACGCAGCGGTTTTACACCTGCAGCTGTGGCCGAAATGCAACTGGTTCATGGAAAGCTCGTTAACTTGAAGGACATTGATGCGGTTTTAGGTCATTTGGAGTGAAATAACATCCTTGTTCATTGCTGAATAGAGCGCTGAACAGAAAACGCCAAATCACGAACACGATTGTTAGAAAATATATTCTAAAAACCTTGCGTGCTGTTTGAAACTTTGGTCATATCTCCCCACAACTGAATAACCTTGGCCAACCGGTCGCCAAATTAACTTCCTGCATTTTGTCCTCAGAAGCGACCACTAACGCAATCTCTTTGGGATTCAAAGAGCACCTGCGCTGGTGGTCGCTTTTTGCGTTAAGCCCTGATGAACGTACAGGGAAGTCCCGTGCGGACTTGTCAGGAAAACCATCCGGCCCCCGGTTGTGCCAGGTAAATCCAATTCGGAGGTGTTTATGAAACACAACAAAGTGATCACCATCAGCCCTACTCGTATTGTCACAGCTCTGATTGTCTTCCTGATGCTGGTGACCGCCGGGTTCATTCTCTGGGCTCGCCTGCCAGCCCTGTTTCAACGCGAACAGCCTGGGATGAGCGCCGAAAACGCCGCCAGGACAGGCTTGGAAGCTTTCTTATCGGTTGATGCAAAGGCCGGACAAACAGCCTGGATCGATTCAATATGCAAATTGGCCACGGATGCCGGCTGCAAAATGGTTACAAATGCCTACGCTCCGATGTTCTGGCCCTCCGTTGAAAAAGACTCACTGCGCCTGACCTGTAAAACAGCATCTGCAACTCTTGTGACAAAGCTGGACGAGCCCGTGAAATCAGAATTCTGGGAGCTCAAAACCATCTGCACCAATCTGGATAGCGGGGAAGCCAACACCAGCAGCACCCAGGTGATTGTGGTTGAAAGCGCGGATGCCGGTTGGAAATTTGAGCGTGTTCGTTTTGATCAGGAGAGCGGCTCATGAAGACCATCAAGCTAAGTTTCGTTCTACTGATTATCGCCCTGGTTGCGAGTACCTTTTTCCCGGCCCAGGCTCAGGGCAATACCCCCAATGCGAATTGGGGCGATTTCTTCAATACAGACGGGACGGTAAAGGCTGGTGTCATCGATGGCGGTGAGATCAGCCAACCCGCAGATTGGATGCCAGATGTCGGTCCTCTTGCAAATTGGGGCATCAGCATGGAAGCCACCTATCATGTCTACACTGCCCCAGATGGGTCCACCATGATGACACCATCTGCATCAACTTTGTTTTTCATGGCCATGAATCCGACTGCCTCCGGGTTGATCAACGCCAACGGTGAAGTCGGCATGGGACAAGGTTTTGCCATCCAGACTGCCGGTTCCCTGGCAGGCGGCAGCACTACCCCTCAGCAGCTGCTCAGCGGTATTTTTCAGGCGCTCAGTGGAAACAGTGGCATTACCCAGGTGCAGGCGGACCAATTTGCCGATGCGTTGATCAACAACCAGGGAAACTCATGGGCATTTCTTATTCCCGGGACTGATACCTGGAACATTTTCAGGCAGCTATTAAATACATCCATGAGCGACCAAAATGTCTACCTGCTGGCCATGCTGTACAACTCCTGCTCGAATTCGCCAACCGGCTGCCCGGCAGAACTGTGCCAGGCTAACCCGGTTGCGTGTGGTCTACCGCCGACTGAAGTCACCCC
>CAIVSQ010000491.1 GCA_903908605.1 uncultured Anaerolineae bacterium
AACCTCTGAATGCGTCTGCCAGCTGATTTACAGTCAGCCCCCTTTGGCCACTTGGGTAACTGCCCATTTTCAATTGTTAGAGCCATTACTGACTCGAGTTTGGGGTCGTTGCTGGCCCCAAACGCCAGTCATCAATGGAGCCGACGACGAGAATCGAACTCGTAACCTCCCGCTTACAAGGCGGGTGCTCTGCCAGTTGAGCTACGTCGGCGGGAACTACCTCCCGCGTTAAGCGGATAAATTATACCAAAGGCTTCCCGCGGTTACAAGGTTACCGGACAAAATTTCAGCCTGTTCCCCACTTTCGTCGTGGAAGGCCAGGCTGTTCGGTAGCCTTAACGGAGGGAGAGTTTATCAGCATTTCTGCGGAACGTCAAGCCCGTTATGATATAATTTGCGCGATTAACCCGAAATAGGAGCCAACTTTATGAAAATTGAGATATCTTACTGCGCAGTTTGACATTACACCGATCGGGCCGTGAGCCTGACCAGTGATTTATTGAAAGAATTCGAACCGGAGATCGATTCCATCAGCCTCTTTCCCTCAGATGGGGGCCGTTTTGAAGTAACTGTGAATGGAAACCTGGTTTATTCCAAGCTCGGGACCAAGCGCCACGCCAATCCTGGCGAAGTGGCCGACCTGGTTCGCAAATTAATTCGTTAGCGAGGCAAAATGGCAAAGAAAGGCCGTGTTTTCTCCGGTGCCCGCCCCACTGGGCGCCAACACCTTGGCAATTACCTGGGCGCCATAAAGAATTACGTCGCTCTACAGCAGGACTACGAATGCGTTTACTGCATCGTCGATGTCCACGCCCTCACCACTGTTGATACCACCCGCGACCTGGTGCCCAACACGTTTGATATGGCCATCGATTGGCTCGCCGCCGGCATTCGCCCGGAGGATTCAATCGTGTTCGTTCAAAGCCACGTCCCCCAGGTCATGGAACTGCATACCTACCTGTCCATGGTCACACCCTGGGGAAAACTGACCGACCTGCCCACCTTCAAAGAAAAGGTCCGCCAGCAAGAGAGCAACGTCAATTATGGCCTGGTCGGTTACCCGGTCCTGATGACCGCCGACATCGTGCTCTACAAGACCGATGCTGTCCCGGTTGGCGTGGACCAGGCCCCCCACATCGAATTCGCCCGCGAGACCGTGCGTTCCTTTAACTTCCGCTACAACACCAATGTGTTAAAGGAACCACAGATGAAGAACACCGAGATCCCCAAGGTGCTCGGCATCGATGGCGTTCAAAAAATGGGCAAGAGCCTCAACAACCATATCGAATTGGCCGCCAGCCCCGATGAAACCCGCCAGCGCATCATGCAGATGGTCACCGACCCGCAGCGCCTGCGCCGCACCGACCCCGGCAACCCGGATATCTGCAATGTCTATTCCATGCACAAGGTCTTTACCCCCAAGGAAGACCTTGAGATGATCAATGTCGAGTGCCGCCGCGCCGGCATCGGCTGCGTCGATTGCAAGAAGCGCTACGCCGAGAACCTCAACAAAAACCTCGAACCCTTCCGCGCCCGCCGGGCCGAAATCGCCCAGCAGCCCGATACCGTTTGGGATGTGCTGCACGACGGTGCCAAACGCGCCCGCGCAATCGCCGAAGAAACCATGGGCGAAGTACGCGAAGCCATGCAGCTCCCCAAATAAACATTTGTCCCGCCAAAAAAAACGTAACCCGCGCGGGTTACGTTTTTTTATCTTTATACTAATAAAAGGATCGCCCCATGCGTGCACTGCTCCAACGCGTAAAATATGGCAAAGTCACTGTCAATGGACAGGTCACTGCCGAAATCGGCCAGGGCCTGGTCATCCTGCTCGGCATCGGCCCCGAGGATGGCCCACCGCAGGTCGAATTCCTGGCCGATAAGGCTGCCGGGCTGCGCATCTTTGAAGACCCCGACGGCAAGATGAATCTTTCCCTGCTGGATGTTGGCGGCGCCGCCATCGTCGTCTCGCAGTTCACCCTCTATGCCGACACCCGCAAGGGCCGTCGCCCTTCCTTTACAGACGCAGCCCTGCCCGATCACGCCCGCCCGCTGGTGGACCTGTTCGCCCAATCGCTGCGCGACATGAACATCCACACCGGGCAGGGTGTCTTTGGCGCCGAAATGCTGGTCGAAATCCACAACGACGGCCCCGTCACCATCTGGCTCGAAAAATAATCCCTACCAAATCTGCAATGCAGTAACATTACTCATATTTTGGTATACAATCAATATATGAATCCCAATAGTGTGGACAACTACATGGAATTCGCCCATCGCGCCTTGTCTCTCTATGGCCTGCGTCCCACCCACGTCGAATTCATCCGTCACAGCGAAAATATCACCTACCGCGTCTTTACCCCGGCCGGCGACTACCTGCTGCGCGTCCATACCCCCATCTCCCCGGCCTTCGGCAGTCACGGCGCCGACCCCGCCACCGTCAACTCAGAGATGCTCTGGCTGGCCATCCTGTGCGAACACGGCTTTCCCGTCCCTCCCCCGGTGCGCACCCGTGATGGCAAATACACCGCCCACCTCGACAATCACAATCTAACCATGCTGGAATGGCAGCCTGGCGAACAACCCACCCGTGAAATGGCCAATAACGTCGCCGGCGAGATGGGCAACCTGGTCGGACGCCTGCACCAATTCGCCTCCACCTGGAAACCCCCGCACAGATTCACCCGCCCCACCCGCGACGCCGCCTTCTTTGAAGACGCCATGCTTTCTCTCTGGCCCGCCACCCAGGATGGACGCATCGACCCTCAAGATTACGCCTTGCTGCAAAACGTCATCACCTGGCTGTCTGGCGAACTGCGCAACCAGGGACCCTCGCGCGAACGCTTTGGCCTGCTGCATGGCGATCTGCACCGCGGCAACTTCCTGCTGGATGGTGATGATATCCGCCTGATCGATTTTTCAATGTCTGCCTATGGCCCCTACGCCTACGACCTGGGCACCTGTCTCTCCAATATCACCCCCACCCAGCATAACCTCTTCCTCGAGAACTACACCCGCCACTTTGCCCTACCCGAATCCTTTCACCGCACGGTCGAAGCCTGCTTCATCGCCAGCTGGGTGGTCAGCTTCTCCCTCAATATTTCTGACCCGGAATCACAGGAAACCCTGATCGAACGCGTTTCGATGGTTGCCAGCGAGTATGCCAGCCGCTTTGACCGTGACAAGCGCTTCTGGTTTTCCGACTGAGCCAGGCCAGCAAAATTCCAGGCCCATCGCCAATACTGTCCCGCTCACGCAACCTCCTTGGGCAGCCAGGCCACCTCGCAGGATATTTTCTTGATAACCAAGAGTACATGCAGCACCAGTACCAGCACTCCATCAGTCAGCATCCTGCTCAAAAAAAAGCAAGACAGGCCAATGCAATCCCAAAAAATCAGCCACTCAGCCTGCCATGGCCCGCTATTTACATCAAAAAGCGCAATATACTGGTTGTTATGTTAATCAATTTGTCATAAACCTTGACTTGTTTGCTAAACCCTGATATATTTCATCTCGTAGGATGCAATTAAGTTTTCGTTAGGAACGGCAAGACGATGGCCCAAAGCATTGACTTTGAGCCTTTTAATTTAACCACCGGCTGAAGACCAAATTGCTTCCTCAACTTATCATTTTTTTTGTGTTTTGCTTTAAGGAGGCAAAAAATGTCTGAACGTGTCATCGGTACGGTTAAGTGGTTCAACGGTAGCAAGGGCTACGGTTTCATCTCCCGCGAAGGCGGCCCGGATGTCTTCGTCCACTTCTCCGCTATCCAAGGCGAAGGTTTCCGCAATCTTGAAGAAGGCCAGCGCGTCGAATTCACAGTCGAAAAGGGCCCCAAGGGTCTTCAGGCTGCGAACGTCAAGGCCATCTAGAATAGCCTGACTGTACAAACCAAGCCCCGTCGTGAGACGGGGCTTTTTATTTTCTCTTTCTTCCACTTCAACTTCCAGACCGGCCTGTTACAGCCACAGGGCCGTATCAATCTGTACAGCCAGCGCGCCGGCTTGCAGCATACACTCCACCTGCTCCACCGTTCCAACCCCCAACCCACCAATCACAGGCAGGCCCAGCTGGGCAGCGCTATGCAGTACATCCAACGCCATCGGGTAGAGACCCGGCCCGTACAAGCGCCCACGGATCGTTTCACCCGGTTCGCCCTGCGGATTTGGCAGGCTGCCCCGCGGTGGTGTAAAGCTGATCGCGGCTGCGCCACGCTGTATGGTCCGCGCTCCCAGGCTCAACACCCGGTCCAACGGCAGGTTCACAATCAAGGGCAGTTCACCTCGTGAGTACTCCACCGCCATCAGAATGATCTCATCTGCCATCAGCGGCGCAAAACCCAGTTCCACCCCGGCAATGTTTTCCATCCCTTCCAGGCTGCGCACCATCCGCCCGGTCTCCTCAGGCTGATCGACCATCAGGTGCGGTATGACCGGCAGCGGGCTGGAAGCCCAGCGCCGGCCGTATTTGCGCACCACCGCCGTCAGTCCAGGGTTGGGCAGGCCCGTGTGCAGCAGCATTCCACCCGGGTATTCCAGCAAAACCGGCTGTGCAGCCGGGCGGCGCGGACGCATGCTGAGCGGGTTGGTTACAAACGCACCAAAATCAGCCCAGCCGCCTGCCAGCAGCCCAGGCAGGCTTACACGTGGGTCAAGAGCAAAACCCAACATACCAGCCGCATTCATCACCGGCTTACGAAAAAATAGGTCATTTTTTGGCATGGGGAAGCCAGCAATCAGCTGGTTGGGGTGGCTGGTTTTTTCAGCGCCTGATCTTTTTGGGCATTCTCTGCCGGGGCATGCTCACCGATCAGCACCATCAAATTCTTATTAAAGATGATCGTGCTGCGAAAAATGGTTACAGCCGGGTAGAGCGAATAAACCGCCGTTCCGTCAGTCAACGGAATAAAATCATCCGCGCGCGAAAGCAGCACCCGCCGGATATCCAGCTTTTCGGTCAGGTGCACGTTTCCAAACAACTCAAAATTTGGCATGATCACGCACACCGGGTAAGTCTGGCGTGCCATCCGGCGGTAAATACTCTTCGAGCTCATATCGCGCTCGGCAGGATAAGCAAACAGGATCGAACGTTTTTCCATTCTTACTTCCGGCATCTGAATGGGCGCAACCTTCCCCAGGCCCAACAACCGGCTGACCCGCGCCTCATGAATAACGATCGCGGTCTCATTCTTTAAATTTAACAGGTCGCTCAGCCGTTCGTGCGGCGTATCAACCTGACCCTGGATAACATGGTCATAGGTATAAAACTCGGCTTCAAAGTACATTATGTACCTTCCAACCACACCGTAAATGTCGTCACGGCATGATCACCGCACAGGGGCGGCATGCATATAATGGAATTAGGTTACCTTGACCGGGAAAAGCTGGTGTTACAATCCAATTATACAATATTCGTAACTGCTCAGGCATAAAAACGGGTTGCACTTTAACATTGCCAAAATCGTAAAATACGAGCACAATCAAGAGATGGAACCTGTCCAGCTCCCCAGTGATGAAGAAATTCGTGCCGCGCACCATGAAGGAGAAGAAGCGGTGCTGGCACTATTTCATCACACAATCAGGCAGTTGGCTGCCCGACTCCAGGCAGTGGAAGATCGTTTATCAAAGAACAGCAAGAACAGTGGCAAACCGCCCTCGAGTGATGGTTTGAATAAACCATCACCAAAAAGCCAACGAAAACGGCACGGCAAGAAAACTGGAGGTCAACCAGGGCATGAAGGGCATACCCTGAAAGCTGTGGCTCATCCTCAGTATTTGCAAGTGCATGCCGTTGAGCACTGTCACCAGTGCCAGGCATCTCTGGAAAAGGTCAAAACCAGTAAGGTTGAAAAGCGTCAGGTGTTTGACCTGCCGCCCATGCAGGTGGAAGTGACCGAGCATCAAGCAGAGATCAAACGCTGCCCGCATTGCGGAGCAAAAACGCGAGCCAGCTTTCCGGCAGGCGTATCACAACCGGTGCAGTATGGAAATGGGATCAAATCACTTGCTGTGTACCTGAACCATTACCAGATGCTACCTTTGGAGCGGGTAAGCGAAACCTTTGCGGATATATTTGGGCATGCTTTGGCGGAAGGCACGATCGTGGCAGCAGGAGAAGAAGTTGCCGAACAGACCCAAACGGTGATGAAATGCATCAAAAAGCATCTTACAAGAAGAGAAGCTGTGGTGCATTTCGATGAAACCGGAACGCATATCAATGGGAAACTGCATTGGTTCCATTCGGCCAGTACGGCACAATTGACCTACTATCATGCTCATGCCAAACGAGGAAAAGAGGCCAGTGACAAGATAGGCATTCTTCCTGATCTACAAGGCCGGGCAGTCCACGATGGCTGGAAATCCTATTTCCGCTACACATCCATCCGTCACGCGCTTTGTAATGTGCATCATTTGCGAGAACTGACTTTTTTGGAGGAACGTTACCCGCAAGGGTGGGAAACCCAGATGAAAGACCTGTTGATTGAGATCAAGAAGTTGGTCAATCAAACGCAAAATCAGCAAATGGAGCTTTCGGCGGGGCAACTGGTCGCACTTGAATTGCGCTACGATACTCTGATCGAGCAAGGATTGCAGACCAATCCAATTACTCCGCCACCCGAAGACCAACCCAAGAAGCGAGGCAGGGTTGCAAAAAGCCCATCCAGAAATTTACTGGAACGGTTGCAGGAGCATAAACAAGCTGTGCTGGCATTTATGTACGATTTTAAGGTGCCGTTTGACAATAACCAGGCGGAACGCGATATTCGTATGATGAAAGTCAAGATGAAAGTATCCGGTAGTTTCCGCTCAATGGCAGGTGCAGAAGTGTTTTGCTCTGTGCGCTCTTATCTTTCGACTGCTCGCAAGAATGGTCAACGAATACTGCAAGTCTTACAACTGGCTTTAGATGGAAAACCTTATTGCCCATCGTTCGTTACCTTTCAAGCCTGAGCAGTTACGTATAATTATGATAAGACAAACCATCTGGTCACGATGCAGGGTTGGAATATTACCCTGACAAATCAACAAACCAAGCAGCAATTAAAATCTGTCACCGATTTTTATGGCAATGCCTATTTCCCGGACCTGAATAAAGGATCATGGATCATTTCTGAAGAAGTCAGGGATGGATGGGCACCGGTTAATGTTGTTCATAAGGACGATAACAAAACCTGGAAAACTTTTTTTGAGTATGCTCCATTTTTTGAGCCATCGGTGATGGAACCCCAAAAACGGTATGAACGTGAACCAGTCCAGGTTTTAGCGATCAATCAATTCCCTACCCAACCGTGGTGGCAATTGCCTGGCAGGCCAGCGCAGCTATTTACAGATGCGGATACCCGAAATATTTTCAGTTTGCAGGTTGAACCAGCCCCCTATCCACAGAAAATCCAGGACCCGGCTTTTTGCCAGATGGTTCCGATTGTAAA
>CAIVSQ010000492.1 GCA_903908605.1 uncultured Anaerolineae bacterium
CCATCACTTGCAATAGTTACTGTTGTTATATCTTTGATTACTTCAATGATATCGCTCATCGTGTCACCTGTGGGCTCACTGAGATCTTGCCTTGGATAAGTCGAGTAACAATTCCACCAGAGCTCAGTTATTGTATTTTCAAAAGCATCCGCGAACGGAACCGTGTAGCTATCATTATCCAGATCATAAATAATACAAACTTGCTTAATTCCGCGCTCTTTAAAAATATACCGGGCAAACTCACCCCCTAAACGGTCAGTGGTCGGAAAAACTCTAAAAAAATAATCGTATCCTCTCAATAAATCGGGGAAAGGGAGAGGGAAAAATGAAAGCTTTCCAAAAAGAAGATCAACGGGTAAACTAACGGCACAATGGTAGAGAACCTTGATCTGAGCCAGATCCAAGACGAAAACGCCCGGGAGTTAATCGGGCGGCTGTTGAATTTGGTGGAGAAATTGTCGGCGGATCTACGCGATGCGCAAGCAGAGATCCAGCGACTGCGGGATGAGGTCAATCGGTTGAAGGGGGAACAAGGCAAACCGAAGATCAAAGGGAATATACCCAAACCGGGAGGGGGAGATCATTCGTCGGAGAAAGAGCGGCGGACCCCGCGCCAACGGCATAAAGGCAGCAAAAATGCAGAAATTCGGATCGATCGAGAGCAGACGTTAGAAGTCAATCGCTCGCTGTTGCCAGAAGATGCCGAGTTCAAAGGGTGTGAAGATGTGGTGGTGCAGGATATCAAGCTGGGGACGGACAACGTACTGTTCCACAAAGAGAAATACTACGCAAAGAGTACACGGCAGAGTTACCTGGCGGAAATGCCACGGGGGTATTGTGGGCAATATGGACCGGGGATCCAGGCAGTAGTCTTGACGTTCTACTACGGGATGGGGGCGAGTGAGCCGAAGATCCTGGAATTTCTGGAGAATGTGGGCATAGTGATCTCGAAAGGCGAGATCTCGAACTGGTTGATCCAGGAACGGGAGAACTTTCATGCCGAGAAGGATGCGGTGTATGAGGCTGGATTGGCGAGCAGTCCCTATCAACATGGGGACGATACGCAGACGCGGGTGAATGGGCAGAACCAACATTGTCATGTGATCTGCAACCCGGTCTACACGGCGTATCATACGAAGCCGAATAAAGACCGTTTGAGCGTGCTGGATGTGCTGCGCAATGGACGGAAGCGGATCTTCCGGCTGAATGCGGAAGCGATGGGGTACCTGGAAAGCCAATTGCAGTGGTCGAAAGCGATCTGGGGCAGGCTGCAAAGTTGGGTGAGTGAACAAGACCTGGATGAGCTAACGTTTCTGAAACGGCTGGATGATCAACTGCCCGGGTTGGGAAAACAGCACCGTAAACTATTGATCGATGCGGCAGCGATCGCAGCCTATCATGCCGAGACAGAGTACACAGTGGTGCGGACGCTGATCTGTGACGATGCCCCGCAGTTCAACTGGTTAGCGCGCATGATGATGCAGTGCTGGGTCCACGAAGGTCGCCATTACAAGAAGTTATCTCCGGTGGTCGCCTTGCACCGCCAACACGCAGATGACTTTTTGAAACGCTTTTGGGCGTATTACCATCAGTTGTTAGCCTATCGCCAGGAACCGTGTGCGGATGAGCGCCAACGCCTGGAGGGTGAGTTTGACAATTTGTTTACAGCCATCACAGGCTATGAGGAGTTGGACAAACGGATTGACAGGACAAAGGCTAAAAAGGAAAGTTTGCTGCTTGTGTTGAAATATCCCGAACTTCCGCTGCACAACAATCTGGCTGAACTGGGAGCCAGGCAGCGGGTACGCAAACGGGATGTCAGTTTTGGACCCCGAACTCAAGCCGGGCTGCGTGCCTGGGATACCTTTGCCACCCTCGCCGCCACTTCGAAGAAGTTGGGGATCAGCTTTTACCAGTATATCTACGACCGGATTTCTGCAACAAACCAGATCCCGCCCATGGCGGATCTGGTTACAAAAGCTGCCAAAGATCTCAATTTGGGCTGGTCATTCTCGCTTGCCGACCGCTCCCCCGTATTATTGGGATGATACAAATAATCCTTCTTTTTGGTTAGAACAGAGGTTGCGGCGGTTGGGCTGAATAGAACCACTTGCTCTTTTTCCGTAACATCATATCCTGCCAGGGTCTGGTTACTGGTCAGATGTCCGATGATCGCCACAACTTTCTGGTCAATTAACTTTCGGTCCGCATCTACAGCACCCTCAGGTATCCCTCCGTCGTCTTCAATCACCAGGTTTATAGGTCGGCCAGCGATACCCCCGGTATCGTTAATTTCCTCAACAGCCATGCGCACACCATTGCGCATGTTAATACTGGCCTCACTTTGTTTGCCAGTCAATTCAGCTGAGAATCCTACCAGG
>CAIVSQ010000493.1 GCA_903908605.1 uncultured Anaerolineae bacterium
CCTGCACAGTTTGTGGAACTACCATCCCGTGCGAGAGCCGGGACTACTTCGCTGGAGGACGAACGCCCTGACACAGAGATTGTGTCAGGGCGTTTTATTTTTACCATGGCGTTCTGCCAGGGTGATGACGAAACCAGTCATTCCCAATCAGGCCAATTTATTCAGGTAACATATCAGTGCAGGCATTTCCAAACACAAGCACCACCCTCCGGGGGCTCCACGCAATGAGGTACACAAGGCCCCGCCCGCACCATTGTCCTGGCACGCAGCCCGGTCTTTACAGATTCCTTCTTAGGACTAATTTTCAATTTGATTTTCATTGTGTTTACTCCTCTCAAATAACCCTGACCTTCGGCAGGTTTACGAAGATCTTACACCCGCAACGTGACGTAAGCGTGACGGGATGGGCTGTTTTGCGAGGATTTTGCTCTATGTAAAAATGTAATCGGATAAAACCGCGCGGCTGCGTTCACCGTGCGGGTGGCTCGAAAAAATGCTTCGGCATTTTCATCTGAGGCAGATTATTGGGAAGTGGGTTGAACATCACCTGGAGTATTGTTATGCCGCACGACCGGTTGTGAATCTAAATCCTGAAGAAATGGATGCGTTTATTGGATTATTGAAAAAGAATCGACGGGACGAACCAATCAAATGCGGGAAATGACCCGCCAATGTTATAATTGCGCCATCTTATTGGGCCAAGATTCGTAAGCCAACAACTGAAACCAAAAAGGAAGGCAAGATTTGATTAAAGTGCTGATCGTCGATGATCACCCGCTTATGCGCGATGCCTTGTCCTGGGTCATCAGCGAGGCAGCAGATTTTCAGGTGATTGGCGAAGCCGCAGATGGTGCGGAGGCGCTCGAAAAGTGTTTCCAGCTGCAGCCCGACATGATTTTATTGGACATTTACATGCCGGTCATGGATGGGATTGAAGTCATACAGAGAATCCACAACAGCGGATTATCAGTCCGCATCATGGTTTTTACCAGTTCAAACGATAAGGATAAAATCATCTCGGCCATGCATTTGGGGACGGATGGTTTTATGTTGAAGAATACGCCCAGGGCGCAAATCCTGGCCGGCCTGCGAGCGGTGGCGCAGGGAAAGCGATACATCCACCCCGAAATTGCCATCATTATGGCTGATTACCTCAATAATGAAAACGGACTGCTGCCCAAACTCAGCCCTCGTGAAACGGAAATTGTTGATCTGATCCGGCAGAGTTATTCAAACCGAGAGATTGCAGATCGCCTGGTCATCAGTATCTCCACTGTCCGCGTGCATGTCAACAATATTATGGAAAAACTAAAGGTCAGCACCCGTCGGGAAATTGCTCATTCCGATGAAGAGATGCACAATAGCGGTGGATAGGATTATCAACCCACCGGTATCACTGCCTTAATGAGCGTGCCTTTGCCGGCAGCCGATTCGATTTCAAGATTTCCACCCATTCTCGCAGCTCGTTCCGCCATCCCCCCCAGCCCCAACCCACGACTTGCCTGGCTTGACTGAAAGCCACAGCCATCATCTTGCACCTTCAGGATGATCTGATTCGATTCCTGCTCAAGGCTGATCGCTACCTGGGTTGCGAAGGCATGTTTGAGTGAATTGTTCAATGCCTCAGTGGCAATATAGTACAGTTCTTCCGTCATGGCAACCGGGCAATCCTGCCAACCCGTACCGGCCAGTTTTACATTCACCCCAGCTTTTTTTTCCACCAGGTTAATACGGTTTTGGAGCGCATCCCAAAAACTTTTTTTAGCGGGGGTTTCTTCGCGCAGTTCAAATAGTAGTAAGCGCAGCTCTTTTTGCGCCTGCCTGGCATCAACTTGCAGGCTGGTGAGGATTTTTTTGAGTTTTTCGATGTTCTTTCTTTCAGCCAGCACACCGGCAACTTCAGAGGTCAACACCAGGCTATTTAAGGATTGGGTGATCGTGTCGTGCAAATCCCGCGAAATTCGGTAGCGTTCATGTAAGAGCGCCTGGTCGATCGAAATTTTTCTCAGGCGGGCATTGTCTAAGATCACCCTGGCTGCATCTGCAATGGCGTTTACCAGCGAAAGTTCTTCCACCGTAAAAGGACGGGCATGGCGCCAAAGCACAACTAATACATGCGGCGCTGTTTCACCCATGTTGATCCAGCGTGCCAGGTGGGCGTGGAAACCCGCCAGTGTGAATTCCGATGGCAGCTCAGCATCTAACGCGTTATCGGGGGTTATGCGCGCATCTGCTGTTTGCGGAAGCCAGGCAGCGGGAATGCGTGTCATTGCCTCGATTTGGGTTTCCAGCAAGCCAACGTGATCCGAAAGTTGAAAATACGTGCCCGCCTTGTTATACAAACAAACCGCAGCGCCATCCATCAACGAGGATATTTTTGTGAGCAGCGCGGCTGCTATCTCTTCGTGATGTATCTGTTGGCCGCCCATCAGGATGATATCAAAGAGCCCGGCCATATTTTGGGACAGGTTTTTTAGCTTTTGGGCAAGTTCTTGATGTGCCCACTGCAGATCGCGGGTTTTTTCCAATAACAGCCGGTGCTGGTCCTCAAAAACAACCCACGAAATCAGCAAGCCGGCAACGGCATACATGACCGGCAAAATTTCTGCGTTAAGGCTTAAATCGCTGACGCTCAACATTAATACCGGCGTCAGAAAATGGACGGACATGCCTATCAAAATATAGAGCGCCCGCCTGCGTTCCCAACCGTGATGGCGCGCGGCATACACCCCCAGCGAAGCCAGCATGAATACCCCAACCAAATCCATAATAATGATGATCACCAGGTAAATGGGACCAGGTTGGGCGTACATGGTATTACTGCCGGCGGGGCCTTTCGCGTAGCTGGCCCAAACCAGTCCGTGCCAGGGGTTGGTGGCTTCAAAAAGCAGGAACAGGGCCAGCCCCACCCACAAATAGCGGTGGATTTTCGGGTAAAGCCAATTGCTGCCGAAAAAATATTCCACCACAAAAAATAACATCGCTGTAACGCAGGCTGTGTAGGTGATGTCTTCAAAGATCAGCAGCACTTTTTTGATAGCAAAGTCAACAAATAAATTTTCACTTGCGCCAAGGAAAAGCATGGCGGACATAAAAAACATGGTTAGGAAGAGGGGGAAAATTCCAGCGATGTTTCTTCGCTGCCATAAAAACAGGGTGGGGATGAGCAGGATCATCCCGGACAAGAAGTATAGAAAAAATAGGCGGTAAATAAAATGATCATGGTTTTTTGTGGCATCTGCCCTTGAATGGGGGGCGAAACCAAGCACCGATCCAATTGTAACAACAAATGGACCTGCTGGTGCCGGAATATACGCTTCGCTGAATAAAAAATAAACGAATCGTTTAGGGGCAAATAATCGCTTGTGGTGATATTTTCTGCGGAGGGCCTGGCTATAATTTTTTAAGAGGTCCGGGTAAATTGCCGTCGGCAATCCCCCGGGACAACATGCCAGCTGCAGTCGATTTTTCAATCACAGGCGATCAATGATCGCTGAAACCACCAAAACAATGAGGAGATGAAAGATGAGAACGCATCGTTATAACCGGGGTTCACTTGCACGCTTTATTTTCAGCATGATGGTCATTTGCAGTATGTTTCTTGGCGCTTCGGGGGTGACGCCTGCGTTTGCGCGGGAACTGGGCAGCCTGGCGCATGGCAGCCTGGCGCATGGCAGCCTGGCGCATGGCAGCCTGGCGCAGGGCCAGGCTTTGGCAGCCGCGAACCCGTTCTTGGGGCAAAACGCTTATCTCAAAGCCTCCCTTCCATCTGTAAATGCTGAGTTTGGGTGTTCTGTGGCCATCTCAGGCGACACGGCTGTTGTGGGAGCCTGCCAGGAAAACAGCTATACTGGTAAAGCCTATGTCTTTGTTCGCTCGACAGAGGGGGCCTGGTCTCAGCAAGCCGAGCTGATTGGTTCGAACACACAGCGCTATGATCAATTTGGCATTTCGGCCACCATCTCAGGCGATACAATCGCGGTTGGGGCCAACGGAGAGGACACCACCGGCACTAATTCGGGTGCTGTCTATGTTTTCACCCGCACTGCAACCACTTGGACGCAGCAGGCTTTCCTAAAAGGGCCGACCAACATGGGTGCGTCGTATGGAGCTTCTGTTTCTATGGATGGTACTACCCTGGCAGTCGGCGCTATTGGAGAATCCACCAGCGAGACTGGCTCAGGAGCCGTCTATATCTACACCGGCATAACGGATAGCTGGACATTGAAGAATACCCTCAAGGCGGCTTATCCCGGCAGCGGAGATCAGTTTGGTAGTAACATTTCGCTCTCGGGTGAATGGCTGTTAATTGGCGCGCCGTACGAAGACAGTGCTGCCACCGCTATCGATGGTGACCAGACCGATAATTCAGCCGAAAACGCGGGTGCTGCCTATATCTTCAGCATCGAGGGTAAAACAAATTGGGAACAGGTTAACTACCTGAAAGCTTCCAACGCGCAAGCAGGGGATAATTTTGGGTCGTCTGTTGCCACACACAATTATATATTCATCGTTGGCGCGCCATACGAAGACAGCACTGCCACCGGTGTGGACGGCGACCAGACCAATAATTCTGCCAGTGACGCAGGTGCTGCCTACATCTTTATTCCTGATTGGGGCACTTGGAAGCAGAGTGCCTACCTGAAGAGTTCCAATACCGAGGCAGACGATAATTATGGATCAGCGGTTGCTGTATACAATAACACCGTCGTTGTGGGGGCGCCCTGGGAAGCAAGTAACGCCTCCGGAATAAATGGCGATGAGACCAATAACGATGAAAGCGGGGCTGGCGCGGCCTACCTGTACACCAATATTGGAACGGGCTGGCAGCAAAAAGCCTACATCAAGGCCTCCAATCCCACTAATTTTGATAATGTTGGAAAATCATTGGCAATGGCCGGCGATTCGCTTATCATTGGGTCTCCCTGGGAAGATGGCAATGGTACTGGTGGGCAAACAGATAACAGCGTCAACGGAGCGGGCGCGTCTTATATCTTTTCAACTACGCCTGTATTGAATTCATTCTATCGCTACAATCCATCGGGTGAGGGCGGCTCTGCCACCAACGCGGATTCGCTCGTTTTTAGCGCAAACTTTAGCAAGGATGTCAAGAATGTTGATGCTGACGATTTTACGGTCAACTCCACCAGCACGGCCACCATCAGCTCGGTCGACCAGGCTGCCGATGCATCCCATTATCTGGTGACGGTTTCAGGCGGCGACCTGGCTGATTTTAATGGCACGGTCAGTTTGGACCTGGCGGCCACCCAAAATATTACCGATTTGCGCGGTAACGCGCTGCCCAATAGCGAGCCTAATCAGGATTATTCCTACACGCTGGATAACCTTGCCCCGGCAGTCACATCGATCACCCGCGCCAGCGCCAGCCCGAGTGCAGCCGCCAGCGTGGATTTCACCGTGACCTTTTCGAAAGATGTGACCATTTCTTCGGGTGGGGGTGGAGCTTCGAATTCAAGCGAAAACAGCAGGACAATCGTTCAATCAGATTTCAGCCTGACCGCCACCGGCATCACTGGCGCAGATATCACAGCCATCGAGGGTAGCGGTAGCGTTTACACGGTCAGCGTCAGCACGGGCACCGGCAGCGGCACCCTGCGGCTGGATATCCCTGCCGGTGCGCAAACTAGCGACGAAGCAGGCAACACATTGAGCGGGCTGCCCTATACCTCTGGCGAGGTCTACGAATTCCAGCGCCTGCCAGCCGCTTTTAGCAAGACTTCCCCGGCCAATGGGGCCATTACTCGCAGCACTCCAACCCTGTCCTGGGCAGCCAGCAGCCTGGCTGATAGTTACGAGTACTGCCTGGCGCTTTCTCCGGCCGCTTGCAGCAGTTGGACCGCTGTATCGGGCACCAGCAAAGCCCTCAGCGGGCTGGCAGCGGGGAAATACACCTGGCAGGTGCGCGCAGTCAATACCGGTGGGAAGACCTATGGCAACGGCTCGTCAGGTGCGACCTGGAGCTTCACGGTTGATGCCACTGCGCCAGTGGTCAGCAGCATTGCCCTGGCTGACCCCAACCCCAGCACGGCCGCCAGCCTGCGATATACTGTCACCTTTAGTGAAAATGTGACCGGTGTGAACATGACCGATTTCAGCCTGACCCAGGTGGGTGTTAGCGGTGCGGCCGTTACCGCGGTCAGCGGCTCGGGCAAGAGTTACACGGTGACAGTCTCAACCGGCAGCAACACCGGCACCCTGCGCCTGAATTTGCTGGCAGATGGCACCATCAAGGATGCGCCCGGCAACCCACTGGTGACGGCTTACAACAGCGGACCCAAGTACACGCTTGACCGGCTGAACACCTTCACTTCGGTTGCCGCAGCGGATGGTTGGGTGCTGGAAACGACCGAAAATAGCAACGCTGGCGGCACGCTGAACAGCACGGCCAACCTGATGTTGGGCGACAGCGCCACCAAGCAGCAGTATCGCTCGATCTTATCCTTCGACACCTCCGGCCTGCCGGATAATGCCCAGATTGTGCGGGTGACGCTCAAGCTGCGCAAGATCGCGGGCACCGGCGCCAACCCGTTTACCAGTTTCCAGGGTCTGTTGGTGGATATTCGCCAGGGTTTCTTTGGCACAGCGCTCAGTCTGCAGACGGTCGATTTCAACGCGGCGGCTTCGCTGCAAAAAGCCGGTGTGGTCACGCTGGTGACCGGTTCGACAAGCGATTACCAGTCAGCGCTGCTCAACACAGCCTTCCCGTTTGTCTCTAAAACCGGCTCTACCCAGCTGCGGCTGCTCTTCAAGCTGGACGATAACAACAACGGTGTGTCCGATACTGTTTCGTTTGCCTCGGGCAACCACGCCACCGCCGCTTACCGGCCGGTGCTGCTGGTGGAGTACACCCTGCCGTAATATTATTCGCTGATGAAAGCAGCCCCCGCGTGAGAGCCATCTCTTGTGCGGGGGCTGTATTTTTTGTTTGCCTGGGACATGCCACTAAATGGGATGCACAAGGCAGTCCCACCACCGATGTCAACATTATCTCGGTTGAAATGACCTTGATCATCATTTATAATTCCGTACCTGGAGCATCCGCCAACCGCATGAACGAACCCTTCTTACCGCCCTTTTACCTGAAAAGCACCTTTGCGCAGACCTTCCTATCCAGCAGCTCGATTCGCAAATGGGGCGCAAACCCCATGCTCGCCGCTGCCCAGCAAGTGATCCTGGATACCGTCGCGGGGATCAGGCTACAGGGATTTTACTCCCCACAAAGCGCCGGGCAAGCGAAGGGTGTGGTCATGCTGCTGCACGGCTGGGAGGGCAGCGCAAACTCGGCCTACATCCTGGGCACGGGCCGTTACCTGTACAACCAGGGCTATTCGGTCTTCCGCGTAAATTACCGCGATCATGGCGAGACGCACCACCTCAACAGCGGCCTCTTTTACGCCGTCTTGTTGGAAGAAGTGTTTCAGGCCGTTCAACAAGTTGCCGGCTATACACCCGCGCTGCCCTTCACCATTGTTGGCTTTTCGCTCGGCGGAAA
The DNA here is from genome assembly GCA_903908605.1 of uncultured Anaerolineae bacterium. Classification (GTDB taxonomy): domain Bacteria; phylum Chloroflexota; class Anaerolineae; order Anaerolineales; family Villigracilaceae; genus UBA5195. The sequence continues at coordinate 7,514 of CAIVSQ010000493.1, forward strand.
TTTCGCTCTGAGAATTGCGCGCCGCTGTGTGCAAACCCCAATCGCCAACCTCGCTCACGTTTTCAGCATCAGCCCGGCCCTCAACCCTGAAAAATCGACCAGTGCGATTGATAACAACCCGCTGCTGCGAAAATACTTCCAACAGAAGTGGGCTCGCTCGCTAATAAAAAAACAGGCCCTCTTCCCGGACCTGTACGATTTCAAAGATGTGATCGCCCTGGATAGCATAGCCGAAATGACCGAGGTGATGGTGCAGCGTTACAGCGATTTTAATAACTCAAAGGATTATTTTCAGGGCTATGCCGTGCTGGGCAACGCCCTGCGCGAGCTGACCACGCCGACCACGATCATCACCTCACAGGATGACCCGATCATCCCGGTCGAAGATTTTCTGAACCTGAAGCGCAACCAGCTGACCAGCTTGATCATCCACCCGTACGGCGGCCATAACGGTTTTCTCGAAACCATCGCCGGCCGCACCTGGTATGAGCGTAAAATTTTGGAGACATTGAATGGCGTCAGCGAGTAAGCTGTTCTCCAGCCAGCAGGCAGTTTTTTTACTCCTTGTAACTTCCTAAAATGAACCCATCCGGGAATGTCGTTGATTTCGATCGTGAACATGCCAACTGCAGATCAGCAATTTTTGGGAAATAAGGTCGGAAGACACCAACTTTTAAGAAAACGATGATGGCTTCTTTCCTGGATAATTCATTGCAAATAGAGTCCAACTCTTGCTTGTAATTCGGATTATTCAATGCTGTGGTGGGGAAAATAATATACGGCAGGGAATCTATCTTTCTATCGACTAAGAAACGAAGCACATCTGTGCTGTTGGAATATATTTTTACAACCCTGGGTGTGTGCTTCGCAATAGCCACAATTTTAGAATGATCGATATCGTGGATTTGATAGCCCAGGCTTTTTTTGCGCAAGTTTCCCACCTGGGTATATAAAACGGGGGTCTTGATGACCACCATTAACATGAAGAACAATAAGAATGCATTCCAGAGGGTTGGTTTATTAAGAACGAGGGTTGCCTTCATGACCGTTGGAAAAATTCCGATCAAAAAAAATGCGAACACCGGCAATAATAAGCGTTGATTCACGGGGGTAAGGGCATCAAAGTAGGTTATCGATATAAACAAGAAACTGAGATAAGCTGCCGAAAATAAAAAGGTAAGCAGGGCTACCCAATTAGCGCTTTCGCCCCAATCAATGCTCAACATTGTGGGCCGGGTTTTCCTGAGAGCCAGTGTGATCAGGAGTACCAATAGAATGGTGATTACAGCCGATAGGCCAATCTGAAAAACAGGAAAAGGCATCAAGAATTTGCAAATTTCCAGATATATCGTCTGTATGTATTCCAGTGGATTGATGGGGTGAAATACCAGGCTGCGGTCGGTTACCTCGGAGGCGCTC
>CAIVSQ010000494.1 GCA_903908605.1 uncultured Anaerolineae bacterium
ATGGTCAAGGATATCTCTGAAGGGGATGGAGACCTTACAAAGCGCCTGGTCGTTGCATCTCATGATGAAGTGGGCAGGCTGGCGGGATATTTTAATGACTTTATTGGCAAACTTCAATCAATCATTCAAAAAGTGGCTGTCAATACCCAATCGGTCGCCTCTGCCTCCACCGAACTGACCGCCATTTCGGAAGAGACCAGCGCCAGCGCCAGTGAATCCCTGAACCGCTCCAACAGCGTGTCTGCCGCTGCCGAAGAAATGAGCGCCAATACCGTCTCGGTGGCAGCCGGCATGGAACAAACCAATACCAGCCTGCACGCCGTTGCCACGGCGGTCGAGGAAATGACCGCCACCATCGGGGAGATCGCGCGCAACTCTGAGAAAGCGCACGCCACCACCGAACAGGCCGCCCAGCAGGTGGACCAGTTCTCGGTGATCATGAAGGGTCTCGGGCAGTCAGCGCAGGAGATCGGCAAGGTGACCGAAACCATCACCAGTATTTCATCGCAGACCAATTTGCTGGCGCTCAACGCCACCATCGAAGCGGCGCGCGCAGGCGCTGCCGGCAAAGGCTTTGCGGTGGTGGCCAGTGAGATCAAGGAACTGGCACAGCAGACGGCGGCGGCCACCAGTGAGATCAAGGAAAAGATCGCCACCATTCAAGGTTCCACTGCCGACGCGGTGTCTGATATCGACAAGATCGTGGCGGTCATTCGGGATGTGAACGAGATCGTCATGAGCATTGCCGCCGCCATTCAGGAACAAGCCACGGTCACGCAGGATATCGCCGGCAACATTGCCCAGGCATCCAGCGGCGTGCGCGACTCAAATTCACGGGTGGCACAGACATCAGCCGTATCCACCAGCATGGCAAAAGAGATCGCCGAAGTCAGTTTATCCGTTGGACAAATGGCTTCCGCCAGCACCCAGGTGCAAACCAGCGCCCTCGAACTCTCCCAGCTTGCCGAACAGCTCAGCCAGATGGTTTCCAAATTCAAGGTGTAGGCTATACATACTTGCTCACGATCCCTGGTGTAAAAGAGTACCCCCGGGTTGATACTGGTTAACAAGGAGATAAAGTCATGAAATCAATATTTTCAGATCTAAAGATCGGCACCCGGCTACTGACCGGTTTTGGAGTATTGACAATTTTATTGTTGGTAAGTATTGGGTTTTCCCTGTGGGGAAACAATACCATTAATCAGAGAATGGATGAAACCATTGCTGACTATGAAATAATGGAACTTACCCAGAAGATCAACAAGGAAGTTACGGATATCTTTTTCGAGGTCGCCAATACAACTGTCGCAACTTCATCAGACGATGTGATCAATTCCATGGATAAGATCGCCGCTCTGCGTAAAGCGTATAACGAGGACTTTGAACAGCTCAAGGGAACTTCGCTTGCTAAAGCTGACGGTCTGCTATTGAAAAAAATTGAGGATGGGCTTGCCGCCGCAAAAAGTAACAATGACGAAATAATCGCTCTTGCGCGGGCTGGAGAAAAGGGGGAGGCACAGATGCTGTACAACGCAAAGACCCATGGGATCCTGAATGAATTGGATCAGGTTTTTGCAGAATTGATAGACCACCAGAACCAAAGGGTTCTTGCATCAGACCAGGCTGCTGAAGCGTTATTGGTCAACCTGCGCATTTGGTTGATGTCCTTTGCCGGTATCTTACTGGTGGTGGCTGTCATCATGAGCGTCCTGACCACCCGCAGCATCACCCGGCCGCTGGCTGAAGTGGTTCATTTGACCGGGCAGCTGGCCGAGGGTGATTTTTCGCAGGACCTCTCAGCGGCCTTCGGAAAACGAGGAGATGAATTGGGTGACCTGGCGCGCGCATTTCAGACCATGGTGGGGAATATCCGCGGACTGCTGGGCAGCATTACCCACGGTGTTCAAACCACCGCTTCCTCATCGGCGGAATTGACTGCCATCTCGGAAGAGACCAGCGCCGGCGCGGGTGAATCCCTCAACAAAGCCAACAGTGTGGCTGTTGCCGCCGAAGAAATGAGTGCCAATACCGTCTCGGTGGCGGCCGGCATGGAACAAGCCAATGCCAGCCTGCACGCCGTCGCCACAGCGGTCGAAGAAATGACCGCCACCATCGGTGAGATCGCGCGCAACTCTGAAAAAGCGCATGCCACCACCGAACAGGCCGCCCAGCAGGTGGACCAGTTCTCGGTGATCATGAAGGGTCTCGGGCAGTCCGCCCAGGAGATCGGCAAGGTGACCGAAATCATCACCAGTATTTCATCGCAGACCAATTTGCTGGCGCTCAACGCCACCATTGAAGCGGCGCGCGCGGGAGCCGCGGGCAAGGGTTTCGCGGTGGTGGCCAGTGAGATCAAGGAATTGGC
>CAIVSQ010000495.1 GCA_903908605.1 uncultured Anaerolineae bacterium
ATGTTCTAGTTGCCAACAATTTCCTTGTTGGGAATAACACCTGCGGTAGTCTCAACTTGGGTATTTTGTGGCGATTCGGTTGGCGGTAATATGATTTCCGTCGGGACTTCTGTTGTAGTGGATGTTTGAGTTGGTTGAATACCACACCCAGGAAGAATCAGGCAAAGGATGACGATTGAAAGAAATAGCGAAATTTTATGTATGATAGTTCGCATCATCAGCGCTCCATATACAAATTATAGTACGGCGCTTGCTTTTACGTATTGAGAAGAGCCCGCGATTTGATTATTTTGGAAGAAAGGGGGGTATTAAAAACAAAACTCCCCGCCGGGAGCTGAAAGTTTGTGAATATCGTCGTACCGAATAAATTAGTGAATATAGCCAGGAACGGTTTGCAGCTCGAGTAAATTTTTCACTGCATTGCCATCGACGAAATCCCACTGCTTGATTATTGATTGCTTGGGATGATAAAGAGTAAGCATGTAACCTTTGCCTTCTGCATTGCAACCACTGGCAAGTAAGTAGGCAGTTTCCATAATTTGCCAACCTTCTGCCAGGGCATTGTAAAGGTTTTGAAGTTCTGCATCGCGATTATCGGTTGCGGTCATTTTGATGATTGGTTCCTGGTAGTTAGGTCTTACTACAACGTTAAGATTTGAATTTGAAATCATTTTTTCTCCATGAATAAATATTACCAAGAATATATGAAAATTCTCTTAATAACATGTAAACAATTTGTAAACACTGGACTATAATCGGCCCTAATTCTCAAGGAGGAGTTATGTCAATGAAATTTCGCAAGGTACTGGGAGTAATTTTTGTTGTAATTGTTGCGCTTGCCATTTTGGGAGGAATGGCAGGTAATGCCGCAGTTAAGGCTTCATTTCCTCAAACTGACGGAGAGTTGAAATTAAGCGGTTTGAATAAACCTGTACGGGTAGTCCGCGACACGATGGGTATTCCGCATATCTATGCTAGCTCAATCCACGATCTTTTCCTGGCGCAGGGGTTTATCCATGCACAGGATCGATTTTGGCAAATGGATTTTTGGCGACACATCGGGGCCGGCAATCTATCTGAAATGTTTGGCAAAGGGCAATTGAACACGGATACTTTTTTGCGCACACTTGGGTGGAAGCATATCGCCGAATCAGAGTATCAAACCATGGATGCCGAATCCAAGGCAATTCTTGAAGCTTATTCTGAGGGTGTGAATGAATATCTGAAGACTCATTCTGGCGTAAAAATGAGTTTGGAATATGGAATTTTGGGTTTATTAACGCCTTCATATAAGCCTGAGCCGTGGAATCCTGTGAATTCACTTACCTGGGCAAAGGCGATGGCCTGGGATTTACGTGGGAATCTTGGCGCGGAAATCGAACGGGCCATTCTTTTAAAGACGCTGACCCTGGACCAGGTGAATACCCTGTTTCCGCCTTATCCCGAAGACCACCCTACCGCAGTTGATTCAAATTGGAATTCTGCAACTTCACAGAAAACCAACCCGCTGAGTTCATTGAGCATGGAAAAGCAGTTGACCGGAGTCATTCCATTTTCGCAATTAGCCAAGGTTTCTGATAAATTAAGAACTTTGGATGATGTTTTAGGAAAATCCGGCCCAGCGATTGGTTCAAATAACTGGGTTGTTTCCGGAGATAAAACGGTCACCGGAAAACCATTGTTGGCTAACGATCCTCACCTTGGCATCCAAATGCCGTCGATCTGGTATCAGATAGGGTTGCACTGTGCCCCACAATCTGATGCATGCCCGTTTGAAGTGGCTGGTTTCTCCTTCGCGGGTGTACCCGGTGTCGTCATTGGACATAACGCCAAGGTAGCATGGGCTTTTACTAATACCGGCCCGGATGTGATGGATTTGTTTGTTGAGAAAATCAACCCGGCTAACCCTGATCAATATGAGTATATGGGTAAATGGGTGGACATGGAAGTCCACACCGAAACAATCCTGGTTGGCGGTGGTAAACCGGTTGAGTTGAAAGTGAGGGTTACTCGCCATGGGCCAATTATTTCGGATGTGTATGGACCATTGAAGGACACTGTAACGCCAACTGCGGTTGCTTTTAAGGATAAAGCTGGTATTGACCTTCCCGATAATTATGCCATTGCGCTCAAATGGACAGCTTTAGAGCCCGGCTCAGTCTTTACAGCCATTTGGGGTTTTAACAAAGCGAAAAACTGGGAAGAATTTCGACAGGCTGCAAAATTCTTTGTGGTTCCGGCGCAAAACCTGTTGTACGCAGATGTTGATGGCAATATCGGCTACCAAATGCCAGGCAATATCCCGATTCGCTCCGGTGGAGATGGCCGTTTGCCTGTTCCAGGCTGGACGGGTGAGTTTGAGTGGACCGGTTATATTCCTTTTGAAGAGCAGCCCTTCCTGTATAACCCGCCAGCTGGATATATTGTGACGGCAAATAATCAGATTCCGCCCAGGGATTACAAATACTTGGTTAGCACTGATTGGGATTACGGTTTCCGCGCACAACGTATTGTCGATATGATCCAGAATGCCCCAGGCAAGATCGATATTGCTTATTTTCAAAAAATGCAAGGCGACGATAAAAGTTTGAATGCTGAAGTGCTTGTTCCGATTCTTCAACAGGTAAACCTTTCGCCGGAATTGGCAAAAATTCGGGATCGGTACCTGGGAAGCTGGGATTTCCAGGAAACAATGGATTCTTCCTCGGCGGCTTTGTTTGAAGCTTTCTGGTGGGATTTGGTTGCCGCGACCTTTAAGGATGAAAATATCCCTGAGGCTTACCAACCTGCAGGTGGTTCGCGAACGTATGAAGTCATCCGCAACTTGATTAAGGATCCAACCTCTCCATGGTGGGATGATAAAACCACCAAAGATGTTGTTGAAAGCCGGGATGACATATTTGTAAAGGCATTTACCTCAGCTGTAAATTGTAAACAGTGTGTAGATCGCTTTGGCAAAGATATCAGCAAATGGAAATGGGGCCAACTGCATTCTTCCACATTCCGTAATGGAACGTTGGGAAATTCGGGAATTGCCCCGATCGAAAACCTGTTTAACCGTGGGCCATATCCAACCTCGGGCGGGGAATCGATTGTGAACGCCACTGGATGGGATATCTATGATTCATTTGAGGTTAATTGGTTGCCATCCATGCGCATGATTGTTGATTTGAGTGATTTGAATAACTCGGTTACCGTTCACACAACCGGGCAGTCCGGGCATGCTTACAACCCTCACTATACGGATATGATCGATATGTGGCGGAATATCCAATACTACGGTATGTGGTGGAATGAAGATTCAGTAACAAAAAACGCGGAATCTACACTGAATTTGATGCCCTGATCTTCTCAAAAATAGAGAGGGGAGATTTCCCCTCTCTATTTTGCCGTTTTTTAAATACAAACAGAATATATGACAATTACAAACAGCTCGAAATTAACTTTATGGGTATTGGCGTCACGTCCCAGGACTTTACCGGCGGCAGCGGCACCCGTTATGGTGGGGATTGCACTTGCCATTCATGGGGGTGTTTTCCATTTACCTGCTGCCTCGGCATGTCTATTTATTTCGCTGCTAATGCAAGTTGGGGCGAATTTTGCCAATGATGTTTTTGATCATGAACGTGGTAGCGATACGGCGGAAAGACTTGGACCAACCCGGATGACAGCCAGCGGTTTGTTATCGGTGCGACAGATGAAAACAGGCATGGCGGTTGCATTTATTGCTGCCGGACTATTTGGTCTCTACCTGGTTTGGTTGCGCGGTTGGCCTGTTTTGATTTTGGGGATATTAATCATCCTGGCAGCAATCACTTATACTGGTGGCCCATTTCCCTATGGGTATTACGCCCTGGGTGATTTGTTTGTGTTTTTGTCTTTTGGTCTGGCGGCTGTGTGTGGCACTTATTACGCCCAGGGTGGAATGCTTTCAGCAGTCGTTTACTGGTCATCAGTCCCGATCGGATTATTAATCATCAATATTCTGGTCGTAAATAACACGAGGGATATTCATACAGACAAAGAGGCACATAAAATCACGCTAGCCGTAGTCTTGGGGCGAAAAGCTATGTTGTGGGAATATTTTCTATGTCTCGCAGGCGCTTACCTGGTACCGGTGGGATTATTTATTGCAGGTATGGCCTCGTGGGGCGGGATGTTGTCTCTGATTTCCATCCCGCTGGCATATAGGACATTTAGGGATTTTTCTGGCGGTGTCGGTCGAGAGCTAAATTCTGTTCTCGGCAAAACCGCCCAGCTGGCATTGGTATATGCAATATTATTTTCGCTGGGAATTATCCTGGTGCGTTGATCGGTTCATTGATGTTTGAAACCGGTGTGAACGACGACATTTAGAGTGATAAAGATGGAATATATTGTGCCAGGGTTTCCTCGCAATGGGATGGAATGACATGGACGCTGGAGTGGTTATTTTGGTAATCGTGTAATTTTCCCAAAGTGTTTTTATACTCAGCGGGATCGGAAAATAACAAGTTGGCAATTTTGTGCGGGGGGGAATTTTGGATAATGCCGCGTTTTAGCCAGGTTGCATCGGCGACAAAAAAGAATAAGTCGTTTGATTGCCTTGCGAATATCCCCATTTGTCCGAATGCGTGACCAGGAAGTTCCACGGCGATGATGGATTGATCCCCAAGTAAATCGTAACCGGTTTTAAAGGGAGCGTATTCCCCATCTAACAAAATTGATTGCTGAATTTTGATCGGTACTGATCTCTCGTCAAAATCATTGGGAATAAGACCTGGAAGAAACGCTTTTGAAAAAGCATTGAGACCATGCGATGAACGCACTTTTTCATATGCTTGGGGCAAAAATATGTATCTTGCTTTCTTAAAATCATTTAACGCGGCGATATGGTCGGCGTGAAAATGGGAAATGAGAACGTAGTCAACATCATTAGGTTTGATGCCCATGCTGGCAAGTTGATGAATTGCCAGATCTTCCTCGCGTAATGTAACCGGAGTGAGCCAGCGGTACACTCGATTCGGAAATGATTTGGTTTCCTCAAAAAAACGATGGGAGTAACCTGTATCGAAAAGCAACCGTCCCAATTGTGGGTGTTCGAGGAGGGCGAACATGGCTGGGAAGCGGATATTTTTCCAGCGTCCGTTTTGAATCGCCAGATGTTCAGGGCAAGTACAATAGCCTGCGTTAAAAATCTTGATATTCATGAGAGTTCATCCTAAAGGTGATTTGCCTTATTCTTCGAAAGCCACCAGTCAACAAACAAATCGAATCCTTGCTGATTGGAAATTCTAGGCTTGTATCCAAGATCTTGCCTGGCTGCGCTAATATCGAGGGTGCTGCTGGTGGATAGCATAGCAACACTGTACCTGGTAAGAAATGGCTCGGGTTGACCGGGTAATAAACTGCACACCCATTCAGCGGACCCTGCGATGGAATTAACGAGTGGTAGGGGTAGTTTTTGGTGGGGAAATTGCAAATTTAATTTTTCGCATAGCTGATGTATCATTTTCCAAAGCAGTACAGGTTCTCCATTGGTAATATTGTACTTTTTCCCGATCGGATTTCCTTGGATTTCAGCACACAACAAAAGAGAGTCGACTACATTTTCTACGTAGCTGAGATCGATTATATTCTCCCCGTTTCCGATTTGAC
>CAIVSQ010000496.1 GCA_903908605.1 uncultured Anaerolineae bacterium
AGGTAGAGGATTCTTCTGCTGCTGATAGCCCTGGATTAAATACTTGTATACTTTCCGGGCTTTTTCATAATCACGAGACTGCCTGGCTTTTTCTGCCTTTGCAATTTCTCTTACATAAAACTCAAGTGTTCCCGGTGCTTTTTTTCGTTGAATGAAAAATATTACCGAAATACCGAGACCTAATAATAGAATTGAAGAGATAATAATGACTTGTATGGTTGTTATGTTTATACTCATGAGGCTTCCATTTCCCAATTACCACTCATTTTTTTCCAGGACCGAAGCAATAATGTTAATTTTTTATCTTCCTTGACTTCCAGTGCTTGCTCTAACGCCCAAATGGCCTCACCAATTCGGTCGTCATTCTTGTAGGCAAAAGCCAAAATTTGAAATATTTCTACATTTTTTTTCGCCATTGGTAATCGCAAAGTTGTTTCGAGTAAGGTTATGCTATCGGCAAATTGATTTGTCTTATTGAAGCATTTTGCCAGGCAAACAATCCCTTCCAAATTGTCTGGCATGGATTCCTTAAGAAATACCCAATGGATAATTGCCTGAGCAAGATTATTATGTCGCTCATAAAATCGAGCAAGAACCTGGTGAATGATTGGATCAGCAGAACGCATACTTAACGCTTGTTTCAATAAGTGCTCAGCCAGCTCAAATTCTTTTACCTGTTCTGCCTTTTCTGCTTTTTCAAGCAAATTATCGCAAGTTAAGGTCTCCTTCGGTTGTGAAGCTTGCGATGCTGTGTTTTTGGGAAACACAGGGGAAGCAGTCCCCGCTGTGGGTTGAAAAGCCTCAATTAAGATACTTTGTTTCGAACGTGAATTTTTGGAAGCCATCGGAGCAAAAACATCTGACCCCTCCGAAACCTGTACATCCCCCGCACGATGGCTGGCCACAGTTGGAGCGTTTGTGTACACTTCTCCAGTAATTCGGACAAGTGTATGAATACCGCCCATTTCTATTTCCAACAAACCATCTAGTAAAACTCCCGGATGAAGCACATCTTTATCCAAAACCAGCTTGAGAGATTTCTGGCCAAGAGAGGATTGAGCGACTTCCGCCATTAAACCTGTCATCGATGAACGAACGGTAACAGGGACCGACGGTAATCCAAACGTTCGTTCTAAATTCGATTTTCCTTGGATTTTCCCCAAATTAATAACGAGCGGAAAAGTCCAAGAATCCCATTCCAAATGGCCCATTATTTTACCAAGTACCCGAACTTTCTCAAATTGAGGCAAATCTGGAAGAGTGCTTGCCAACTCCAAAGCTACCGAATTATTTTCTGATGTAACTTCGATGGATAAATTAGAAATCTTAACATCAGGTGACTGAATATTGAGGACGGGACCTTTACCCTGCCATAATACCGTTGAATACCCGCTACCTATTAGTTGCATGGGTCGATTGATAACCCATGAACCCTCGTACTCACCTGGAGGCAGCTGAATCAAGCCATTTGCAGGGGTATTTTGGAGGATCTGTCCCAGATCAAACGGTTTCATAATAATTGAATTACCTCAACCACGGCATCTCTTGTTTGTCCGGGCAATCCAAATCTCAATTTCCTCCCATTTTTCAATTCCACCGCCTGGTTTACCGGCACGCGTTTCCATGATACCCCCGGATCTGCTGCTTCTAAATAGGGGAGAGCGTGATTTAACAAGAATATCGGGCCTGGTTTTTGAGGCAAATTATCAAAAACGGCAAGGACCTTTGCATCCATAGTTGGGGTAGGTATTGCCCCCAAGGAAGTGTGCCATTCATAAAGTTGGCCCTTTGGCCAGGCAACCTTACGGGTTCCATCCGGACGAAAAACGCCTGCCTGGCCTGCTACCGGTTTTTGCCAATGCAAAATTGCCAGGGAAAATCCTCCAAATTTTTGCTGACACCAGGGACATTTTAACCGGGCATGCGTTACAGTTTGAATCTCAGGCAGTGGAAAAGACTTCAATGTACACTTAGGATTTAAACAAGTTACCAAAACATCGGTAAGCGAAACCAATTCACGCTCCCATGCAAATGCTAAGGGGCGCTGAATGGGCTGATGCAATCCATGGATAAACGCTTTCTCAAACAAGGCGCCAACCCCTGATCCGCATAATTTATATGACCAATCCAACCGTTCGGGACGATTGGAAGCATCCGTTGGATGCTCGATAAATAAGGCACGTTCCCCTAGGCGCAATGTATCATCTTTTTCTGGGTCACGGTCATGTACTTTTTTCCCTAGAAGCGGGTGACGCAGAAATAATATTTGATAGATAAGCACCGCAAGCGCATGTAAATCTGTTTGAACGGAAGGATCTGAAATTTTTCTAGAAACAAGTTCCGGGGCAATATACCCGAATGTACCATCTACCACTGGGCGAGCAATTTGAAGTCCTGGAACAACCAACCCATCCATGTCAATTACATAAGTCCGGCCATCAGAGCTATTAGCAAGAACGTTATTATCCGATAGATCCGAATGACAAAGTCCTTTTCCTTGTAACCGCTTTATTGATCTAGCCATTTGCAAAGCTATGTATAACCGGGCACTCCAATTACCCACATCCTCTGGATGCTTATTTAACCACTTCGGCGTAATAAAACATGCAAGTTTTTTAAGTCCTTTGGGTGCACGCGGTATCACCACCCCCAAGCGGGGAGAAGTCACGATCCCTGCCGGCCAACATAAAATTTTTTGCCAATACTCTTCTTCTTTTTTCTCTTTCGATTTAATTGCGATAAATCGGACCAGTATAGCTTCCAGGCTTGCAGATCGCCACGATTCCGGGTTGTGATAAAACTTAACCAACGATGTTCCATCTTTCGACCAATGAGCAGCGCCATCTGCCCCGCTGGCAAACGGGTTATCATCACAATCAAGACTTTTGCCATCTTTAAGTGTAACAATCATGGTTGAGTAACTTAGTTCTTCCCTGGAGATAAAACTACGAGTGTTCTATCGTCGAAAGAACCTCGACGTTCATAACTTAGCCATTCAAGCAACCAACCGGAAGGATCTCTTTGGTCAGCCAATACAAGCAGTTCCTCAAAAAGACGTTCCGTTTTCCCAAAAGGAGGGCTGAAATCATCGTAGACACCATCGGTTGCAACAATCAATCGCTGAAAAACATCCTGCACTTCATAAACAAAAACCCGTTGGTTCCATGTCAATTGAGCTTCGTGACTGGTCAGGAAGACAGATTCGCCTCCCGACTGTCCATGGTCAGAACGCCCCATCTGGATACATTCACCATTTTGTCTCTGAATAGCAATTCCCCCATCACCGACCTGGGCTAAACCAAGCCAGCGCCTGCCTTCACAAATTCCATATACTACCAGTAACAGAGTGGTAGCAAAATCATTGGCTTCCCTTTGTCGACTGGCAGCTTCATCCGCAATAGCACCCAGTGAATTCACCATTGCCCCGGCCAGGGTTCCGCGCAATGTGGCCGGAGCCTGGTCAGCCGTTTTTAATTGAATCAAACGTGATTTCATGTACTCCACAGCTGCATTGGCTGCCAGTCTCGATCCTACCCTCGCCAGTGGTTTGCTGCCGGTCCCATCTGCTACTGCAATAAGAGACCAGTTCCCCGCGACTGCAACAGAGAAAGCATCTTCGCGGTATTTACCATCATGAGCATGCGAGCGTCCTCGCAAACTGGCACCCACCATTACCTCGCCAAAGCTTCCGCTTTTTATAACTCTGGAAGTCGGATCCACCGGATCTGTTGGATCAATTGGAGGGATATCGCGCCATAAAGAACGCGTATGCTCCATTACATCAACATCCTTCATTGGAGTAGGGGAGGCAGCCTCAGGAATAGATGATTTCACCGCCGCCGCCCCGCCCTGCGAGGAATTGGCTGAATTCGAAGGTACCTTTACGCCATTCGCGGCCATATTTGGCTGTGTAGCAGGGCTGGCCTGACCTCTTATAATTGTTTGTCCAGATTGAGAACCCTGGTTATCCCCAGAACTTTTCCCGGCTGGGGAATTGGGCAAAGCAGGAGTAACGTGCAAACCTGGATCAGGTAAGGATGGTATCTGCGCTTGAACCGCTGCGTTATTGGATGTATTCGAACTGCCATTGTGACCAGGATTACTCACTGGCAATGTTTCAGATTGGAACTCTTGTTTTCGAGCGTCAAGCACACCCCGAGCCGCTTCCATCAAGTGCCCCCTGGTGTCATCCTCATCCGTTTTGGGCAACACATCC
>CAIVSQ010000497.1 GCA_903908605.1 uncultured Anaerolineae bacterium
GCTTGTTTTAGAATGGGGACGGCTTGCACCATTTCCCGCTAATGCTACCAACGTGATAATAGAGACAGAAGGAAGTTCACTTACTCGCAGTTTCTGTGCAAGTTTCGTCGCGACAGAACAGGATATTCAAGATTGGATAAAATATTCACCAGGCTTCAATGAAGTAGTATCTGAAAAATTATCTGACAGCAAAGTCTGGTATAGTATCGTGCCAGGCAGCGGTGCAAATAAGGCTGAAGTAACGATTGACAATATTTTGAATAAGGTTGAAATTTACGTTTCTTGGGGTTAGTTCCTTCCAAATATGAAGCCACTTGGCGCAAAACTACCGATATATGCAATGATTAGTATGAAGCTCAAATTCAAAACCGTCTTGCAAAATCTGCCCAACACCGCGTGTAGTGGACGGGCTGGGGCTGCGCCCGAGGGGATTCTTTCCCACGCAGCGATTTCGCATCTGGCGGCTTTGTCCGTGCAAGTCCCCAGCCCGCCGCTAACACAAGTCCGTTGGGTGCTGGCTCATTAAGATGCAAGGCGGATAATACTATGGGAAATCGTACCGCAATAACCTTCAGCGATTGTTGTGAATTTGAAGCCAATAATTGCTTGCCAGTAACTTGGCTTGCTTTATTCAGTTCCCAAGAATTTGTGGTCGAGCAACAAGGCGAAGATGATGGAAAATATGAAGTTGTTTTATACCGAACTAGCCGTGACGCTGCGCTAAAACGAGTTGAACAAGTCATAGCTTCTCTAAAAGGGCAAACACCTGCTTGGGCATTTTTACGACCTATTGAAATACTAAAAGATGAACTCAATCTTTGTTCGTCAACTGAGATAATCGAACTTGATTTAACACAGTTTTGGGCAATAGATAAATCTTTCCAGAAAAAAATTTCTGATGCCGTAAATGCTTTTCACGAGATGGTAAAAGGTTTTATCGGGGATTCAAAGCATGATATTCCCTTGTTGGATAAACTTGTGAAAGAATATAATTTAGGAATAATTTCGTCAATTGCAAATATAACTACAGAAGAACGCATGTTTATATTGATAGGGACATACTGGGGAAACCCAGAACGGGAATATTTATATTCAACCGATTATTTCAACGAAACTTATTGGAGAGCAGCTTTGTAAAAACGCGCCCACTGAGTGCAGCAGACGGGCTGGGGCTCTCGCTCTGCGCCCGTGGGGATTCTCCCCTAAATGGTAGATTCTGCGGCTGGTGGTTTTGTCCTCGCAAGTCCCCAGCTCGCCGCCAATGCATTCAGTAAGGTAGTTCATCACGGAACCCGGTAAATTTTCACCATGAGCATTCTTTTTACACAACTACATGCATGGAATGGCGGCTTCTTTGAGTTTACTTTCAAGTTGTCGCAGTCGTCAAATATTTTCATTGATGAAGTCTTATTAAATCTTTGGGCTATCCCCGTGCTTAACGGTTGCTTTTTGAGAATTGATACAGAACCAGACAAACAAGAAAAGTATTCACCAGGTGAAATTGACCATCAAGGTCATATGTACGGAGTCGCAAGCTTGCCAAATGGAAAACGAAGTTGTTGCGGTTCCTATTGGGCAGATTTCGAGAACAATGGTTGCTGGTTATCACTATACATTCCAATCGGTTCGCTGGCGAGCGCTTACGATATGGGGGCTTACCCATTTCAGGCAAATGAGCCGGGCACATCTAATTGGATTGTGGAAATTAACAATTGGTTCGTAAATATCGCAAAGAAAATTCATCCTATTGCGAAATTTGAAATTGGTATCATTGGTTTTGAAGTAGATTTCTTCGATGTCGAAAAAATATTGGCAACCGGGATACCAAGCGAAAGATGGGTCGGTTTTCTTGTGGTTAAAAATAATCAGCTAGAGTGGTTTCCCCCAACAAGATATGATGCGCCATATTCGATAAGTAAGCCATCTTGATAAAACTCTATAACTCGCATCCAGCGAGCGGATGGCGGAATGTCACCCCATTCAAATAGCCTCTTCTCCAATTGGCGGATTTTTGCGCCTGGCAGTTTCCTGTAATTTTGTTAATTGAATGACCAGTTTCAACGCCTCGTTTACAGCTTTTTCATTTGGAAATGCCTTAGCAACATCTGGCTCCAATAGCACAAGGTTCGTCCCTGAATTGTAACGGGTGGCATACTTGCCACGCACCCCATCTTTTAGGAGGATTTTCATATCGTACTCGGGATGTAATTCATCATTAGGTTCAGTTGGCTTTTTCATATTCTTTTCGCTCCGATTTGGTTAATTCACGAGCGCTAATGATTCGGATATTTTCGCCGCGGTCCGTGTGGGCTACCATCAATAATCTGTGTAGGTTCGACCAGCCGATTGTGATATAACGGTCTTCTTGATCAGAATGGTCTGGGTCTGGCACTGTAATGGATAGTTCGTCACCGAATACCGTGCCTGCTTCGGCGAAAGATACACCGTGCTTTCGTAAATTGGCTGCAGATTTACGAGCATCCCATTCAAAGACCATTGTGATTGTCCTTGGTAGAATTATAGCACTTTATCGATATTCATTTTTGCAAACTAAATGCAGCCTCTCGCGGCTGCCTCTACCTCTGATAGGTGGCCCCCGCGCTATGTGCGTCCTGTAGTTGCGGATACAGTCTTAAAAGAATGAGACGCTGATTTCGCCAGCCTTTTATTGTTTAAGCTGTCGAGAATTACCGGCTGCATAAAGTGCACGTACAGTTCGGGGCACGAAGATCAGGAAGGGTATGCAGGGAACGAGTTGAACAGATGGTAAAACAGTGCGATGCTGAACAACAGCTTTTCACTGTTTTTTTGATGAAGTCGCCAGGATTAACTGGCTTTGGGCGATCCCACTATTTGGCCAAACTTCATTCGTGTTTTGATGCTGGAAAAAACATACAATCCCGGCGTGTCCCAGCTTGTGAATTCTTATGGGATTTGATGACGAAAATGACACTGGTGACATTGGTTACTGGTTTGAAATCGGGGTTGGTTTATACTATCTCTATACGATTATGGAAAAGAGATGGGTGATATGATGAAAACGAAATCGCATTTTCAGTTTCTTATTCTAGTTTTGATTATGCTGATGGTTGCCCTGGTTTCTTGTGGACCGGCGACGCCGGTGCCAACAGTTACACCGACGCTTGCGCTAACTGCCACTCGGACGCCAACCTTGGCTCCAACCAGCAGCCGAATACCTGGCGCAACAGCCACCTCTTTTCCAAAACTGACTGAACTTACCACCCTGGGCAAAGGTATCCTGCCGCAAATCCTACGCTCGGCGGACGGGCAAAAGATTTTCTTGAGCGACGGTTATTCGCTGCGGATTCTGAATGCCACTGATGAGAGTGAAATAGGAACCGTCCCGCTCTCTGAAGATGGTTATGGATACATCGCAACGGTTAGCCCGGATGGCTCAATGGTGGTGACCGGCGGCTTATTTGGCGGGTTTCAGGTGATGGATGTCGCTACCCAAAAAGAGTTAGCCAGCAGCAACGGTGGTATTGGTGGGGCGGTTGGTGAGGTCTTTACTCCGGATGGAAAATATCTCGCCTATCGTTCTGCGGACCGGACAACAGGTGGATCATATCACGGTATCTTTTTGCTGGATATTGAAAAAAACGAGAACGTGTTTGAAAATGGTTATCCTACAATTGATTATGAGCTAAGTCGCTATGATGTGATGACAGACCCAGCCATCAGCCCGGATGGAAAGTGGATCGCCGCCGGGTATTCCGATAGTACCAACAATATCTTGTATATTTGGGATTTAATGAAGGGCACGATCGAATACGAAATCAAGGAACAGCCTGGGCGCATAAACAGCGTGGTTTTTAGCCCGGATGGTTCCACTCTGATGACTGCAGGTGATGATGGTTTGATTCGTTTGTGGAACCGGGTCACCGGCAAAATAAAGCGTTCGATCCCCGCATTTACAGATAACATTGAGTATGTGGACTTCGCGGCGGATGGCAGGCAACTGCTGGTAAGTGTTGCAGATCAGCCACGGGTTACCTATGGCTTGGATACTGGGAAAATTTTACCAGCGCCTCCAGAGCCGCTTGACCCGCTGGCTGTGCGGATGTTAAAGGAAGGTTACCTGAAACGTGGTAGCGGGTCGAAGGTGCTATTCAGTGCGGATGGGAAAACCCTTGTGGTGGGCCACGGAAGTTTGCAAGTTTGGGATGTGCAAACACGCAGATTACGAATGGTGCTCTCGCCGAATGAAAATCTCTCCCTGGCTGGGTTGGCATTCAGCCGGGATGGCAACCATTTGGCGGCTGTAACTAGGGATGGAAGTGTTTATGTCTGGGACATCCGTTCAGGACAGCAAGAGTTTTTTGTTTCAGCCAGTACACTATTTGGCGGCCAGGTTTATCTTGCCATAGGTGGAAGCGGAATTGGCCCAGGAATTGGGGCGGGTGCGTATGGCGAGCAAGGAGTGGCTTTTTCACCGGATGCCAACCAGATTGCCCTGGCCAACGGATTGGCGGTTGAGATTTGGGATATCAAAAGCGTTAGTAAGCTGCTGACCCTGGAGCAGACAAACCCGGCAAGTTATCCGACAAAATTATCTTTTTCCCCGGACGGTAAAACCATTTATGCTGCATTAAATCGCAATCGCGACCTGGCGGTCTGGGATGCAAAGACTGGTGCGTTGCTGCGGCAGCTAAATCTGCCAAAAGTCGATCCAAATGTCCATACAGCGACTGACTTGTCAGGTGGCTGGTTTGCACGCAATAATTATCTCGTGAATGAATATTGGATCGAAGTCTGGAATATCGAAACCGGGCAGCTGACAAAATTACGTACCCCGCAGAACATAGTAGAGCCGCTGCGCTTCAGCCCGGATGGCAAATTCCTGGCGGCGCTGGTTAATAATCATCAACTGTACCTGTGGCGTGTGGACACTGGTCAGTTGGTGTTTGTATCTGACGATGACTTTGAATTCGGCGATCTGGCGATCAGCCCGGATGCCAAGTTTTTATTGACAGCCAGTTTTGGTAAGATAAGCCTGTGGGACTTGTGGATATATTCCAAGGTTGCTTTCCAACCGGGGTTTGTGCCAATGGATATGCCGCCCACATCAACCTCAATGGCTCAAATCAATTCTAGCTATCACACTCCGACCCCGCAGCCAACGCAAATCGTGCAGACATTGCCTTTGCCAACCGCCCACGCTGGAGCGATTAATTTGCAAAATGCACCAGCTCTGCGCTCATTAGTAAAGATTGGCAGGGGACAGGTTGGCCGTGTCAGCTGGTCGAAGGACGGTCAGTCTTTCTGGATTTCGAGTTCGCACGGTTTTTACCATTTGGATGGGCAAAGTTTAAAGGTGATTGATGAGCTTATATCGCAACCAGGTTTATGGGCGATGGATGGGCATGCGTTTCCGGATGGAAACCAGATTTTGACGGGGGTTAGTATTGATGGGAAGGTTGTGGTGGTGGATCAAAAAGGTGTGTTGGTCGAATTCCCAGGTGGGGGACAGCCCGTGATTAGCCCTGATGGCCGCTGGTTGGTTTATGCGGATGGGCAGAATGGATTAAAAACTTGGAATTTTGAGACCGGCAGTGGAAAAGTATTGTTTGGCGAACTGCCAGCCTGGTCAGTTTTTAGCCCTGATGGTCGCCTGGTGGCTGCCATTTTAATTGACCATTCGATACGGGTCTGGGATCTGGAAACAGGAGTGATTGTCAATGCAGTTGGAGGACCAGAAGCACCAATCACCGACCTGGCTTTCAGTGCAGATGGCAGCTATTTGCTGGGTGCGGCAGGTGGCAGTGCATGGGTATGGAGTATGGTTCCTGGCTTACCGCCTCAAAAAATTACTCTTTACCAGGGGGTGATCAACCGTAACCTGACGAATTTTACGAACACTGTGACTTCGGTAACCTTGAGCGCGGATGGATCGCTGTTGGCGGTTGGCACCAGTGAGCATACTATCTGGTTGTATAACCGAAAAACAGGCAAAAATCTTGGTGTTTTGGACTGCTTGGGCAGCTCGCCGAAAAAAATGACATTCAGTCCAGATAGCGCCAGGTTGCTCTCAGTCGATTCAGATGGGCAAATAACGTTATGGGATGTGGCCGAACAAAAACTGATTGTCACTTCGCACGAATTCAGTGGCAGTAATTCTGGTTTGGCCACACGCCTGGACGGTGATGTTTCGGTCTGGGCTAAGAACACAGTTTGGACTTTTGATGCCTCAAACGGGGATATAAAGCATATAACCAGCATCCGTGCCGAAAAAATCCTGGCAGTCAGCCCCGCAGGGGATTTGGTAGCCGGGTATTCGCCGTTGAAGGTTTCACTTTATGATGCAACCACTGGTGAATTAACACTAACTTTGCCAGAAGAAGCACAAGATGTTTGGGTTGAATATTACTGGGAAAGAGACATCATTCGCCAGTTTTACGGTGCTTTGTTCAGCCCGGATGGCAAAAGGCTTGCTACATTTGGCACGGGTGGAATTTGGATGTACAGCCTGCCGGATGGCAAATTGCTTAACTACCATGAAGGCAACAACACCCGTAAGGCGGCTTTTAGCCTGGATGGTACATGGTTGGTAGCCTCAGAATTTGAAAATATTAATCCTCCGGGATTGCTTAATTTTAATACGGCAAAATGGATTTTTTTCACAATAAGCAATTTAAATGGGAAAGACTGTCGTCAGTATGCTGTCAGCCCGGACAAACGCCTGATTGGCCAGGTTTGCCGACGATGGGAAATCCCATCCAGGCTTGAACTGGTGGATAGTTCTAGCGGAAAGTTATTCAAGAGTATCGAATTTCTAACTCGCGAACCGCTTAGTTTGGCATTTAACCCAACGGGAACCCTGGTGGCTGTTGGGTTTGATACAGGAGAGATTGTAATAATTGAAGTGTCCACCCAAAAATCTATTGTTACATTCCAGGCTCAGCCAAGCGCGGTGACCTCGCTGACTTTTTCCCTTGATGGCCGCACCCTGATCTCAACCGGGGATGACGGGGTGGTGAATGTCTGGGGGATACCGTGAGA
>CAIVSQ010000498.1 GCA_903908605.1 uncultured Anaerolineae bacterium
AAACTGGTAGCATAGAATCTATTAATCCCGGTAATGCAGAGGCAACCGCGGACGTTAGGAGGAAAAATGACCGAAGAAACCCCCAATATGATTAAGTGGACCATCCACGAAACTCACCCCGAAATAGTTGAAAGAGTTCGCTCAAGTTTAGCCGAGGTAGTTGATCCTGAAATTGGAATGACTATCATCCAACTTGGATTAATTCGGAATGTGGAAATTGATAATGGTGTTGGCCGTGTAAAAATGATTTTGACAACACCATTTTGCCCGTATGGTCCTGCAATGGTGGATATGACCCGCCAGAAGGCCCAGGAAGGCCTCAAAATGCCCGTTACAGTTGAGATGGGCATGGACGCGTGGGATTTCTCTATGATGGAGGATCCTTCTGCCTTGGATTGGGGTTTATACGCCTGATCACAGAATTAATATTTCGAATCAAAAATGCCCGCCTTCCAAAAAGCGCGGGCATTTTTCTATTTATCTGGGAATTTTTCTAAAAACCGCTTAGCACATCTGCGATGGCTTCAAGAACATCACCTGCCATCACGGAAGCCTCTGCGCCTACTTTTTCAGCTGCGTATAATCCGGCCTGGGCATGGATCCATGCTCCGGCAACTGCAGCTTCATAAGCAGGCACGCCCTGAGCTCGCAACCCAGTAATCATGCCGGCCAAAACATCGCCAGTGCCTGCCCGGGCTAGAGCAGGAGATGCAACTGGAATTAGCGTAGCCATTCCTTCCGGGGAGGCAATCACAGTGAAAGCACCCTTCAACACGACTACTTGCCTCCATTCAGAGGCATATTTCAAAGCTACCGCAAGTCGGTCCGCCTGGATTGAATCCTTTTCTTTGCCGGTCAGGGCAGCCATTTCGCCAGGATGTGGGGTCAGAATTGTTTCGGCAGGCAACAAGTTAACCCAATTATCTATTTTGGCCAGCAAACGTAAACCATCCGCATCAATCACGAGAGGGGGCAGTTGTGATGAAGCAACCTGGTTTTCTTCCGCAACAGTCTGGGTAAAACCGATCCGGGCAGTACCTTTTTTAACACCGGATTTTCCTTTTAACAAATTTTCCACAAAGGCCTTGGTAGAATCTTCTGTACCAAACCCAGGCCCAACCAAAATCGCGGTTGCCTTCTCTATGTTTTTCATCAAAACACTAACCGCGTTTTCAGAAATTACACCTTGTGCGTGAGGCAACAACATCCAAGTGGCCTCAGGGAAGTGACCTGCTACGGCAGACTGTACTGGTGCAGGAACAGCTAATTGAACCAGCCCAGCACCCACTCGATAAGCAGCCTTGCCTGCCAGCATTGGCGCGCCAATATAATTAATAGAACCGGCAACGATCAAAGCGGTGCCAAAAGTACCTTTATGCGAATCTGCTGGCCTGATCGGCAGGATGTCTTCAACCATCTCTTCATCGGCAACATAATTCTTAATATCTTCCCAGCTGGTTAGTTTTTCATCTATGCCTATATCTACCACACGCAATTCACCGGCAAGATCATAGGCAGGGAATTTCAATAATCCCTGCTTAACCGCTGCCATGCAAACAGTCAGGCTGGCAGGGATAGTATCATCAGCGCTTTCACCCGTATCGCAGTTAATGCCAGATGGACAATCAACCGCTACAACGTATGGAGGCCAGGACAATTCAGCGATAGCATGATTTACAGCTTCTAACACCCTGGTCATTTCGGGACGAAGTGGCAAGCTGAGCCCTGTACCGAGCAAGCCATCCACAACCACATCAGTCGTACCAACAAAAGCGGATAATTGATCAAAATCCGCATCATTCTTCTCTAGAATGATTTCACCGGCTTCCTTTTTCAGTCTGTCAACCAAACGGTCACCGTCGGCTTCCCTTTTGACAAGGTATGCGCGCACCTTCCAACCATTAGCAGCAAGGTGTGAAAGTGCAATAAGAGTATCACCTCCATTGTTTCCTGGCCCAACTAATCCAAGGATTTCACGTTCTTCATTCTCGGTGTGAGCAAGAAGCTCAATTTCGGCCGCCAAGCCATGCCCAGCGTTTTCCATCATGGTGTTATAAGCAAAGCCATCTTTATTCGCCTGTTCTTCTACCAGACGCATTTCAGATACAGTTACAAGTTTCATCAGGAATCTCCCGGAATAATTTGGTTTATACATGTATTCTAATTGCTTTTGTTAGGTGGGGGAACTTATGAACAGCGGCATAAAACAAAATTCATATACAAAGAAATTAAAAGACCCACCCTGCCGTCGCACGAGGGCTGCCGCAGGGGGTGTGGCTCTTCGCGTGTGTCACGAGCAGGGTAGGAGTTTTGAACAAAAAAAATAAGGGGCGCTACCGCCCCTCAGCTTTTATATTATATACTAAGTGCTTGAGTTTGCCAACCCAATTAACCCCAATTCTTCTAATTTGGTCGAAAACGGTTCGCCAGTTTCGCTATTCCATCCTCTAGCTTGATAATAAGCATTCATCATTTCTTCAAATGGAATAACGTAACCCGCCGCGCCGCCATCCGAGTATGCCTTTAGTAAAGGCTTGGGCAAAGTATCATTCGCCCGGGTTAGTCCAAGTTTAAGAT
>CAIVSQ010000499.1 GCA_903908605.1 uncultured Anaerolineae bacterium
CAGCGAGATCGAGAGGATCAGGCTGATGCTTGGCGAGGATATTACGAGCTTTTTGCAGCGCCCAGTCCCTCGAGTCATCTTTGTGGGTTTCCCATTCGGAGTATGGTCGTCGATCCATGAATTGGGGCAGGAATAGTTCACGCATATGCTGGCGGGTATGTTTTTGGGTTAGGAAATTACCACCTGGTCCAACTTGGGCAATAACATCCATTGCGATTGTCTCATCGTTGACCAGGATACCTTGCATCATTTTATGGATGATTGAGAAGATTTCACAGTCCAACATCATTTCTGCATAAGACCATATCCGGCTTCCATGCAGGAAACCTGCCCCAAGCAGCATGTCTGACATGACGATGCAAGCCATCATGGTCGACAGGCTGTTTTCCAAACCTGCCTGCCAATTAGGTTCCTTGGCCCCAGTGGCAAACGATCCCATTGACAGAGGGATATTGTAGAAATCAGCAATTACATTTGTTGCCGCACCATATAAGAAATCTTCGGGCCCACCACCGGTATAGGCACCGCTTCGTAGATCAGAGGCAGTTTGTGCAGCTGCGTAGAAGACGGGTGCTCCTGGGTAAGCCAGTTGTAACAGGGCGGTGGCTGAGATGACTTCGGCATTACCGACTACAAGATTTCCCGCCATGGTGGCGGGGCCAGTGGTCAGGTTGGCTGCCATCGTCATGAAACCGGTCGGTACTCCAAATTCTGCGGCAACCAGGGCAGCATCCAAACTACCACCATCGTGACCAAGTGGAGGAGCGGTGCACTGCATAAGGGATAATACAGGTCTGCGTCGAAGCTCTTCTTTGCTACCTGCGACAGCAATAGCCATTTCCATCGCAGCTCGAGCCTCACGTTCGTTATATATGCTCTCGGTTTGGACGTGTTTGGTGGAATTTTCCCAAACCGCCTTTATTTCATGCAAACCACGGGTATGGGCTGGTTTATCCTGTGCTGAGAGTGCCACCCAGTGAAAACCGATTTCCTCGCTGGCATCAGCAACGCGCGCAATGTTGGCTACATCATTTAATTCTGAGGTGCGCTTCTGCCCATTGTGGATATCGATAATCTCAACTCCGCAGCCATCTGTTCCCAGGAAGACATGATTGCCATCCATGGGGCAGTTTTGTTGGGGATCGCGAGCGCCTAATGTGTAGGCCGGGGGAGCGTTCTTTAATGCTGCTTCGATCAGTTCAGGTTTTGCCTTAACGATCATCGTTTTTGGGTCGACTTGGGCACCATGGGCTTGCCAGATTTCGAGCGCTCTTTGGGAAGGAAAGCGCACACCAACCTTTTCGATTGTGTGCAGGGTTGCTTCGTGAATTTGTTGGATTTCGGCCGGAGTCAAAATGTTCAAACTTAACTTCGGGTTGGTGATGGATTTTATATTTTTGGTCATGTCACGCCTTTGCTGGTTTGAAAGGGAGGGACCCTGAGTTGGATTAAGCACCCATCAGGGATTTGGCGACTGCCACTGCACCGATAGCATCTTCGCTATAGCCATCAGCACCAATTTTCTGGACCCAATCTTTGGTCACCGGTGCGCCTCCAACCATGACCTTGACCTGGCCACGTAGCCCAGCTTTTTCGAGGGCTTCGATAACCTCACGTTGTTTCACCATTGTGGTGGTTAATAAGGCACTCATTGCAACAATATCGGCTTTTACTTCCTTGGTTTTCGCAAGAATTATGTCACTTGAAACATCCACTCCCAAGTCGTACACCTGGAATCCAGACGCAGATAGCATGGTTCCGACTAGGGATTTGCCGATTTCATGGATATCGCCTTCCACGGTTGCCAATACTACCTTGCCTAACATTTGACGTTCGCTACCCCTTCGTTCCATCTCGGGTTCGAGGGTGCTAACTGCTGCTTTCATTGCTTCGCCTGCCATGACAAGTTCAGGTAAAAAAGCATCCCCGCAGGCAAAGGCTTCCCCGACCTGGTTTACACCAATCACGAACCCCATGGTGATGGCATCGAGGGGATTGATCCCAGTGGTGATGGCTTCATTTGCCAACTCTACGGCGGCATCCGAGTCTCCATCGATAATGCTTTGAGCCATTTTTTGGAACAGTTCAGCGGACATAATATTCTCCTTCGAAGCGGTGATTTCAACAGACGAATGATAGTTTCGGGTGTTTCAATAGGCAGCCGGGTTGATTTGAAGGACCTTTTTTTTCATCAACTCGAGTGGGATTTCAAGGAAACTGACAAGTTCATTGCCGAGATTGTGAATGTGGATGAGAACGCATCTCTCGGCTTGAGCAGAATCTTGAGCTTCTATGGCTTCCACAATGGCTTTGTGCTCTAGAAATTCCTG
>CAIVSQ010000500.1 GCA_903908605.1 uncultured Anaerolineae bacterium
AACGCGCAGCTTTAAGGCCGGTACGGCCTCCAGCGCTGTAGGCAGCCTGGCGAAAACCGATGTACATCCAGGCCAGATCTGGACCCAATTCTCGTAAGTGTCGTAGGAAGTAGGCATTCAGCGCGATAGCTTTTTCAGGCCTGACGATCTGTTCGTAGGAAGACTCCCAGACAGCCTCAATTTGTACTTCGTCTTTGGGTTGATCGTCTTTGTCGGCATCGTCGAAGGAATCATCACTTTCACCGCCTTCGTCATCGAAATCGTCTCCCACTCGGTCTTCGACCACGAAACGGACACTGACACTCTGATTAATCATCCCGAGCAGCATGCGGTCCACAGTGGACCTCAGCCGGTTCTCCAACCAGTCGCGGGCGTAGTCATTGCGCACGCCCACCGTGAAAATCTCTTCATCCAAACTAAGAAAGCGTGTATCTCGCACCCATGTATCAAATGATGCTCTGGGCATTTCCATTTGCAGTTGTCTGAGTGTGGCTTGCCAGGCTGATTCAGGGTTCATGTCATCTCCCTTTTGGGAGTGACCAATCCCGTGAGATCGGAGATTAAATTTCTAAACCATATTGGCGAGAATATATCCATGCCCGGCTTATTCAAAAATCGCACTGAGCACAAACAAAGCTGAGTCGAGGCAGGCGGCAATGCAACGGGCGAAAGGAAACTCGTTTTCATTTATCCCCCCTATATATAGGTCCGTCCGGTTTGATTAACCCGTTTCGAATATGTGCATCGATAAAGTTTTCTAGATCCTGAGACCGAACGCGCTGCAAATGCTCTTCGTTACCAAAATGGACCACAGGTAGCAAACCAGTCTTGATCCATTCATGCACCACCCCAATGTTGGTTTCTAAAATGATGGCTACTTCTGCTGTAGAATAAAATTGCTGGGCGGTTGGTAGTCCTGGGATCACTTTTGAACGAGGATAGTTCTTGATTGGTATTGGCATGTGTGGCTCCTGGTAGGGTGGTTAAACGCGAACGACCCACTGGCGTATCGCCAATAGGTCGTTTTTGGTGTTAAACCAAGAAACCCTGGGATGACGTCAGTCATTCCAGGGTTTCTGTCCTACTCGAATTACTTCGAGCGGCCCCGACGGGAGTGATCCATCCCAATAGTAAAAAGTCGGAAAGCCGGACAATCGGTATAAATTAGACGTTTTCTTGGCAAGGTCGTGCTTTTGGCGCGGCCTTGTTTGCTTTAATTACCAGTTTTACACATGGAGGAAACATGCTAGACATTACAAATTTGAAAGGTGAGAAAAAATTGCTCACACTCGAAGAAATTGCCAAAGAACTGCGTGTATCAAAGCGCACTGTAGTGCGCTGGGTTCAGCAGGGTGTACTCTCGGCGTACCGGATCGGCACGGTGATTCGCGTCCCGGAGGATGCGCTGCAGAAGATGCTCAAACAACATTGGCTGGAAGACAGCGGGGGAGATGAGTCATGATCCTTTTCATCATTGGTTTCATTCTTGTGATTGGCCTGGGAGGCATGTGGGGACTGGCTTCCTATGAAGGCGCCCATGCCGAGGCATTGCAAGCCCAGGCATTGATCACTGCCAACCAGGCAACCCAAGTCAGTGTCGTTGGCCAAACCGTTCTCAGCATCGTGCTGGCTGTGGTTGTCCTGACTATCCTGATTGGGGCTGTTGCCATGTTGGCATCTTATAAACGCTGGCAAAACCAACCGACTCAAACTGGAGGTTGGCAATCCGGGCCGAACGCACGCTGGCAACTTCGTCGACCAGGTCAAATTTCTGATCAAGGTCATCAAGCGCTGGGGATGTCGCCTCAGTCATTGCTATTTCAACAACAAATGCTGCAGCAACAAATCCTGACCACCTGGATGTTGCATCAGATGAGCCAACCAGCGGAGATGGATGCAATGCCAGAAATACAAACTTTGGAAATCCAAAGCGAGCCAACCTGGTGGGAATGAGCGCAGACATGAGGCGCTGGATTCCTGTTCTGGCTATTCTGTTCCTTGCTGCCTGTGCGCCGATGGACAGTCTCCCAGACAAGAGCGTCGCTGTCACCCCCGATCCGCTTCAGCCATTCTTGAATGCGAGCAGCAGTCAGGCGACAGCCGTATCTGCGGCGGCCACTGCCCAGTATTTCGGCATGCAACTCACCGCCACAGCCGTATCTGCGGAAGCCACCCAACAGTACCTTGGGATGCAGCTCACCACCACGGCCGATGCCCGGTCCGCTACAGAAACTTCTCAGGTGATGCTTGCTCAGGTCGAAGCCACTACGCGCGCCTGGAATGCGACTGCCACTGCGGACAGTGCCCAGTCCACCGGAATTGCCAATGTAACCGCTACCCAGCAGGCGCTAAGCTCCTCCGCCACCCAACAATCCTTGAATGTCACTGCCACTGCCGATGCGATCAATTCCGCCGCCTTTGCCACCGCCATGCATGCTCAGTCCGAAACCGTGCGGCTGGCCGTGGAACGAGAGAAGATCACCAACCAGGCGCGTGCTATCCTGCCGATTACTTTTACGGCCATCACAGTCATAGTTGTGCTGGTGCTCTTGTGGAAATACATGCGGGTGCGCCCGATCCAACGCGACAGCCGCGGAGATGCGCCGCTGCTGATTATCGATGGCGTGGTCTACGACGCAGATCGCAATCCGTTCTCCGTCATGCAAATGCTGAAAGGTCAGCCCCAGATTCCGATGCTGACACCAACCGAACTCCAGGCTTCCACCACCGCCCGCGACCAGGCTATCGACCTGGCCCGCGGCCTGCCTGCTGGAAAGGCTCAACAACAAGTGCAACGCGCCCTGCTGCCCAACGGCCAGCCGACCTTTCAGGTGGTGGCAGCGGACAAACTGCCTCCTTTACTCACAGGAGACCCGCAGATGACACAAGTTCTGGACGCAGAATGGAGACAAGATGAACCCACTCAATAATTCCTTGCTCGCTCCCCAAGGTTCCCTATACGGCGGTTACGCCCAACAGATCGCCGAACGCACCATGCGATTGCTCATCCAACAAGACCTGGTCGTCCCCGGCACCACGAATGCGCCGGTATTCTATTCCTGGCCAAGACCGGATCGGCTTGTGTTGGTCTTCGATCCGATGCGGCTCAAGAACATCGAAGCCGTGCTATCGAAACGTTTGGCGCACAGCTTATCAAGCTCACTAAATGGCCGCCGCATCGCCACCACCAACACCCGCGGTGTCTTTCTGCAAGTCGCCTATGAACCGCCCAAAATCGGAGATGGTCTGAAAGCGCAACCGCTGGACTTGAGCCAGCAACCATCGCCAGTGCATGTCCCGATTGGCGCCACCAACAAAGGACCTCTGTGGCTTTCCATCCTGGATATGGATGCCGTCCTGGTGGGTGGATCACGACGTATGGGCAAGACGCGCTTTCTTCATGGCGTG
>CAIVSQ010000501.1 GCA_903908605.1 uncultured Anaerolineae bacterium
AAACCTGATAGTATTTTAATGGCCGAGATTTTCCTGAGAATCACCCGTTTGGGTGCTATTCACCAGGTTATCCAGACAGTTTCGAGCCAGTAATGGCGAAGGTATTGCATTTGACGCTCGATTAACCTCACTGCCATGCCCACGCCGTCTTCAGAAGTGAGCTCATTGGCAAGCCTTCGCGCCCCTGCAATAATTTCTGGACGAGACACTTCATCCAGGGCTACCAACATCCTGCTGGTCGAAAGCTGCTGAATTGGCAAGGGTACAGCCCCTGCGCCCAGTTCACGCACCCGCCTGGCCCAAAATGGCTGGTCGGCCGCGTGTGGAATAATAACGGCCGGTAAGCCCGACCGCAGTGCTGCGGCTGTAGTGCCCGCCCCACCATGGTGTATGACCGCCTTGCAGTGCGGGAACAGCCAGGAATGCGGAACGGAGTCCAGGCAAAACACGTTCTTCGTCGACGAAGATGCCGGGATGCCCCAGCCCGATAAGAGGATAACACGGTCACCATGTCGATCGAGCGCCTCCAACACCTGCACACGCATTCGCTCCGTCGCTTTGTTTACCATGCTGCCAAAGGTGACACACACTGGGGCAGGCCCGGCGTTTATAAATTGATCCAGGTCAGCGGGCGGCTGGTAACCTTCTTCAGCCAGGAAGAGATATCCACTGACATGCACATTCTCTCGCCAATGCCGGTCGGGTGGAATGACTTGCGGACTGCAGGCGATCAGCAGCGGCGAGGGATGCGGCCCCTCAAATGGCCAGGAAAGCTGACGCGGGAATGCGGTGGGTAACAGGGATTGGATTTGTCGGAAACTACCTTCCGACCCCAGGCGAAAAACCTGGGTAGACAGCCAATGTGATAGGTAATTACCGGTTCCACCCAACGGAGGAAATCCCATACTGGGGAAAGCCCTGGTCGGCGCAAACATGGGAAATGTCTGAATGGATACATCGGGGATGCCCATGGAACGCGCCAGGCCATGCGCACCGCTGGTAAATAGGAAAGAATGCACCAACAGATCCGCCCCCGCACTGGCTTCCATCATCTGGCTGACAACCTGTGGCGCGATGCCAACCGCGTAATCACGAATGGATTTCACCATACCATACAGATTGGTACCGGCTGCATTGATGGCAACACTGATTTCCTGCGGGTCACCAGCAAGTGGAGAAAAAGGGACTTGAAGCGCGGCTGCCAATCCAGAAAAACGATGCGGGGCAGCTAATAGCACGCTATGCCCGGCCTTGCGCAATCCGATTGCCAGGGCCAAAAACGGCTGGACATCCCCTCGCGAGCCGTATGCCAGGATGCTGATTTTCATGGGTGCGCCTGGCCGTCCTCGGAGCCCGCAAGGCAGGAACCCAGGATGGTATTGATTCCGGTGTAAGCATTAGATATTTTGCTTTCTTCTGTCATCACAATTTTCACAGCACCTTAAATAAAACAACCGCGGGATTTCACTCACGCGGTTGCTGGGATCACATTCAGTTCATTTCCTGTCGACCAGAGAGAGCTCTCAACAGTGTATTTTGATCGGCGTATTCCAGGTCTCCACCTGCCGGAAGCCCACGCGCCAAGCGGGTGATGTGCACCCCCGAAGACTGCAGCTGTTGACGCAAATACAATGCGGTCGCATCGCCTTCCATGCTTGGGTTGGTCGCCAGGATGACCTCCCGAATATTTCCGAGGGCAGCGCGCGCTAACAAAGGCTTAATTTTCAAATCGTCCGGTCCGATACCATCAATAGGTGACATTACCCCATGCAGAACGTGATATTTGCCCTTGAAGACGCCAATACGCTCGATGGCGATCACATCCATCGGTTCTTCAACTACACAGATGATGGCATCATCACGCAGCCGACTTTCACAAATTTCACAGCGCTCGCGCCCAGTAAGCATGATATTGAAGCACTCTGGACAAAACGAGGTTTGCTGCTTAAGCGTGGTTAGGGCATCTGCCAAAGATTGGGATACATCCACCGGAGCGCGCAACAGGTAAAACGCCAAGCGCGAAGCTGACTTGGGGCCGATCCCGGGCAAGCGTTCGAAAGCGGTAACAAGATTTTGAATAGGTTCAGGTAGGATCATGTTTGTCCCGGTTTAGCTTTGCACTCGCGCCACTAGAAAGGCAGGCCACCGGCCAACGGACCCATCTTCTTATCCTGAATTTCGCGGGATTTATCCAACGCCAAGTTGACAGCGGCCAAAACCATGTCATTCAGCATTTCAGCATCTGCATCCTTCAGAAATTCAGGATCGATCTCAATACTTTTGCATTTTTGATCGCCGGTCATCGTGACCTTGATCGCGCCACCGCCTGCTGTGGCTGATACAGTTTCTGCGGCAAGCTGTTCCTGAGCCAGGGCCATCTGCGCCTGCAGTTTCTGAAGTTGGGCCATCATCGGGTTGCCACCACCCGCAGCGGCCGACCTATTAAATCCTTTTGCCATATGTTTCTCCTCTTTGCCTGAAATCGTGATGATCTGCAGGATATTTTATCTTGTAATTCTTATTGAACATCAACTATTTCGCCACCCAATTGGCTGGCAGCTGCCACCATACCATCTGGTCTGACATGCGCCGGTAAGGAATTTTTATTACCAGCGACCACGGTCTGCACAAGCACATCTGCGCCCAGCACTTCCAAGATGGCTTTACGGGTAATATCGATGCTCTCCGGCCGGTCAAACCTGCCATGTAAAATATCGCTTGCAAAGGCGATGATTAGGACACCTTCGCGAATTTCGAGCAGCCTGCCCGAATTGACCAATGCGGCCACCTGCGGATCCTTGCCCTTGATAGCGAGTGAAATCTGCTTCCAAACTTTGGAAACCTGTTCCAGTGTAACTGTACCGCCCGAGGGTTTTTGTCCGGCTGTGCCTGTTGGGGTTTGCTGTGCAGGGGCATGCTGCGCTGTAGCAGTATGCTGGCTGACCGCAGGTTGAGAGCGGGCAGGTTCGTGGTGAACCTCAGCCACCTGCCTGGCAGTGGGCCGGGAAACAGGCGCGGTTTCAAGTTGGGCGGGGAGTTCGAGCATCTCAGCAAAAGCGAGTTCAAGCCCAAGAGAAGGGGCCCAGCCACCACGCTGATCGGTTGCTGCACCGTTGAATGCGCGCATCATGCGCAGCACATCTACCGTTGGCAGTGCGGTGGCATGTTTCATCATTTGCGCACGCACATCGTTGGGAACTTCCACCTGCTCACCGTTTCCCATTTGAATCAACATTATATTTCTCAGATATTCCACAATCTGACGCGCCAATGCGCGCGCATCCGCGCCCCCATCCAGCGCGCGATGGATTTCATCCAACCCGGAACCAGGCTGATGATCCACAATTGACTGGATCAGGGCCAGAACCGATTGACTGGTGGCAGTCCCTAAAACTGTTTGGGCCAAATCAATGGTGATCTTGTTGCCCGTGGAAGCCAGTTGATCTAGCAGGGAGATAGCGTCGCGCATCCCACCTGAGGATTGCCTGGCAATCGTATTTAAAGCCTCTGGGTCAGCCTCGATGTGTTCCGATTTACAAATATCACTTAAATGACGGGTGATTTCGCCCAGTGGCACCCGACGAAACTCATGCCGTTGGCAGCGCGAAAGCAC
Source organism: uncultured Anaerolineae bacterium (assembly GCA_903908605.1). Lineage (GTDB taxonomy): Bacteria > Chloroflexota > Anaerolineae > Anaerolineales > Villigracilaceae > UBA5195. The sequence goes on from CAIVSQ010000501.1 coordinate 3,614, forward strand.
AGTCGCGGGAATTTTGTGAATTTCAGTGGTCGCCAGGATAAAGATGGCATGCGGTGGGGGTTCCTCGAGGGTCTTCAACAGGGCGTTAAAGGCTGCATTCGAGAGCATGTGGACTTCGTCAATAATGTATATCTTGTATTTTCCCTGCGATGGAGCGAAATTGATTTTATCGCGTAGGTCGCGCACATCCTCCACAGAAGTATTTGAAGCAGCATCAATTTCAATCAAATCCATGAATCGGTTTTCATTGACACCAAGACAATAGGAACATTCATTGCATGGACGCCGGGTAGGATCCGGGTTGAGACAATTTACAGCCTTCGCCAGCAGGCGGGCTGCCGTGGTTTTACCAGTTCCACGCGGACCGCTGAAGAGATAAGCGTGGGCCACCCGATCAGATGCCACGGCGTTTTTCAACGTCTGGATGATGTGCTCCTGGGATATCACTTCGTCCCAAAGCAAGGGTCGCCATTTTCGATACAGTGCTTGTGTCATATGTATAACCAGTTCAACCAGGAATGGTAAATTTTTCAGCGCGAATAAGAATAGTTCAGTCTCAGTATACGTCGAATTTCTACCGATGATAGCATGATTTCAGGTGATTTGCGAATGGCTCATTTAGGCGGGCATCACAAAACATGACCTTTGGGCGGTGCCCCAAATTTGCAATTTAGACATATTTAGTGTATTATTTTTTTATCAACCCATTTGCAATAATTTAATAATCCCTCAATAGCTACCTTCAGGTAACCATGGAAATATCAATCGGTCGTTTCTGCGCTGAATGCAAATTTGAGAATGACAGTAATGCCAAAGTGTGTGTCAACTGCCAGACACCCCTAAATGACGCCCACGCCGCACAAATTACCACCAAACGTCTTTCCCAGAACGTAGACATTCTCACGAAAACTGAGATTGAAGCTTTGATTGATTCCACGTCACCAATCATGGGGCTTTCGATATATATTGTAAATAATGGTGAATTGATCATGGTGGAAGAAGAACAGGTTGAACTCATCCTGGGACGCAAAACTTCTGACACATCTGAAACAGGCGGATATTTACTAAATATCGGTGCATATGATGGTTTTATTTCCCGCCGTCATGCCAAGATAAGCCGTAATGCAAACAGGTATGAAATCGTTGACCTGGGCAGCTCGAATGGAACCTGGGTTAACCGCCAGCGTCTCATTCCTCAAAAACCATATCCGCTGATAAGCGGTTCTCATATACAAATGGGTCATATCCAGTTGATGATTCATTACGGTAAGAATAAATCAGATTCAGAAAATTGATAACCGGCTCGATACCAAAAGATTACATAACATTCAAAACTGTAAGTTTAAATGATATGTAATCTTGACTAGACATTGCATCGCCGGCATGTTTTTGTATTACAATCAAGTTAACCCATGATTGGTAAAAATACAACTTCGTCAAAGGATACCGTTTCTCGTCCCCCGTTTTTAATTATCACGGTGGGGCTTTTGGCATTAATCTGCCTGGGATTGTGGGGGCTTGCAATTTACAAGTCTGGTTTCCTGGGTCTGGCGGGGCAGACGGACGGCACAGCGAACGCTTTGACTTGTGAAAAACTGATTGAACAAGCCATGCTCATTTCCAATAATCACTGTGACAAAATAGGAATAAACGAGGTCTGTTACGGCAACACCTCCATTCAGGCAGACCTGCTGCCCTCTGCGGGGGCAGTCTTCGATAAAACTGGTGACACGGTTCCGATTAACCTCTTACAACATCTTTCTACATCGCCACTCGACCTGAATAAAAACGAATGGGGTATTGCTGTTTTCAACATCATTGCCAATCTGCCGCGATCTCTACCTGGAGAATCGGTCAAGATGGTGGTTTTCGGCAACACCACTATTGGGAACAATAATGTTGGGGATATTCAGTCTTTTTATTTTTCTAGCGAGTTGGGCCAAATCATTTGTGATGATGTGCCTTTTGATGGAATAATGATAACCATGCCTGATGGCACCGGCGTACACCTGATCATCAATGGTTCTGATCTGACACTGAGTGGCAATGCCAGCCTGACCGCACAAAAGAATGGCACCATGGATGTCACCCTCTACAGCGGTAGTGGATCTATTACCGCAGATGGAAAGACCCAAGATTTTAATGCTGGTGAAGTCATTCAGGTGCCCATGGGGGGAGACAATGGCACAGATAGCGTTGGCCCTCCAACAAAACCGACCCCCATTCCACCCGGTGACTTCGGAAATATCTGCGCAATCACTGGGCTAAACTGCCCACCAAAACCTGGCAAAACCACCATCCCGTCTACCTTAATACCCTCCCGCACGGTGTATCCTACCCGTACAATCAT
>CAIVSQ010000502.1 GCA_903908605.1 uncultured Anaerolineae bacterium
CATGAGCGCATCGGTGCATTTATATTTGGCGAAGTTCTGGTAAACTTCACCTTGGAACTGCTGATATTGGTTGTCCACAACTCCCAATTGTCATGCAGTTCCGCCTTTTTTGACAAGCCTTGGATTTGTCAAAAGTCCAATGGTTAAGGTAGATTGCTTTATCGTTTGAATTTTAGCGAGGGGACCCCTGGTGGGCAACTGCCCCACCGATCAAATTTGTGCTTTTTGTATAGGATACAACTAATAGCCTAATCGAAGAAATCAGCTAATAAATTATTTTTGCTGATTTCAAATTCTCCCTGCGTTATTTCACCTACATCGCGTTGGCGTTCGAGTTCATTCAATTTAACTTTGAGTTTTTCAAGCTTATCACGTCTGAAATATCTGCGGAATGAAAAACCTATTGCGACAACCAATGGAACCAAAACCCATCCAAAAGGGGTGAGAATTAGATTGGAAAGTATCCAGGGTATGACCATGAAAATTCCAAAACCAGATAATTCCATTAATAAAATCACTAAACCAGTTAACAAAGTAGCAGTTAAAGGATGCTTAGGATTTGTGACAACATTTGCCCATTCCTTTGTATCCTTGGGCAGTATAGTGGTAAAGTAAAACTAGACACAAAAATGGGCAAAAATAAGATGGTAAACTGTGCCAATGAGAAAGCACTATACTGCCCACCAGAAATCCGAAATTGTTTTGGAGATGTTCAAGGAAGAGCAAACGATCGCCCAAATTTCTTCCGCACACGGGATTCACGCCACCCAGCTTTACAAGTGGAAAACTCAGGCGGTGGAAGGTTTGCCCAAACTATTCGACGATGAGCGGAAAACCGAGAAGGCGCTGCAGGCCGCTCACGAACAGGAAACCAGCGAGTTGTACGCCCAGATCGGCAAGCTGACCACTCAGCTGGCCTGGTTGAAAAAAAAATCTGGTCTCGAGCCTAACGAGAGATAAGCGTTGCCAACTGCTCGAGTCGGGCTATCCAGAATTGGCGTTGAAAACGCAAGCGGAATTGCTCGGTTTAAACCGATCTGGGTTATACTACCGGCCCGTTGGCCCAACGGGCGCCGAAATCGCCACCAAACATCGGATTGACGAAATTTACACGGCGCATCCCTACTACGGCTCCCGGCGGATGACGGTGATTTTGAGTAAAGAGACGCCCATTTCGCGGCCCACGGTTCAGCGTTACATGCGTGAGATGGGGATTGCCGGGGTATCGCCTGGCCCCAATCTCAGCCAACGGAATTTAGAGCACAAAACCTATCCGTATTTGCTGCGTGGCTTGAAAATTCAGCGCCCGAACCAGGTCTGGGGCATCGATATCACGTACATCCGGTTGACGGGTGGCTGGATGTATCTGGTGGCCGTTTTGGATTGGTATTCACGCTACGTCATCAGTTGGGAACTGGATCAAACCCTGGAGATGCCCTTTGTTTTGCGCGCGGTCGATACGGCTCTGGCGCTCGCTACACCTGAAATCTGGAATAGTGACCAGGGCAGCCATTTTACCAGCCCGCAGTACACGGAGAGGCTGCTGGTCGCCCAGGCACGGATCAGCATGGATGGCAAAGGCCGTGCCCTGGACAACATTTTGACCGAACGGCTATGGCGAACTGTCAAGTACGAAGAGGTCTACCTGAAGGCCTACGCTTCTCCGCGTGAGGCGCGTCAGGGTCTCAAACAGTACCTGAACTTTTACAACCAGGAACGCCCGCACAGTCCTTGAATTATTGGACACCGGCCCAGGTCTTTTTTCCGGCCGTGCTGATGTAAAAGCTAGCCCCGCCAAGCTTTCCGCAATGATGCCTTCGGCGGTAAATCAACTGACCCGCTTGTTAAGCTTCATCCGAATCTCTAAATCTTGAAAATTCTAGAAAGGAGAAAGCCAACTTAAATCAGACCGTTTTCGTGTCAAAAAACCTTGACCACTTAACTTCCTTGAATACTTTCTCTCGTACATCTTGCTCAAATTCATGCAGGGCAAAAGATACCATAACCACATCGAAACTATTATCCGCGATTTGCATAGTTTCCCGCATTTTTTCATTTTTACATTTTAGTACAGCCCAACGGCATGGCGACTCACGCTAATAAAACTGGCGTACCAGCTATTTGGCCCCACGTTGCTTTCAGGTCGGTGTCTATTTTGTCCCAGTCACTATCAAGAGTTTCCTGAACAAATCGTAACTTCTCATTTTCCTTGTCGAAAAGCATCCACTTCACTTGTGGGATGGCATAACCAAAAAAAGCAAACCACTGAGAATAGTTTATTGTTAGGGGATTCTGGCTAACTGTCACTTTTCCAGCGTTGGCGGCTGTAGCTATGAGATGAGCGCTAAAAAGCATGGTATGTAGTTTTGGCCTGCGCTCGGTTAGAGATAACTCAAAGGGGATTGAGTCAACCACGGTATACCCCTCGTGCATTCGCTTGGCGAAATAACATAGGCGAACAATTATCTCGATCATCAATGTTGAAACCGACATTGCTAGAAAATGCCGGAAGTCATAGTGGCTCCGATACATGATTCTTGAAATCTCGCCGACTGTGTAACCGCTTTTGCCAATGTCCCCAAATTGCAGGAACTGACAAAGAGGCATAAGCGGCACAGGCAAACCTGCTGGGGTTGCGATGTCTGATTCCAGATGCTCAAAAACTCTGCCAATTGCATCAAATAGATTCATTGTAAAGATGGCCTGGTCTTCTATCGCAACCGGTTGAACAATTAATCTACCAGTTTTATCAACCGCCGTGAATGTCCCCTGAAGGATGTCTTTTATACCAATGAGAAAACCCAATAGAGGGTCGTGGCCCAAAGATTGAAACCGATGTGTACCTGGGCCCAAGCCTTCTACTTTCAGCAGTAGATTTGTAGAAGTTGATGGGTCGTATGGAGTCCAGTTTTCTCTTTCAAGTCTTCTTATTTCTTCAGGTGACAATGCGCTGTTTACTTTTTCTCTTATCCAGTTTGCCAAAGGGCCACCCTCGGATGCCTTCCCTCCGAGAAAACCTGGATGTTTTGGCATTTGAACCAGAAAAGTATCAACCAGTGCCGCTAGAACACCAGCAACACCACAGATAGTCCAATCGAGTTTGTCCAGACGATAAATTGAATCGAAATCCCCCCGAAGGATCGCGATTCTTTGTTCGGCTAGTTTGATTTCTTCTGGCGAGAGAATATCTGTGAAAAGAGCTGGGCCATCAATGTTCTTTTCTGCATCGGCCACAATTTCTTCCCAAGACCGCAGCGCAGGCAAGCGTTTTGCGGCTGGCAAAATGCTTTGCTCTAGTGGCGAAGGGCTTATACCCGCCTCTGTAAGGATTTTTTCAGTTTGGCGGATTGCTTCGTCCTGCTGTTCAAGTAATGTATCCGCCTTGTACTTTGCCTCGCGCAAGATTTGTGCTTGGTGTTTAAGCACATTCAGGTTTTCTTGCTCTTGCGGAGTGGGGCGATAATCTTTGGATAATGTCATTTATCCAAGTCCTTTTTTAGATCATCGATGATATGCCGCAAAAGAACATTTAGCGAGGTTAAATAGCTGTTCCTTTCTTCGGACAAGTTCACCTTATCGTTTATCTCGCGGAGAATAGCGTCATGTTTTCTAATTGCGTCCTGAAACAAAGCCTCTTTAGCCTGGATGAGTTTTTGCTTGTTCTTTTCCGCAAGCACCGCATAACCAGCTATACCTAAAACGGCCATTGGGGCTGCTGCTACGAATATGCCAGCCATCATACCACCACCAATCAGAGCGCCCAGAGCCGCTAAGCCAGAAGTTATGCCAACAGCACTTAATCCTGCCACACCTGAAGCGTAGACGAACGTCAGGCCAATGCCAACGCCAATCGTTCCACCTGCAATTCCCCCAAGGATTTCTGGAATATCGCTTGTCTCAATAGTTCTACTTTTGTCGTTAACGGCTTTCTCAGCCTCGGCCAAAACTTTTTTGACTGGTTCCAGTGCGTCTAGATTTTTGTAGATTTGCTCTTTAGTGGTCATGTGATTATCTCCCGAAATTATACGCGTGATGATGACGAAGCCGCCCAACTATGACTTAAGCAGCCCGTACACTGTATAAAAAGTTATTTTGAAGGATATACAGTTTAGGGGCTGCATAATTACCTTTGTACAGAAGAATGAAAGCACTAGTTCTGTAAACGATGCTTGCATGGAGA
>CAIVSQ010000503.1 GCA_903908605.1 uncultured Anaerolineae bacterium
ATGAGATTGGATTTTCCTGTTTGGCTTTGTGCAGGTCGCTTGAATATGTGTATAAGAAGCCCCAGCCATTGGGGCCACGGGTGTTGAGCAGGAAAATAAGCGAGCCATCCCAGTCGAAATCCAGGAAGGGGGTTTTCATGGGATAACCTTCGGGTGAAAAGCGCGTTCCTGGGAATTCATCCTTGGGGAAGAGCTTTTCAGGATTGCAACTGCTGATATCGACAATTCGGATCAGGTCTTGTGCAACGCCAGCCGCGCCGCCGCCTTCAAACAACCATGCGACGGTTTTTCCATCACTGCCCCAGCGAAATTCCTTAAGGTGGATGGCGGCCTGGGTACTGCCGGTGTATTTTAGGCAGCCGTCCACAGCACGCAAACCGTCCCGGCTTTTTACATTTTTTAGCTTTATGGTGTCGAAGGGCACTATATACATTTCACGGTTCAACGAAATCGCGACTTGCTTGCCATCCGGTGAAATGCGGAACTCTTCAACCAGGCTGAGTAAAGGGAAAGAAACGATGGTATCAAAGACACCCGTATCGGCATCGATGGTGTTTACATTTGTACCGCTGATAAAGACCAGTTTGTTTGTTCCCGGGATCCACTGAAGGTTGGATTTGGGAGCCTTATCGCTGGTCAAGGCTACTAAATTGGTACCATCCAGATTCATCAACCAGACTTCTCTCTGGGCTATAAACGCAACCACATCCGCACCACCCAGGACAGGAGCCTTGGGAAGCTCAGCGGTTGGAGCGATGGTTTCGGTGGGAGCCTGGGTTGGTGTTTCTGTGGCAGGAATTTGTGTGGCGGTTGGTTCCTCGGTCGGTTTAACAGGGACAACCGGCACGGGGGTATCGGTGGCTTTTTGCGCAGGAATTTCAGGAGTTGGGTTGGGGGGGACAACCGCAGCTGGAGGTGGGCACCAGGGTGGCTGAGGCCAACCAGCGGGCAGGCACACATTAAAGACAGCCAGGACCAACACCACAAGGAGAATAGCGCCTAATAAGCCGCCGGCAAGAATGATTGGCAAAGAAACGTTCACTCCGCTTGTTTGAATGGTTCCGGGTTTTGCAACACGGGTCTTGCCTGGGGAAACGCGGGTTCGCCCAGCGGCTATTTGGGTGGCCGCGAATGAGGCGGTCTTGATCGCTTCCTCACCACTCTGGCCTTTTGCCACCGAGCTCAACGCAACGGAAAATTCTCCAGCGCTGGAGAAGCGATCGGCCGGGTTTTTGGCCATGGCTTTCTCGATCACCGCTTCAATGGAAGGCGGCAGGCTGGGGGTCGTATCCAAAATGTGTGGGATGGGTTCGGTGATCTGTTTTACAACAACAGCCATGGGCGTGGTCGCCTGGTACGGTTGTGTACCGGAGAGCATTTCATAAATGATGACGCCCATCGCATAGACATCACTTCGGCCGTCAACCGCCTCACCCTGGGCTTGTTCAGGACTCATGTAAGCAGGTGTACCGATGATCGCGCCGCCTGTTACGGTTGCTCCCTGAGATTGGGTCATCTTTGCGATGCCAAAGTCGGAAATGAAAGCATCACCACTGCGGTCGAACAGGATATTGCCAGGTTTAAGGTCGCGATGCACAATGCCTTTGTAGTGGGCTTCGTCCAACGCGGGTGCCAGGCGTTCGATAATTTTGGCGGTTGAGGAGAGAGATAGCGGGCCCTTGGCGATGACATCCGCCAATGAGCCACCGGTCATGCAGCGCATGACAAAATATGGTTGCCCGTCATCGTCACCGACATCATAAACGGGAACGATGGCCTGATGTTCCAGTGCGGCAATCGTTTTGGCTTCTCGTTCGAAACGTACGCGGAATTGCGGATCATGCAGCAATTCTCGTGGCAGCACTTTCAATGCCACGTCACGTTCGAAGCGTGGATCATAGGCTTTATAAACGGTGGCCATGCCACCGCGTCCAAGCTCTGATTTTATTTCGTAGCGCCCAATTTTTTGTTGAGTCATATTAAGTTTCTTTGGATGTATGGATAAGTTGATAAAATCATTCTCACGGCAGGTATTAAAAAATACCCACAGCCGGGATATGGGTTTATTTTACAGGTTTGCGATATGAAAATCAAGCAAAACGGCGTATCAGTTTAGAGCAATAATTGATTGTTATCCCTCCGGCATTGAAGTATAATGGCGCTGCCCGCCCCGGTAGTTCAATGGATAGAACA
>CAIVSQ010000504.1 GCA_903908605.1 uncultured Anaerolineae bacterium
GCTGCGCGGCTTTATCGCGCAGCGTCCCTTGGAGCGCAGTGTTAGGCATTTGTGTATTTCGGCTTAAGTATTGACTTGCAGAAGCACTCAACCCAGACCAATTCTGCTTCGATATCCGGTGGCGCATTGTCTTTTCTTGAAATTTCCAGCCATTGCAAATAAACCTCGCCTTCAACCAGCGAAGTTTTTACCAATTTCGGATCTTGGCCGGAACACTTGGCAATTTTCCCGATGAGCGCATTTTTCTGCGACGTTTGGAAGTGTTGTTTGAGTCGTTGATAAAGGCTCCAGTCGCCATCACCATAGCCAGCCTTGCCAACATAGAGTGATGAAATTGACGGCCCATCCTTCTCGAAGAAATGGTAGACGCCAGCTGATTCGCTCAGATGGTCTTTTGCATCTTGAGGCCAAGATGCGTATTTCAAAGGCGTGGCTGCCAAGAGACTGTTGAGGTGCCCAGCGTAAATCTCGACTTTTTGAGCTACCGATGATTTCGACAAAGCTATTTTCTCCATTCGCTATCGTTCAGCGGACTGGGTGACGATATTGTCCCCTTCTCGCTATCGAGGACGCAGAGACGAACCGAGTATGAATCATCAGAGTATCTGTCTTTGTATCCGACTTCGACAACTACTTTCCCCTTCTTGGTGTAGATATCGAAAATCTTGGTTTCGATCGATTTCCCGCTCTTCATGTTCTTTTCAATAAATTCCGGACATTCCTTTGAAGCGATCATTTTTTCTTCGTCTGAAGTACCAGAGCAAGCCGCCAAAGAAATGATGAAAATCGCCGCAATCAGATGTTTCATAAGGTGAGTCTCCGAAATGTAAGTGAGATGCCTAACGCAAAGTTCAGCGGGCGTAGCGTAGCGAAGCTCCGCTGGAACGTTGAGTTAGGGTACATTGCCCCAAACGATATTGCCTTCGGGTTTTTCTGCACTGAACTCAATAACTTTATTGCTAATGCGGATTTTATATACTCCAGTAGGAATAATTTGTCCAGGAAATCGAAACTCTAATTTTGCATTGTATTGAGTATATACAGGCTGAAATGCTTCGATTCCCCCAGGAAGAAAATATTTTGCAGGTGGCTGATTATGCGGACTGAATAGTTCGCAGGGTTGCCAGACACCATCAATTTCAATTTGTGCTTGCATTAAATTAACCTGTAATGGCTTTTATTTTTCCATTTGAGCTTTCAAGTGGAGTTATTACATACAATGGTTCATCTGGAACTTTAACAGTTTCAGTATTTTTTATTGGTAGATAGGCTTGATTAACCGATTCAATTAATTTGAAAACTTCTTCAAATAAATCCAAACCAAGCACATCAATATCTGAGGAATGAACAACACCAGAAAATGACGCTGTTTTATTTTCATCTGTGCTAACAAGCGTGGTTTGATAACGCTCAGGTATTGGCTGCCATACTGCATTTAGATAATCTGAAACTGCCAATACTTTTAACGTGGCAGTTTTTTGTTCATCAGTACCATTTAAAAAATATCCACGCCCTGCAATTGCATCAACAAAACCAGCTTCATTATCGAAGCAAAACCACAGATTTATACAAAGTTCAGATTTACTCATAAGTTTCCTTGTGTACCCTAACGCAAAGCTAAGCGGGCTGCGCGCTTTTTGCGCAGCTCCGCTTGAGCGTTGAGTTAGGTATTTAATGCTGGATTATGCTGTTTTCTTCAAAAGTAATTTAGGACCTGGATTTAATCGAATACGAGTTGACTCGCGTTCTTTTTTCCTCAGTGCCTCTACAATTCGGTTTAGATCATTACCATACCGTGCAGAATGCTCTTTTCGGTAACGACGAACTTCTTCAACAATTGGATCATTAATCATCTGACATTCCTCCTAACTCTTCAGGTGAACATAGTTGTGGACAAACATAACCACAGGATTCTACAAGCCGAATAATAGCCGCCTTTGTTTCAGCGTTGTTTATATGCTTGAAATTCCAAGTAAGCAAGAAATCCGCGCCTTGTGCTGCGGCGATACCAATGTGCAATGCGTCTTCTTCGCTTCCTTCAGGCACTGCACCTTTAGCTAATAGTAAATCAGCTATTCTGGTTGCCTCGTCTGAGATAGAAAGGCTTGGGATTTGGGCAATTCTTTCAAGACGTAGTTGTGCTGCCGATGAATCGCCTCTGCTAATTTCTTCTTCTACCAGAATAGATATGCGAAGCTCAAACCTGTGTCGGTGGTTTTCCCACCAATCGAGCGTTATTGCTTGTCTGCC
>CAIVSQ010000505.1 GCA_903908605.1 uncultured Anaerolineae bacterium
ACGGTGATTGCTTTCTGTCAAAATGTGCGCCAGCCAAATTGTGGCTATCCAGCCCCAACTTAGTCCTTGATGGAGCCCGTGTCGACCAAGATGATGATCGAAAATATCAGGCAATCCCAGCCGCAACATGACTGACAGCAAAAGCGGAAAATCGTCTATTCGTTCGGTTGTTAAGGTCAGGTCTGGGCTCATTACCCGAGCTTACCAGAAATTCACGATTTCGCAAAATTTTCAGCGAATGGAAAGTTATGAATCCTGAAATTGATCGTGATAAGATATGCGCATGGATTTTTCAGAGATAACTCGCGATTTGATCATAGGTACCACCCCTTTGGCGGCGGATTATGACTTACTGCGCGAACTTGGCGTGCGCTTGGTGATTAACATGCGTTTTGCGCGTGGTCCGTATCCAGATAACCACCCTGAGGCCTTGCGATTTTTGTGGTTGCGCTCAATCGACAGTCCACTGTTGCTCATCTCTTTGCAGAAACTGCTGCAGGGAACTCACCTGGCCCTGGAGACCATCCGATCGGGTGGCAAGGTTTACTCGCACTGTGCCAAGGGACGTCACCGCAGTGTGGCGATGGGGGCTGCGATATTAATTGCCCAGGGTTTCTCACCCGAAGCTGCCATCCAGCTCATTAAGCAGCAGCGCCCAATTTCAGACCCGGGTATGTTCTATATCCACCGGCGTATCATCCAATTTGGCCGACTTTGGAAATCTCTGCACCTAAAAGAATGATCAAAACAGGTCTACGAGGGAACAACTTTTAATTTGATACCAAGCCGCGACGTTGAGTCATATCAATAACTCAACGTCGCGGCTTTTATGTAGTTTTATTCAGATCGTATAGCGATCATCGCCTATTTACTTAGCGCTTTTCAGCAGCACCAGCGGAATCTGGCGGGTGGTTGATTTGGCATAATTGGCGTATTGCGGGGCCTGAGCCACCAGCCAGTCCCAAATCTGCTGGTAATTTTCGCTGCCAACAATCTGGGCACGGGCATTGCTTTTGGTTCCCATGATCTCGATCGCAACCTGTGGATTACCGGACAGGTTGTAAAACCAGGCCGGGTGATGGTTTTGCCCACCATTGGATGCAACGATCAGGTAACCATCCTGGTGTTCAAAGTAACCGAGCGGGTTGGCGCGGGTTTTGCCAGATTTACGACCGGTGGTGTTTAAGATGAGCACCTTAAAACCATTCATGGTTCCGCCCAGCTTGCCACCAGAAAGACGAACAAGCAGCACATGGAGCCCTGTAAAAGCCTTCATAAAGAAATTCATATTTTCCTTTTCCTTTTTACGTATAAGAAATGACAACCATACACCAGTAAACTGATTTTGTGGTCAGATTTTTGTACATGGTTTAATCCTTGACGATCTTGGCCACGGTTACACCGTCGCCGCCCTCGTTTGGATGACCTTCTTCAAAAGAAGCAACCTGGGCATGTTCTTTGAGCGCGATCCTGACCTCTTGCCGTAGTTTGCCGGTTCCTTTACCATGGATGATGCGTACAAAAGGCATCCCCGCCAGGTAGGCCTGGTCCAGGTAATTTTCAAGCATCACCAGTGCGTCTTCAGCGCGCTGCCCGCGTAGATCAAGCTCCATATGGGGGGTGGCCAGCCCTACAGCATTACCCGGGTTTTGGCCGGTAGTGGAAATGTTGGCGGCCATCTGTTTGATCCGTCTTGTTCGCCCGGGCAGGATCTCTGCATTTTTTTGAGCAGCGTCTTTTTCGGCTTCCATATCTGATTTTCGCGCGATTTCAGCGAATCGGGCGCGGATACGCAGGCTGCCGATTTGTACTTCTGCATCTCCTTCACCCAGCGCGGTGACAATTCCTTCGCTGTTAATACTGCGCACGATCACCTTTTCACCCAATTTCAGTGTGCCCGAAATGGGGCGGGGTTCATCCTTTGGAACCACGCGCTCGACCGGCGCCTGGGTTTTCTCCTCGATTCTCTCAACCTTGATTTCCAGTTTTTCGAGCGCATCGATTGGCTGACGTAATTTTTTTAATTCAACCTTCAGCCTGCCAATGTTGCGCTTCAGTACTTCCACTTCCAACTCAGCTTCAGCCTTAGCCTTGGCGATCACCTCGCGTCTTTCATCTTCGATCTTTTCCAACCGGCGGGCCAGCTCGTTATTGAGATCATCAGTACGCTGGCGAGCCTTTTCGGCTTTTTCACGTTCGCGGCTTGAGCGGTTGCGTTCCTTTCGAATATCATCGAGCAAACGGTCGGCGCGTAATTCGTCCGGGTTCACTTCGCTGCGCGCGTCAGAAATGATCGCCTCAGCCAAACCCAGCCGGGAGGCGATCGCCAGTGCGTTTGAACGTCCTGGCAGCCCGATCGTCAGGCGATAGGTTGGCCTGAGGGTAGCCACGTCAAATTCGAGCGAGGCATTCAATACCCCGCTTGTGCTGTGAGCGAAGGCTTTTAGTTCAGGGTAATGGGTGGCGACAAACGTGCTGCAGCCACGTTCCAACAGGTGGCTCAGTATTGCCCGGGCCAGGGCTGCGCCTTCCTGGGGATCGGTGCCGGCGCCCAATTCGTCCAGAATGACCAGCGAACGCGCATCGATTTTTTTTAGGATGCGGATAATATTGGTGATATGCCCGCTGAACGTGCTAAGTGATTGCTCGATCGATTGCTCGTCGCCGATATCCGCGAATACATCCTGGAACATCGAAAGTTCAGATCCGCTCTGGGCCGGAATGTGCAGACCACTCTGAGCCATTACTATCAGCAAACCAACCGTTTTGAGTGAAACGGTCTTGCCGCCTGTGTTCGGGCCGGTGATGATCACTGCGCGCGTGCCTGGGGCAAGGTCGATGTCATTGGCCATCACCACCGCCGGGTCGATCAAGGGATGCCTGGCCTTTAAAAGGCGGATCACGGTCTCGGCAGGGGGCGCTTCGACCACCACCCCATCCTGGATTTCCTTGCGGACTTTCGTGCTTACTTTGTGCAGGATTGGTTCACTGGCATGTAGTTCCTCGGCATACTTGGCTTTTGCAAAAGCCAGGTCAATCTCTGCCAGGGCCTCCACCCCGGTAACAATTTCCTCGCCTTGAGCCCCCACCAGCGAGGAGACCTCGGCCAGCACACGCCGAATTTCATCCCGCTCGGCCAGCTCCACCTCGCGCATCTTGTTGTTCAGTTCCACCACTGCCAGTGGCTCGATAAACAACGTTGCGCCGCTGGATGATTGGTCATGCACGATCGACTTGATCTGGCCCTTAAACTCCGACCGCAACGGAATGACATATCGTCCATCGCGTTGGGTGATAATGGTATCCTGCAGCATCTGGGCAGTTTTGTTATCTCCCAGGTAATGCTGCAGGCGGCTCATCAGGCGTTCGCGCGCCACGCGTATTTCGGCCCGGATGGCGCCCAGCCTGGGGGAGGCTGAATCCAGTACTTCGCCCTTGTCTGAGATTGTGCGAGTAATTGCATCCACCACCCCGGTCGGGGTCGGTAGGGAAAGGGCCATTTCAGACAGGCGCGGGTAGGGGTGGTCCGGGCGAGGTACCGAGCCTTCGCGTAATTGTTGGGCCTGTTTTTTTCGTTGGTTTTGCAGCGCCCGGGGACCATGGGGGTCATTTTGAATTGCCTGGCTGGCTTCAAACCCGGCTTTGCCCAACAGGCTGCGTTTTAATTCCCGGCAGGATATCAGCGTGTATTTGATGTTAAGCAGATCAACCGTTTCCAGCACCCCACCGCGCCGGGCCAGTTCCACTTTTTCGCGTACATCATGCGCCCCGCCAATACCCACATCCTGGACAGAGAGCAGGTGCCGGGCTTCCTTGGTCTCCTGTTGGCGCGTTAATGCCAGTTCATAAGAGGTGGTTGGTTCCAGGGCACGCGCCAGGGCTGCCGAGGCTGAAAAGCCGCAATTTGCCGCTAGTCGGTCCAATATCTTGGTGTATTCAAGTACGCGCAGGGTTTTACTGTCCATATCCTATTTCCGTGCCGAAAGTCCGTCTGAATTGGTCAGGGTCTCAGTGGGGCTTTTCCGGGTCTTGATAAAATGAGGTTGGAGCCGCAGTATGAGCACGCAGCTAATTGTGCGCCTCGCCACCTGACATCATTGGCTCGAACTGGTGCTCCACAGTGCGGGCAGGTGTCAGGAAGTAATTCGGGGTTTGTCTGGTTGGCCGGCTCTGGCATGGCGGGTGCAGGCCGGGCAGGGGCCGGCGGCGGAGGTGGTGGGATCATGGGGACATCCACCGGTTCTGGTTCGCGTTCTTCTATTTGTTGCCCGTTTGTGCCTTGCCAAATGGCCGAAAACAAGATATTGATGCCAACCAGGATCAATATCCCTGGCCAAATGGAATGTGTGGCGAAAAGAATGGCCAGCCCAACCATCCACAGTACTCCACTGAATGGATGGTTAGAGCCGTAAAAACGCTGTCTATGACGAAAATGTCTTGGCATGTTGAGGTTCCTGATTGGTATGCAAATGCAAAGGTGTTGTGGGTTTCAACCAGGTATACGTAAAAAAACAGCCATTGGTTTCAATTGGACCTATTCCGTCGGGGCCAGCTTGGCCATCATATCGGCGATTGTTTTTAATTGCAGCCACCATTGTTCCTTGGGTCGCTGGGTTTCCATATCCACCATGCGTTCAAAATCACGCATGTCGTGGAATTGAATCTTACCCGACTGCAGACCGATAAAGGAGTAATTGCTGGAGCGCTTGTCACATTCAGTGACCAGGTATTCCAGGCAAAGCCGCGCCAGGCGTGAAGCCTGAATGCGATCAAAGGGCGAGGGATCACCACCTTGCTGTAAGTGACCCAGCACCGCCGGGCGAACATCAAAGATCGAACGTCCTTCTTCCTCAAAGAGCGAACAGATGATGTCGGTGGTGTAGATGGGGTTGGCGTATTCCGCACGGATAAACAGCCCAAGCCGTTTTCCGGCATCAAAACCGCGGTTGAGAGTTTCAATATCGACCGCCAGGTTCTTTAGGGTAATGCCTTCCTCATGGATGTAAACACGTTCCGCGCCGGTTGCCATGCCGCTCATCAGCGCCAGGTAACCACAGGAATGACCCATCACTTCCACCACGAAACAGCGGCGGGTTGCCACTGCCGATTGCTTGATTTTATCGACCGCGTCCACAATGTTATTCAAAGCGGTGTCCGCGCCAATCGAAAATTCCGAACCAGGCAGGTTGTTGCTGATTGAGGCTGGCAGGCAGACCATGGGAATGTTGAAGGCCGGGTAGTTTGGTTTTTCATTGTTCAGCGCATAGATGCCTTCGTAACCGGTCCAGCCACCAATCACCAGCAGTGCGTCGATCTTGTTGTCCTCAAGCGTGCGCGCAATCCCATACAAATCGCTGCCCTTTGGTATCTTGCGGCTTGTCCCTAGGACTGAACCACCTTGCGATGCCCAGCCGCTCACGCTCATCCAGTCCATCTCGCGTACCTGGTTGCGCGCCAGGCCTTCAAAACCATTATTAATACCCAGCATAATATGACCCTGGTCCAACCCAAGCCGGATTGCGGTCCGGCCCGCGGTGTTCATGCCGGCTGCTGGCGCGCCTGCGTTCATAATGGCGATACGCAAGCGTTTTTTGCCCGGTTCCAGCGGTCTGGGCAGTGCGCGCACCATGGTCTTTAAAGTGCTGAAAGCCTCTTTGAAACTTGTGCTGCGCAAATCCATGGCCTTTTCGTAATTTTTCGCTGCAATGGCATCAGCGACCGCCCTCGTTTTTTCCACGCATTCTAGCAAAGGCGATTGAACGATCCGGTTGGCGCGTACACCCACCACTACGGGTTCGTCGGTTTGTTTTGCGTTCATGATGGTCATGACGGCTTCGTAGCCTAGCAGAGTCGCCAGATTGCGGTCGTAAACGCTCGGCTTGCCGCCGCGCTGTACATGTCCCAGTGCGGTCACACGTACTTCTTCGCCCAGTCTTTCTTCCAAAAGCTGCTGGACATCTGTACTGCCGATGTAGTTTCCGTCGCGGTCGCGCGCTCCTTCTGCCAGGACGATGATGTGATCACGTCGCCCGGCTTTTGTTCCGGCTTTCAACCTTTCCACCATGACATCCTGCCAATTATCCACGTCTGGTGGTGCTTCGGGGATGAGCACCCAATCGGCACCGGTTGCCAGAGCACCATAGAGTGCCAGGTAACCGCAGTTGCGGCCCATCACCTTGACCACGAAGGTGCGTTGGTGGCTTGCCGCGGTGCTGGAGATGGCGTCGATGGCTTCAGTAATGCGATGCAGCGCGCTGTCCGTCCCGACCGTCATATCAGAGCCGTAGAAGTCGTTGTCGATGGATCCAACCATGCCAACGATGGCAAGCGCAGGGTAAGCGGCGGCCAGTTGTGCGCTGATCTGCCCGGATTCAAGTAGTTCCGCAACCAGGCCAGCCCATTCCTGGCGAAAGAGATGCGCGCCTGTTAGCGAACCGTCCCCGCCAATGACAACCAATCCATCAATTCCTAGTTGGATCAAGTTAAGAGCAGCCTTGCGGCGGCCCTCGCGAGTTCTGAATTCTTCGCTTCGTGCAGTGCCGATCAAGGTCCCGCCGCGTTGTAGGATGCCGGAGACAGAATTCCAATTCATCTTGCGGATACTTTCTCCACCTTCCACCAGGCCCTGGTAGCCTTCATACACGGCAAAAACATCCGCGCCTTTGTCAATTGCTGTGCGTACCACAGCCCGCACGGCGGCGTTCATACCCTGCGCATCGCCTCCGCTGGTGAGTACGGCAATTCGTTTTTTGTTTGTCATCGTCAAGAGAGCTCCCGTCCAAATATTCCGTTGGTAAACCTGTTGTAGGGGAATACCGTTACCCTATTTTACAGCCAGATCAGGGTATTTTTGTTTGCAAATCGGCCAATTGGAGTAATTGCGAAGGTTATGGTGCCCAAAAACAAAACAAGACCGCCGGAAGACGATCTTGTTGTTGGTTAATAACGGGCAATAGCCTATTTTAGCATCGGCATCTTGATGCCGTGTCGTTTGGCTGCAGCGATGGCGATATCGTAGCCTGCGTCGGCATGCCGGACTACGCCCATGCCTGGGTCGCTGGTCAGCACTCGTTCCAGGCGTAGTGCTGCTTCGGGTGTGCCATCGGCTACGATCACCTGCCCGGCGTGCTGGCTGTAACCAATGCCCACCCCGCCGCCATGGTGGAAGGAGACCCAGGTAGCTCCGCCCACGATGTTGATCATCGCATTCAAGATGGCCCAGTCTGATATGGCGTCTGAGCCATCTTTCATCGCTTCGGTTTCTCGGTTGGGGCTGGCTACCGAGCCACAGTCCAGGTGGTCACGCCCAATGACAATGGGTGCCTTGAGGATTCCTTTTGCAACCATTTCGTTGAACTTTAACCCGGCTAGCGCCCGTTCACCGTATCCCAGCCAGCAGATGCGTGAAGGTAGTCCCTGGAAAGGCACTTTCTCACGCGCCAATTTCAGCCAGCGGTGTAAATGTGCATCGTTCGGGAATAACTCCATCACAGCTTCATCTGTCCGGTAAATATCTTCTTTGTCACCAGAGAGCGCTACCCAGCGGAAGGGGCCTTTGCCTTCGCAGAACAAGGGCCGGATGTAAGCAGGGACAAAGCCCGGAAATTCAAAAGCATCGCTTACGCCGTGATTAAAGGCCTGCTGGCGGATATTGTTGCCGTAATCAAAGACTTCTGCGCCTCTGTGTTGGAAGTCCAGCATGGCGCGGACATGCTTTGCCATCGAGTCCATCGCCATCTTTTTATATGTTTGCGGATCACTGACGCGCAGTTGGTTGGCGGCTTCCACAGTCAACCCGCTGGGTACGTAATAGAGTGCCTCATGTGCCGAGGTCTGGTCGGTGACCACGTCTGGTGTGATGCCGCGAATGACCAGCTCGGAATAAATATCTGCCGCGTTGGCCACCAACCCGATTGAGATGGGTTTTCCAGCGGCCTTATTTTCCTCCACCAGGGTCATGGCTTCTTCGAGTGTATCGACCACCACGTCAACAAAACCAATGGCCCGGCGTCGCTCAGCTCTCTCGCGATCCACCTCAACCACCAGGCCCACACCCTCATTCATGGTGATCGCCAGCGGCTGCGCGCCACCCATGCCACCCAAACCAGCTGTCAGGACAAATTTTCCTTTAAGTGAACCCCAGCCTTTCAGGTTGGCGAGCGCACCAAAGGTTTCATAGGTTCCCTGTAAGATACCCTGGGTTCCAATATAGATCCAAGAACCAGCGGTCATTTGCCCATACATGATCAGGCCTTTTTGAGCCAGCTCATCAAAATGTTCCCAGGTGGCCCAGTGCGGCACCAGGTTGGAGTTGGCGATTAATACCTTGGGCGCATCCTTGTGGGATTTAAAAATCACCACTGGTTTTCCGGATTGCACCAGTAATGTCTCATCTTCCTCTAGGTTTATAAGTGATTCAAGGATGGCGTCAAAGGATTCCCAGTTGCGAGCGGCTTTTCCACGGCCGCCATAGACCACCAGATCCTCCGGTTTTTCTGCTACCTCCGGGTCAAGGTTGTTCTGGATCATACGATAAGCGGCTTCGCTCAACCAGTTCTTGCAGGTAAGCTGGGTCCCGCGTGGGGCGCGAATGACTCGGGCTGTCGACATGTTTATCTCCTTGATACGGGATATTTGAGGCTACCTAAATTATACCCATCGCGGTCACAAACAGTGCTATTTTTAAAAGTAAGAAAGTGAATTTAGCGACCATTGCGGTGATATCAATAAAAAATGGCATCGGAAACCATCTGGTCTCCGATGCCATGATCCTGCCTGTCAAAAGACAATTAATGCGAGGCGGCGAACTGCGCGAAATTGGTCGATCGCAAACGATGCACCAGGTCATCCTGTGCGTCACACCAAATTGAGCGTAGCGGGCATTCCTCGCCAAATGTGCAACCCTGCTCATCGTTTACGCATTCGTTTAGTGCAATGGGGCCATCAATCGATTCCACCACATCTAGCAGAGAGATTTCATCAGGAGCTTTTGCCAGCATGACACCACCGCGCGCGCCACGTGAGGTCTGAAGTACGCCTGCGATGGAAAGCTGTGAGATGATCTTGGCTAAAAACGAAGGCGGGATGTGCTGTTCCTGCGCGATCTGGCTGGTCGCGGCGCGTTGATTTTGTCCAAGTTTGGAGATATATAACACAGCTCGAATGGCGTAGTCGGCCTGGCGGGTGATTTGCATGACAACCTCTTTTATGTTTATTTTTATGCGAATTAATTTGATGTTTGACGTGATCTTTTCTGTTGTATGTACCCAGGAAATTCAAATCAGGATAAAAAGGTAATTTTCATCTATTTATCTCAATTCTATTGTTAGCTTGTCAAATGCACAAGTGACCATCGTCATGGATAAAATATGACCTTTTACTCCGATTAAGCATAATTGTAAAATAAAAACCACGGGAGATGGAAATTCTCCCGTGGTTTGCGCTATTAGCAATCGAATTTACTGTGAAATTTGCACGTTCCCGGCACCCATTTCAATGATGATGGTCAGGGCTGAGCCCTCGCCTTTTTGGGTGTAGGTATCGCCATTCTGACTCCAGCTTTGTGGAAACTGCACATTAGACAGCCCGCTGCTGACCTTGACGGTGGCATTTACATTGGCAGGGATGACCAGGGTCAGGTTGCTCATGCCCGAACGAATATTGACACTGCCATCGCGCTGCAGGGTGCCGTTGAAGTCCAGTTTGTAGTTGCCAGCTCCGCTTTCAAATATCAGGCTGGCAAAATTGGCGTTGCCCAGTTTGTTCAATGTAACATTCGATGCGCCGGTTTTATAGCTAAAGACAGCCAGCTTATCCGGGTTGGGAGCTGAGAAACTCGCCACTACCTCGGCTGCGCCATCGTTAATCGCCAGGTTGGTCAAGGCCAGCCCACCCAGGTCAAAAGTGCCTTGATAAGCGCCTGCGTTAATTGTCAGGTTCATGGGCACCGAACCTAGTTTCAAGTTCCATTCATTTTTAATATCACTCATGGCAGGGAAACCGTTTAATTGGTAGTCGCCCTGTTTTATAGTGATATTTCCACCGACCGTTTCAATTTGAGGCTTGAAGTCCGGGATGTTGTATTTTGCTGTTCCATCCACCAAATTTTGCGCGCCTGGCGCAAGGGTTAATTGCCCGGCGCCAAATGAAATGGTCAGGTTGACATCTGCATCCGGTACTTTTACAGATACCTGCTCGGTAACATCCGGGCCAGGGGTTTTGATGGCGGGCAAGTTGCCCTGGAAGCTGCAAGCCAGTGCGGCCAGCGACAGCGCCAATAAAGCGAGAATGAGGTTTTTCTTCATAAAGTTCTCCTTGGAAAAATCCAACTATTTTGATTAACGTACGTCCCGCCTACATTAAAGTTGCATCGGTCTGCAAACCTCATAATCCAGTTGAACCATCCTGGGTGTTTTTCTGCCGGTAAACCTGGAAACCATCTCCGGTGTCCTTTATCAACACTTGCGGGTCTTCCCTGCAAATGCGCATGCAGACGTACATATCCCCGATGGCACCGCCCGCATTAATGATCATCCCGGTCAGCAGAGCCGCGAGCCAGCTCAGCGGGATGAAGGCGCAGGCAATCAGCCCCAGCCCACTCAGCAGGATCAACGGCGCCAGGCCAATCACCAGGTACAGGTCGCGTGGGAAAAACCAACCCGGCATACCGGCGTAAGCATAGCCTGGCCCGAGCCCAAATTGGACCGGGTGTTTTGAAAAAAGCCAAAAAAATAATCCATGTACCAGCTCATGCAGGCTGATTGTGATGATCATATTCAGGAGCAATAACCCCAATACAGCCAGGGCGGGCAGGCCCCCTGCCACGGCAAAGGCTTGCCACAGGTTTGGGCGTATCCAGGTTACGCAACCCGTCAGCAGCACCCCGGCCAACAGCATCCAGCCCAGCCCTGCAATTTGCAGGATTATATTCAGGCGGGTACCGTTCTTGATATCGAGTTCCCATACCAGCGCATAATGTTCGGGCAAGGTGCGAGTTGGTTTCATGGTTGCCTCACATGGTTTTGTTTGTTATAGCCTTAGGGATAAACTGCCCTCATTTTTGATATAAGGTACTTCATCCGATGCAGGAATGATAAACTAAGTCAGGGAAATATCCCGGAACCGGAAGTAGGAGTTGTGCATGTTTCGTCGGATTTTACTTGGCATATTAGCCGCGCTATTTTTTAGTAGCACCTTTATTTTAAACCGCGCCATGAGCCTGGGTGGGGGACATTGGGTTTGGTCCTCAAGCCTGCGATTTGGCTATATGGTCATCTTTCTTGTACTGATCCTCTTGTTAACACGCGGCGTGGAGGCACTTAGGCAGGTCTGGCAGGTCTTTCGCCAGTATTGGCGCTTTTGGGTTCTGGCCGGCAGCATTGGTTTTGGCGTTTTTTATGCACTGATCAGTTTTAGCGCAGCTTATGCCGCAGGCTGGATTGTCGCCACTACCTGGCAGATTACCATCCTGGCCACCCCGATTGTGTTGCTTTTCTTTGGTCGCAAGGTGCCGGTGAAGGGCCTGATCCTCACCGCGGTGATTTTTCTTGGGATACTGGCGGTCAATGTCGAACACGCTGGTACCACCAGCATGGCAACCATGTTAACCGGGGCATTGCCGGTCCTGGGGGCTGCCTTTGCCTATCCTATCGGCAACCAGATGGTTTGGGAAGCGCTCCAGGGCAATCATCCACGTTTGCCGCGCATAAAAAATAAAATATTGGAAAATGGGTTTGCCAGAGTATTACTGTTGACCATGGGGTCGATCCCTTTCTGGTTGTTGCTGGTGCTGGTTACCCGCCCCCCGGCGCCCTCCGGCGGACAGTTACTCAGCACTGCCATGGTGGCTCTCTTTTCAGGGGTGATCGCCACGACCATTTTTCTCTATGCGCGCAGCCTTTGCTACCATGCCTATGAAATCGCGGCGGTGGATGCAACCCAGTCGATGGAAATGGTGTTCTCGTTGGTGGGGGAAGTGATTTTTCTACACGGCGCTTTGCCTGGTCCGCTGGGTTGGGCTGGTGTTCTTTTAACGATTGCGGGCCTGGTGGCTTATATTATTTTCCAAAATCGTTGAGCCGGCTCGGCACGTAGTGTGATTCTATGGGCATTTTTGCTGGCCGCTTTGCGGCACGTAAATGGCGATTCGGTCTGCCGCAAAAATGGCATCCTGCTGGTAATTGCACAGGATTTTCTTGGCAACGTAGCGGGTCCAGGCGTTATTCTCCGCACCCATGGCGTCATAATCTCCCACAAAATTAAATCGCAGCGGATCAACCACGATAGCTGCAAAACGGTGTTTTTCCAGGTCGGAGCGGAATGTCTTTAGATAGGCGTCGTTGGCAGACATGGCCATTTCCATCAATTCCTCACGCTCATATTCCGGTATCAGCCTGACCCGCTGCAGCATGTGCATGCTGATCAGATGTCTTTGGGTGATAAAGAGAATCTCGCCACCCCCGGCGTTAACCTGGTCAACACGCTGTTGCAGGGCGGCCAGGCTTGCTTGTGACGCAGCCCGGTCATACTGCCACAGGCTGACCCGACTCATCACGCCAAAGCAGGCTGGTACCAGTACCAACAGGACCACCAGGCTCCAGGGCAGTGTTGTCTGCCCGGCTGGCGGGTGGTGAGCAGGGCGCATGCCAGGCAGGTGATAGGTCGTGACGATTAGCAGCAGCACAACGTAGGCATCCATGTTGTGTAAATCGGCCCCGCCCCCGATTTTTGTACTTACCAGCAAGCCACCGGCAAACAACAACCCTAATAATCCTACAATCAATAACTTGCCTGGGGTGCTGATTCCTCCAGCCCGCTCCTGGCGCCATGCTTGGATAAGCACTAGCCAGGCAGGCATGGAAAACAGCACAATTCCCGGCAGCACACCCGGTGTGTAGGATTCGTTTGGCAGCAGCCGGTACCATAACTTGGTTGAACTCAAGCTGGTGAAAAAATCACCCGGGTTGGCAATCCCAGAAGCTCGAATGTACAGTTGCATGGACAGGAACGCCACCAATGTGCCAATAATCAGCCACAAGCCAGGTTTGATCAGGCTTTTTAGATTGTGTTTCTCGTGGCCAGATTCGAGTAAATACAAAACAGCAGCCAATATACCGGGCATCGGGTACCAGTTGATGCGACTTAACCCAGCCCAGATGGAAGCCAGCAGCAGCCAAAACCAGGTACGGCGGTCATTTTTAATCGAAAAACCGAACAAAATCATCAAAACCGGCACAGCCAAGTGCAGGTACAGCGGCAACGAAAAAAGTACCAGGAATATCCATAGCCCCAGCAACCAACGCAACCAGCGCGTTTGGATGTTCAAACGCTGCAATAATGCCGGAGCGATCAGCCCCACCAGCCCAAACCGCAGGGCTACCTGCCAGGTGCGGTGAAACCAGAGTGGAAGATCCAACAGGTAAGGCGGGATCAGTAAAAAATGCAGGCTTGGGTGCAAGATGGGCCAGGCATGGGGTTGGCCAAATAGGGTTTTTCCCAGGAACAA
>CAIVSQ010000506.1 GCA_903908605.1 uncultured Anaerolineae bacterium
ATAGTCACGCCTAACCTGTGCAACTTTCGTTGGAAAGAGAAGGCTTCGAGCAAGGATTTCTACGATGAGGAGAAGGCGCGGCTTTTGTGGGATCGGAGCATGGAGTGGTGCGGGCTGGGGTGAGATGGGGTGAGAAAATCGTTCGACCACTTAAGCTTGCAGCCTGGCTGACCTGGAGCCAAATTTCACTCCGAAGATGAGATTCACGGATAATTTTAAGCATGAAACAAGAAGCAGTTCTACAAATCTTGAGGCAAAAGAAGGCTGAAATGGCCGAGCGGTTCGGGGTGCAATCCCTGGCGCTGTTGGTTCGGTCGCACGCGACGAAGCCAATGCTAATAGTGATGTAGATCTGCTGGTCGAGTTCAATCGGCCGGTTGGCTATTTCGGTTTGTTCGCACTCCAGGATTACCTCGAGCAATTGCTGGGCTGCCCGGTCGATCTCGGAACACTGGATAGTTTGAAACCTCATCTTCGCGAACAAATCCAAATATTCTGGACGCTATTGCTGAAATCCAGAAATTACCATTTGAGATAGAGTATGCAAGCCAGGTTCCAGATGAAGTCGAAGAGCAATACCCGGGAATTCCCTGGCAGCTGATGCGCGCCATTCGTAACCGGATTGTGCATGCCTATTTTTCGGTCGATCAAAAACTGATGTGGGAACGCGTTGAGAATGATCTGCCTCCGTTGATCCCAATCTTGAAGAAACTACTCTAAATCATTCGAGCGTCTTTTTCTTTGCTTGTTTAATTTTTTAGGGGTTATTCTGAATTTCTTTCAGGATAGCCCCTTGGGAGTTGGCACGGGTGTCGCGTTAAAATGCTTACGATGTAGAGGTATCATCTGGCATCAATCATAGGATGCCAGAACAAAGTTGTTCGGCGATTTCATATCCTTGAGCCCCCTTTTCCTGGGCGAGACCAAGGTCAGATTAACAATTTAACCTATTATTTCGTGAGTTCGCTTAACGCAAGAACCAGATCACTGCCTTCCATTCGCAAATCGGAACCGTTCTCCTGTCCATCAAGATATGGCTCCAGAATTTCGTGAAGTCTTTCTGGCTGGCTGTAGAAGTATTCTTGCAACAAGGGCAGAATCTGGTTGTTCCATGCAAATTCCAGAGCGCCAAGTGAGTCCACCTTCAGCAGGTAGCTGTGCCCAATTTGATAGTCAGCGCCCAGTTCTTTGAAAATTCTTTCATTCAACCCCTGAAGTAACTTCTCCAGATCCACCTGGATTTCATCTTCACTTTGTATGATTTTCCCATGTAAGAGGCTCGGATCTGGTAGAAGTTCATAGAAAGCAAAGCGGCGCCGTAGGGCAACATCCAACAGGGCAATGCTGCGATCAGCAGTGTTCATCGTGCCGATGATATACAGGTTGCCTGGCACCATGAATTTCATATGGCTGTAAGCCAGCTCAACGGGGAATGAAGCCGGCTGGCCGGCGCGTTTGTCGTCTTCCAACAGAGTGATCAATTCGCCGAATATTTTGGAAATATTCCCGCGGTTGATCTCGTCAATGATGAATACATAGTTTGCTAGTGGGTTACTGGCTGCCTGAGCGCAAACTTCACGGAATTTACCAGGCACTACGGCAATTTCATTCGTTTCGCTTGGCCTGAACCCTTCCACAAAATCTTCATAGGCATAAGACTGGTGGAATGCTACCCGGGTAATAAAATCCTCAGCCTTACTCGGTTCTTTTGCCGATTGTTTAAGAGCAGTTAAGGCATCACTTAGATTTTGTTCAACATACTCTTTTCCTGACGGGGTAAGATACCAGCGAGCATCAGTGTCTTTGTCAAATAATGTAGGCCCGGTTTTATTTACGACATTTACTGTTGTACTTTCAATCGAAGTGTGAATTTGTAGAGCAGACCAAATACTCCCATTCTGGAATTTAATGGGTCGGATGGCAAAACGGGACTGGATAAGTGGAAATTCTTGAATCGCCTGTGACAGGTAGCGTTTGTCTTTGCCCGCCAGGTACATTCCCAGCGCCATTAATTCGTGTAAGGTCTTGTCTTCTGCTATGCTTTGTAAACGTAGTGCATCAGGAATTGGCGCTTTTAGTTGCTTTTTTACCAGTTGGGTTGCAACCTGATTGGCAATAAAAGTTTTCCCGGTTCCGGGTGGTCCATAGATGATGACGTTCTTGGTAAATTGGAACAGGTTGAGCATGTCTCGCGACGCTTTTGCGGTTGGATATGAGGAAGCAGGTTCTTTCACTGCTGGCTTTGGCGTTACTGGTAATGGTGGAATAATATCCCTCCACATTGCCTCGATCTCAGGTTGATAAAATTCCATAGGTTTTGGCAGAGACTCATCTTTTTCTAATACCTTTCTGATTTGGTAAATTGCATCGTCAACATCAGTGGGAATTGAGCCAGGCAAACGATCCTTAAAACCAGTGACAATTTTTGATTTGTATCCTGTTGAAACATACGGTTCGTAATATTCAGGGAAAGCCAAATAAAGCAGTGCATTACGCATATCAGCAGCACGATCGACTGGTGAAGGGATCATCAGCAGGCTGGCATCCAGTAGTTTTTGCAGTGCCTGTCGATCCTTTAGCAAGGCTAGACGATCGGGCAGCTGTTTTACTTGTTCGGCAAAGACAAAAATTAGCCAGAATTGGCGGTACTTTTGCAAATAGCGTTGTCCTGGATTACAGAAGCCAGCAACCATCGCATTCCAGATAGAATCTTGTTCATCAGGAACAGGCAGGGAACCTTTTTTCGCCAAATTTGATACCATCGCGAGCTTGCTATCAGTTTTTAAAACCCTGGAATTAGGGACCAGGCAATATAAATAATAGGCATCAGCTAACAATCCCCATACATCTGAAGGCAACCCTGCCATTTGGTCAACCAGCTTATTTTCAAAGGTCTCCTTGCCCCAATGCGGCGTGTCTACCAATGCATGTCTGATCGATGATACATTGGTAGGTGTCCACATTGCGCGGTTGGGCCAGAGCAGTGACCGGTCTTCAACCAGGCAGAGTTGTGCAAAGTCCTGATAGGCTTTATATAAATGTTCATTTGCAGGGTTGCGTGCCATAGTTAGCTTCTCCTTTACCAATCCGGCGCGAAGGCCATTCGTAATTCTTTGATGAGACCAGCCGGTTTCTCCAAAGGCTGATGTAAGTTCAGTTCGACCACCCTGATATTGATACCATTTTCGCTGCTAGTTTGCAGGGAAAACTGCGTTGGGTGTGCATTCGATGATGGATAGAGCAATAAAACGTCGGAACATTTCCATTTGCGCGTGTAGGCCAGCATCTGATACATGTCCCCTTCGGCCACGCCGCCATCCGCTTTTTTGGAATCCAGGCGCTTGTATTTGGTATCAGCAATCAGGTAGGGTATGCCAAGCGGGGAGAGCAGCAGAATATCCGGGATCAACTGAAAGACTGGTTTCCCGAAGTTTTGACCAGGGAAGGTTCTTTCTGCGAGATGGACTTTTTGTCCCTGGGCTTGCAGGAGAATATTTCCATCCAGCCATGCCCCCTGCAATATCTCCTTGTGATGGCGCTTCAGGAAGTGGGCGATGAAATCCTGAAACAGGCGGTTCATATCAAAGACAAATGAAAAAGAAGGCAGACTACCTGTGGAAAGCTGCACCAGACGCTGCTCCCAAAACAACCTGGCCAGGTTGAAGGCCGGGTTGAAACGTTCATTCAGCCGGGTAAAGTAGACTTTGGACAGGTCGCTGTATAAGGTCTCGCGGCTTGGTTTGCAGTCCGCAAGCCAATCGCGAAGATCCAGCAGTAACCGACGGTTGATTGGGTCCTGGGTCAATCGCCAGAGAGTATCGACCGTGAGGGAAAAAGTGCGGTTGAGCGGCGTATCGGGCGAAAACTCATCATAAGAAACATCAAAGCTCATGCGATCATAAGAGTGATGGGCGAGCTGCTTTCCGATTAACCAGCTGCCGCGGATGACCGGCAGGCGGTCTTCGATGGTGACATAGGCATGCGGCAGACCGGCCTTGAATTGGCGGTGCAGTTCAAGCGCAAACAGGCGGGTCAATATTTCCAGCCAGTCGCCGGCTTCCGAATGCAGTTCGGCTGCATCCTGCGCGCGCAAAGGCAAATCGCAGGCCACACTCAGCATCACCAGCATGTTATGCATCGCGCTGCGCACCGCATCCTGGTATTCAGGTGTGTATTCCGGTTTGTCAAAATCGCCTTTGGCTGCGATCTTGGGCAGGATTTGCAGGGTGGTATCGCCCAGCCTCACCAGCCCGACAAACTGGGAGGCTTTGATGGTTTTGCGCCCCAGCGTAAATAATGTATTCCCCGATGAATTGTTAAGTCGCTCCAACTGATCCAGGCGCGGGTCATTCAACCCCCAGCCCAGGTCTGACTGGATGGCTTTTGAACCGTATTCGGTGAAGGTGAAAACGTTTTTCGGCAAACTTAACCTATTGCTTAATCAATATCATTGCCCAGATCAAGAGCAAAGCCTTCAAACTGCTCCAGCGCGGACTTCAAGTCCTCGATGATCTCGGCGGCAAGCATTGCGTTTTTTCATAATTGAAAGGGCTTTTCCTGTCCATCCTTTTGACGACGGCCAGTTTGCGGTTAAAAATTTCTGCGAGAAAATTTCCGTCTCCGTAGGCAGGTTCCAGAAATCGGCTGTCAATGCGATCGGTTTCCTGTTTCACCAAATCCAGCATGGCATTTACTTCACGCTTATTCGTGAAGACTTCGCCATGATCGGTTACTCTTTGTTTGGAGACGACCTGTTTTTCCATGATTTTATACGCCTGGTCAAAGTCGAAATACTTTCAAGATTTTTTGTTTGCGATGAGGATGATTATATCCTTACAATTCCAGCCTGTTGGGTACTGAATAACTGCCCCGTGGATATTTGATTATTGAATGTTTGCAAAATTACAATACCTTCGCCAAAAATAGTTGAAAGAAATAGGGCTTTTCGAGTAAAGTTGTGTCTCTCACAACCCAAAATTACTCGGAAAAGCCCATGCCAGAGATTTTAGCACTTTTACAAAATA
>CAIVSQ010000507.1 GCA_903908605.1 uncultured Anaerolineae bacterium
AAACCTGAACGGCCAAGATGACGATATTTCATATAATTTTTCTCCTCATACTAAATAAATGTTACTTTCTTAGATTGAAATGCTCAAACTGCCAAGTTTATCCTATTCCTGAAATTCTTCAACCTGGTAAATCTGCACATCTATGTGCTTTTGCCGCCACAGGCTGTGCGCAGCACCCATTTTTTCACAAAGGTGGTTGAGGAATTCGGTTGCACCCGGAATTTGATCCCAAACCTGTGGCAGAAATGTCGCCCGTCGTGAACCATCGCGCAGAATAACCCCATCAACCCCGGGCCGTAGCTTCTGTAGTAAATCAGCAGGATCCTGGTAAATCAATACCTGCGGATCGGATAAACGTGAAACTTCAATATGGATATAAGTCAACTCGCTTGGACGCACCGGCGGAAAACGGTAATCTTGCAGCGCAGCAGCCATGGCATGTTCACAGACATCCTGGTAAAGCGCTTGATAAGCCTGGAGAGCACCGATACACCCGCGCAGCCTGCCATTTTCGGTGAGGGTAACAAAAGAAGCACCTTGCGCGCGCAAAGCTGGTGTAAGGCTATCCTCATCAACGGGAGACAACTGCTTACCACGCACACTTGTTTCGAGTGCATCCCGGGCAAGCAACAGCAGGGTATGTCTTTCAGCATCCGAAAGGCGATCAGGCATTTTCACCTCTTGAGCAACTGGAAGGTTCAGATAGGATTAATTTTTTGATACCCACGGTTGAAATAAAGCAGGGGATCAGTTCCAACGCCCGACTCGGCAGATAGCACTTCGCCAATGAACAAGGTGTGGGTTCCAGATCCAATGGTGGTCACCACACGACAATCCAGCTGGGCCAGGGCATGCTTGAGCATTGGTGTGCCACTGACAAGCGTCAAAGTTTCGATGCCAGTGAAGCGATCCATATCATCCGCCACGCGCCCGGCGAAACGATCTGAAAGCTCGACCTGCCCGGAATCGAGAATGCTCACACCAAAATGATGTGACTGCATAACAAGTTCGTGCGTGCGTGTATTTTGCGCGAGGGATACAAGTACTTGAGCCGGGACGAGCGATACCGACGTAAAAGCACTGACTGTCATCCCATGCTGAACCCCAGAATGTGCAGCTGTGACGATGGTAACGCCTGTGGCCCAAAAACGCATGGCCTGACGTAATTGTTCAGATTCTACGGTCATTTTATCTCCAGAGTTTTTTTGATCATACTTCCCGGTGAAAAGAACGTCAAGCTATAAACGTTTTTTCCTTAAGACACCCATTTTCTATACATTTAGTCATTCGCTACCACACCCATCTATTTTGCTTACCCTCTACACGAAATATTTCAGGTAGTATATAATGGTAATCTATGGAAAATTTCACAGAACCGTCCGATAGTGGAGCGGTTGTTAATCCTCAACAACGCCGGAAATATCGATCCCCTCGCTTGCTGCAAAAGACATTAATTACAGCCGCTGTGGTTGCGACCCTATTTGTAGCGTTTTCACCGACTTCTTTTTCAGGAGGGTGGCGTGAACAGCTTGCCACCATGTTAACGCAAGAACCAGAAGCTGTGTTACCCATAGGGACTGTACGTCCATCAATAAAAATTGGTATTGTCGCCGGGCACATGGGGAATGATTCAGGCGCTGTTTGCGCAAATGGGACCACTGAAGCAGACGTAAACCTGAAGATTGCGACGATTGTAAAACAAAAATTAGACGCACTAGGCTACAAGACCGACTTGCTCAAAGAAATGGACCCCCGGTTGGATGGATACCGAGCTGCCGTCCTTGTATCGATTCATAACGACTCCTGCGACTTTGTTAATGATCAGGCCACTGGCTTCAAGGTAGCGGCAGCCATGAGTTCACGTGATACAAACCTGGCCAACCGCCTGGAAGCATGCCTCAAAGATCGCTATCAGCGTGAGACCAACATGCCACTGCACGATAGCGTCACCAATGACATGACCTTTTACCACGCCTTTAATGAAATCGATCCCGGTACTCCGGCCGGAATCATAGAAACGGGTTTTCTCAATCTCGATTATGAAATTCTGACAACCAACACCACCGTGGTGGCAACTGGTGTCGCAAATGGGATATTGTGTTTTATTAATAATGAGAATATTGAGCCACCGGCTGCCCCCTAGCCAACCCAATAAAGGTAAATTATGAATCCTAATCAGTCCGCCGCCTACAAAAACCTTGAGCTGGCCCAACAAGCTCTGAAAAGTGGTGATAAAGATACCGCCAACCGCTTGGCAGCTCAGGCAGCCGAACTGGCTCCCGAATTGGAAGAGGTCTGGCTGCTGATGGCGGCGTTGACAGGTCCACGCGAAAGCATGCAACACCTGCAAAAGGCACTACAGATCAACCCCAATAGCGAACGCGCCCGAAAAGGGATGACATGGGCCTTGGGTCGTATGAAGCAGGACCGCGAGACTGAAACACCCAACGTTGCTTCGTTACCAGTTGAACCCGTTCAGGCCCAGCAACCTGTAGGCACCAGCGAACCGGAACCTGCACGACCACAAGTATCCTGGCAGGTATCACCTGTATCACAACCAGAATCCAATGTCGAAGAAGAACCCGAAGTCGCTTTCCAAGAAGATGTAGTAGAAGAAGTAAAAACAAAAACAGCCCCTACTGACATTCCCACTACCAAAAACAAGGGCGCTTTTATGCGCTCAAGGTCATCGTTGTTACCACTGCTGGTCGTTTTACTCTGCCTGGTGCTCGCATGGGCTGGTTGGAGAAGTGTCACACCAGTGGCAGCATTCCTGAGCGACAAGCTGCTCAGTAGCCCCAACCGTGGCCCCGCCTGGGCAGAAGTGAATATTACAAAACCAGATAACCTGCTGGCCGAACCGCTGCTGCCAGTGGCCCCATTGCCGCCGACCGCTGCGCCTCTTGAAGCGACCCTGCCACCCTCTTCAAGCCTGGCAACCCTCACACCCACAGAGTCCGCGATTGCAACCAGCCTGCCCAGCCTGACCCCTATACCGCCAACAGCGGTACCCCCAAGCTCTACCCCTGAACCAACCAATACAATGCCTGTTGCCACGGCCTCGCCCCTGCCGACAGATACAGCCCTGGCACCGGTGACACTTGTGCCGACAGTCCAACCCACGAATGTCCCAGAGGCGACCCCAACCGCGTTGCCAACCGATAGCGTGGGACCAACCTCAACGCCCGATTTGTTCACACAGGCATCTCCTACCCCGCTGCCAACGGATACCGCACTACCGGGGCCGACCCTGTATGTTCCACCCACGCCCCGACCGGGAACCGGTAGCGGTGCTGGACACTGGCTTGATGTCGATTTAACCAATCAAATGCTCTATGCGTATGATGGCAATACACTGGTGAGTTCATTCGTCGTTTCGACGGGAACATGGGAACACCCCACTGTGACCGGTCAGTACCGAGTTTATATCAAGTACAAATATACCGATATGTCCGGTCCAGGTTATTACCTGCCAAATGTACCCTTCACAATGTACTTCTATCAGGGCTATGCTGTGCACGGAACCTATTGGCACAATAATTTCGGCACACCCATGAGTCACGGCTGTGTCAACCTGAGCATCCCCGATTCCGAATGGGTATATAACTTTTCAACCGTTGGCACCCTTGTCAACGTCCATTATTAATCCCCCGGGAAAAAACATGCATACTTCTTTTCAGTACACCCAATACATGCTAAAACGCCAGGTTTTCGCCCTGACCGGCAAGCTGCGCTTTTACAACGCCAGTGGCGAACTGGTGATGTTTTGTGAACAAAAAATGTTTAAACTGCGAGAAGATATCCGGGTATTTGCCGATGAACAAAAAACCCAGGAAATCCTGGCGATAAAGGCACGGCAAATTATTGATTTTTCGAGCGCCTATGATGTCATTGATAGTACCAGTGGCGAAAAAGTGGGCACCCTGCGACGAAAAGGCTTTAAATCGATCCTGCGTGATGAATGGGATGTACTGGACGCCAACGAACAAGTTATTGGTAGTCTCTTTGAAGACAGCATGGGACTGGCATTGCTACGCAGGTTCCTCCTGGGATCACTACTCCCGCAGAATTACGACATCACCCTCGGCAGCGGACGTGTTGCTGATATCAAACAACGCTTCAATCTTTTCAGGTATGAACTTGACTTGGATTTTCGTATGGATGAAACCATGAAGCTGGACCGCCGCCTGGGTCTCGCGGCAGGCACTCTGCTTGCGATCGTGGAAGGGAAGCAGGAATAACATGAGTCGTCAGGCACTCTTTGCAGGCCTGGTTTTCGATGAGTATGACCGGCCGCTACAAGCTGGTTTCATTGGTACCGACCCCGCTTATATTATGGATGACGCCGGGTTTTTACGCCACATTCCGGCCGAACAGATCGATCGCGTCATACTGAATGAAATGAAAAAGATGATCCAGGGGAATGAAGGATTTTTAAGCGAACAAGCCGCAAAAATGATGGGCACGGATGACCTGTTCAGCAAGGCCATGATTGAAAACCAACTAAAACACATTGACAAACAATTTGAAATGTTGTTTGAAGTGGGTATTCCGGAAGACATGCGCGCTTACCTGGGCATGTCCGGGTTTAAAGTAAAGGTTGATTATCACGGGCAGGTTTTGGAAGTTCACTCCGGCGGCGGGTCGGGCGATGAAGGCGGTGGCGACGAATAAGCATGATTGTCTGTCGCTTTGGATTGTTATTCCACCGTGGGCAAGTTCGATGGCAGCACCACCGTAAACTTGGTGCCCCGACCGAGCACTGATTCCACCCATACGCGACCAGAGTGATTTTCAACGATTGATTTCACGATTGCAAGCCCCAATCCTGTCCCCCGGGTAGAACTTGGGGCATTGTTGGCACGGTAAAACTTTTCAAAAATGTGCGGCTGATCCGCGGGGGAGATGCCAATTCCAGTATCTGCCACTTCAAAAATAATCTGATTTGACTCACTACGCAGACTGACCTTGATACGGCCATTTTCAGGTGTGTACTTGACCGCATTGACAAGCAGGTTGTCAATCACCTGACGCAGGCGCAACGGATTGCCGCGCATGACCGGCAAGTCCGGCGCAATATCAAAGATGATTTCTTGGTGCTTGTCTTCAATTTGATGTTGTAAATTATCGAGGGTATAACGTAAGATGGTACCAAACGCCACATCATCCTTCATCGCATCAAAACCAGCCTCAATTCGGCCCAGGTCAAGCAAGTCATTGATCAATTCTGTGATGCTGTGCGCGCTGACCTGAACGTGTTTTACAAATTCCTTTTGTTGTTGATTCAACGGGCCAACCCGGTCTAGCAGCTCTATGTAACCGATAATGGAAGTCAGCGGGGAACGCAAATCATGGGATATTGTGTGAACAAAGTCACTCTTCAACTGGTCCATCATTTTGAGGTGAGTAATCTCCTCCAGGGTAAGCACTGAACCGATTGCATGGATAGGGGTATATTGCGAATTATAGACCCTCCCATTTTCCAATGAGATTTCCTGGTTCTTAAGTGGGAGATCAAGAGCAGAATTGACCATTACTTTGAAGTCGGTGTTCTCAATGAATTCGGTTATTCGTTTTCCTATAACATCACTATCACCCAGGTCGAAAGCATTCCTGGCAGCCGGGTTGATTATCAACACCCGTTTTTCCTGATCCATGAGAATAACGCCATCCTGTATGTTCGCAAGGATAGTCTGAAGTTTTTCCCGCTCGCTTTCGGAGGCTGCATATGACCTGGCATTCTGAATTGCGATGGTGGCAAAATCAGCCAGCACGCTCATTAACAGCTCATCGTGCTGGGTAAATGACCGTTTTGGACTGCGGTTATCCACACCCAGGACACCGATCACCTGGCCGTTATAAGAGAGCGGCACGTAAACAAGCGCGTATACCAGGAAGGATGTTTTGATTTTATTGGGGGAATCCTGACAAAAGGAAATCGGTTTTCCGGTCTGAATTACTTGACCGGCGAGCGAATCATTGACAGGTAAGCGGAATGTGTGTGCATCCTGGTCATCAAAATTACGGCTGGCACGCATGTACAGATCCTGCGTGGATTCATCCAATAGCAGCAAGTGGCCTTCCTCGGCGCTGGTCAACTCAACTGCTGCAGTAACGACACTGGTTAATACACTATCCAGATCCAATGAAGCAGCGATGGATCGGCTAAGATTTACCAGGGCTTCCATATCGCTGACCCTGGCTTCAAGTGAGGCCGTGGAACGTTTGACTTCACGGCGCACCCAATCACCTGTTTTTCTTGCGCGATTTTGGCTGTCCACAATGGACTGCATGATCAAGTTGATTTTTAATGGGGGAAATAAATAATCACTCAAACCGGCCCGCATGACCTGAATCACCTGATCTGGGTCATGCTTGAAAGCATAAAAAATAATCGGCAGAGTTGGAAATCGATCCAGGGTATGTTTTGCCAGATCCAGACCCGACTGGTCACCTAGCCGTTCTGAAACAACCAGGACAGCGGGGTTGATTTCGCGCAAGGCTCTTTCCAGGCCATCGGGATCCTTGACAACAACCGGGACAACACCAGCGGCACGTAATGCACGCTCGAGCAAATCAAGCGTGGAAGATGGTTCCATGGCAAGCAAAATGTAATCGATTGAGGACATACCTCAAATTCACCTTGGTTCAGGACCGGGACTGGGTTACCACTTGTTGCCCGAGGACTGAAAGAATTTCCTTCAGATCATTCCTGGTCTTATCCAGGGTCTGTTTCTGCCCGGCGGTAATTGCGCCCTTTTCTTCCGCCAATAACGAATCGAGCGATCCCAGCGATTTCACCAGGCTGGAGCCAATCTCACGCTGCATACGCAGCACGGCCTCATTCATACGTTTTTCCCCTTGCTGAGCCGCTTCTGCGTTATGCGCGAGGGCGCGGAACAAACGCGCATTAACCATGGAGATGGATGCGTAATCCGCGATGGCTTCAGAGAGGGTATGTTCACCTTCACCAAAAGGCTTTTCGGCTTTTCGGACAACAATCAACAGACCAATGGCATCACTTTTAACTTTTACCGGCACTACCATGGCTGCCTGACCTAGTGCCGCAATTTTAAAGCGACGTAAGGGCTGCCCATGAATCGACAAAGTTTCGCCGGAAGCCGAAACCAATTGACTTAGTCCATCATCAATCGGCTGGCCCAGCTTGCGTGCCAGTGCGTCGGGGAGGTTACGATGGGCTGCCAATACATAGGCATTACTCTTGTCGTCCTTGAGCATCAACCAACCCATATCCGCTTCTGTTACCGTTGTAACCGCTTCGACCAGTTTATCAAACAGCACACGCTGATCAGTAATGGAAATCACTGCGCGCCCAACCGAGAAAATCGTACCGAGGTCACGTACACGGCGTTGAAGTTCCGCATTGGTCTGCTTGATTCTGGCGTCCAGAAGTTCACGCGAACGACTTTCACGCACATGCTTTAGTGCGCGTTCAACGCATGAAACCACCTCTGCCTCACGGGCAGGCAGCATAAGGTAATCACTAGCGCCCAATCGAAAGGCCTGAATGACGCCGGCTTCCTGGCCTTTTTCCGCCATAACAATGATAGGCAAAGTCACATTTTGGGATTGCAAGGCTACCATCAAATCCTTACCGCTGAGACCAGGCAGGTTCAAGTCAATCAGAATGACATCCGGCGATTGTTTAAGAACCTGCTGAATGGCACTTGCGCCATCCAAGGCCAGGCTCACATGGTAACCCATTGGTTTTAACGCCTGGCGCGCAATCAGGTCACCAGCAATCGGATCATTTTCGACAACAAGGATTTTTTCGGACGAGGTAGTAGCCATACCAATTTATAATAGCATAAATCTTCATTTTTGGCGGAAATTTTTTTCCGAGTAATGCCCATGAATACAACACAATTCTGCGAAGGAAACGAATGAAAAAAAATAACGCCTGGTGGTATGACGGTATCATCTATCAGATATATCCTCGTTCATTTGCCGATTCAAATGGGGATGGCTTTGGCGATCTTGTCGGTATTACATCGCGACTGGATTATCTGCACGAATTGGGGGTTGATGCCATCTGGTTATCTCCATTTTTCCCCAGCCCGGATGCCGATTTTGGGTATGATGTCAGCGATTATACGGATGTCGATCCGCGCTATGGCAGCCTGGCCGATTTTGATCAGTTGCTGGCTGCCGCGCATGAAAAAGGTATTCGTGTAATACTGGACATGGTGCTAAACCATACATCAGACCAACATGCCTGGTTTATGCAATCACGCCTCAGCCGTGAAAACCCGCAGCGGGACTGGTACATCTGGCAGAACCCAGGGCCAGGTGGTCGTGTGCCCAACAACTGGCAAGCCAGCTTTGGCGGCAGCGCGTGGGAATTTGATCCTACTTCAGGTCAATATTACCTGCACTCTTTTCTAAAAGAACAACCCGATCTCAACTGGCGCTGTCCCGCTGTCCGGCAAGCCATCCTGGATGTTTTCCGGTTTTGGCTGGAACGTGGTGTCGATGGTTTCCGATTGGATGTGTTCAACGCTTATTTCAAAGATAGTCAATTTCGAAGCAACCCGCCCCGTTTCGGTCTACGTGTTTTCGACCGCCAGCAACATATCCACGATCTCAACCAACCTGAAATGATTGACCTACTGCAAGAGTTGCGCAAGTTGTTGGATAGCTACCCCGACCGGTATGCCGTTGGGGAAACTTTCATCACCCCCACAGAGAAAGCCATGCAATATGTTGGGGATGACCGCCTGCACGCGATCTTTAGTTTCGACTTTTTCGAATCGCAACTATCCTTTCCATGGAAACCGCGTTGGTTGATGGACCGTACGATCCAACGGGACAAGCTTTTTGACAAGGCTGGGGTACAGCCGACAACAGTGCTGGGCAACCACGACCAGATCCGCACAGCAAGCCGCTACTGCAAAGATGGAACAGATCACCAGGCGCGGATCGCAATGGCGCTCCTGCTGACCCTGCGCGGTACCCCCTACCTGTATTACGGTGAAGAAATCGGCATGCGAGATATCCAATTATCCCGGGCCGAAATAATGGACCCACCTGGTAAAAAATACTGGCCCGTGTACAAGGGTCGCGACGGCTGTCGCTCACCGATGCAGTGGTCCAGCGAGCTGAACGCAGGCTTTTCCAGGTCCAAGCCATGGTTAAAGGTCCACCCCGATTATCCCAATCGCAATGTAGCCGGGCAACAGACAGATCCGGATTCCATGCAAAATTTTACGCGCAAGTTAATCGCTCTGCGGCGCGCGCATGCAGCCCTGCGTGGGGATAATTTTCGCTTGTTACCTCAAAGGGAAAAAAGCGTGATTGCGTTTGAACGCAAACAGGACGATGAGCAAATCCTGGTTTATTTGAATTTCAGCGGGGCAAGCCGCACAGTCACCATAGAGACAACCGGCGCAAACCAGGCAGCGCAAATCCTGCTAACCAGTGGTACACGCCAGGGACTCAACCTGACGGACAGCACAATCAGCCTGCAGGCATACGAAGTTCTGATATTGAAGGTGTGACATCCCTGAGCGAAAAACATGGCTGATCCGTCCTTGGAATGAAAACAACGGAATTCCATAAGGAAACATATGTCAACAGCCCACAAACCCACTTCTCTGTTCGCGCTATACTATGGATATGGATAATATACTTGGAATAAGCACGGCTGGTTGGTCAGATTCGGCGGATGCACCGTTGAGCCGTTTTCTGCCGCCAATTCCCGAAGGAACCAGCCGATCTTTTTTGGCCAGCCTGCCAGCATCAAATGCCTGGGTGCTTGACCCTTTTGCAGCCCTGCCGCGCTTACCTGTTGAAATGGCACGCAGCGGACAGCGCGTGCTGGTCACTGCCGGAAACCCGGTCAACCGCTTCCTGCTAGACCTGGCCGCTCACCCGCCGCGCGAACATGACTTGCAGGCTGCCCTGGCAGAAATGGCGATGACCCGCAAAGAAGGTAAGCGCCTCGAAACTCACCTGCTGGCTCTTTACAACACAATCTGTGAAAACTGTGGGCGAGTGCTGCCTGCCGAAGCTTTTTTATGGGAAGGCAAATCTGGCAAGCTGGTAGGACGTATCTATAATTGCAGCTGCGGAGACGGGGGTGAACATGAGGTCACACAAGCTGACCTGGACAATGCGGCTTTTTGGGCCCGTACGGATGGGTTGCACCGCTCCCGGGCACTCGAACGAGTAACGCCCGGGAACGACCCTGAACGGGGGGCTGTGGAAGAGGCGCTTCAATTTTACCCACCCAGGGCAGTCTACGCCCTGGGGACCATGATCAACCGGCTGGATAGCCTATCCACATCAGTGGAACGCAGGCGTTGTATCAGCGCGCTGTTACTACATGCCGCCGACCTGGCCAACGCACTATGGCCTCATGGAAACGAACGACCCCGGCCGAGACAGCTCAGCTTTCCAGGTGTGTACCGGGAAAATAATGTATGGATGGCGCTGGAATCCGGCATCAAAGCTTGGGCGTCCTCGGAAAGCAGTGTTGCGCTAACGCTTTGGCCAGAGGACCCCCCAGAAAGTGGCGGAGTGTGCATATTTGAAGGACCACTGCGCGACCTGGCAGAAGACCTGCACGAACACTCATTTAAAGCCGTAGTAACTGCCATACCACGCCCCAACCAGGCTTTCTGGGCACTTTCCACATTGTGGGCGGGGTGGTTGTGGGGCCATGCTGCCGTGGGACCATTCAAAACAGTTTTACGCCGGCGCCGCTACGACTGGCAGTGGCATACCGAGGCACTCAGGGCGCTGCATCTCAACCTGGTCGAACTATTGCCCACCGAGACACCCATTCTTGGCATGCTAGGGGAAGCCGAAGCTCCCTTTCTCAGCGCCGCCTTCCTGGCAGCCAAAACCAGCGGGCTGGATCTGATACACACAGATATACGCAACGAGACAGGTACCGCCTTGTTTTTTTGGAAAACGATTCACAGAGATCCGAAGAAACAAGACAAAAAACCAAAGAACACCAAGAAAATATTAAAGCTAGATGTAAACTATACCCGCAAAATCATCCGGGAAATCTTGGAAGAACGCGGACAACCGGTGGCTTATTTACAACTTCACATTGCAATATTATCCGCCCTCGGGGATAAGGGAATGCTTGCTTGGGGCGATGAAATGATTTCCAATCTGGAAAAGAATATTCACACAGCACTTGAAGAGCACGATTTTACAAATATTGATGAGCATTCCGCTGTAGAAAACGGGCGCTGGGCACTCGAAAAATGGACCCGGCAGCAAACCTTAAAGGGACTGTAATTGATAATTAATGCTTGAAACACGCATTAATTAATGTCCAACTTATGTAATATGTCACTATTGTAATCACTGACATGGTTGTATAATCTTAAAAAAAAATATTTATCTAATTCGGTTGAATTGGAGGATACTGTGGGGATGTATAAAACGCAATCGCCGTGGATATACTTGATCAGCGTTTTTACTTGCCTGTTTCTCGCCAGTTGCGCCGCCGAAGCCCCTACCGCACCAACCACACTCGCCCCCTGTCAATCCATCAATCCATTAATCTATACCGGTGATCAATACCCGGAAATGCAAAGCAACGAAGCGAAAAAAGTCGCCGAGGAAATTTTTGCTTTTGCACAAAACGGTGATATTCCCAAGGCCCGGCGCGAAGCGCTGCGATTCCTATGGTATGAAACCGAACGCTGGTCAGATGTGCAGTACCGGTCCTTTGAAGGCGGTCTGCCAAGTATCAGGGTTATCACCACATTCCTGACTCCCGGGTTGGTCAGGGCAATCGTGCTAAATCACCTCGTGTACAAGTATGACCCTCAAAATCCCCCCAACCTGGAGCAGGAAACACGATTGCGCCTGGAAGAATTGGACAAGCGCAATGAATTTGGTTTCCTGCTTATCATTCAATCCGATACATCCACCATCCCGCATAATTTTTCCATCGCAGCGGGTGATATTTTGCTGCGTACCACTGCCGGGCGGCAGGTAAGCAGCACGCATAATGACAATTTTGTAAATATACCGTTGCCTGGAATGGGGATCTACTCAGGCCTGTTGTTTTACCCTGCGGCAGCAATCATCAACAACAACTGCAGTCCTGTACTTGAGCCCAACATGGAAACATCCCTGTTGATGGTGGTCGATAATGCACGCTGGGCCGACCAGGTAAACATCGGCTTCACCTGGCATTATTCCATTCCGCTGTTCGTGGAGTTGAACAAACCCCTTTTTGACTTACGCAACGAACCGGTCGATAACCAAGACTATCTGAACGATGCCCCACAGATAGACATCCAATTCACCAATGATAGCTTTAAGAATGGCGAGAAAAATAATATCGTCTGGCGAGAGGTCGGACGCTATATCTGGAACAAACTGATTCTCGACAATGTACCACAGGTACGATAGGGCAGGCTATTCCCTTTGAAACAATAAGAGACCCCCGCTTTTACCCGGAGGTCTCATTTCTTGAGCAATAAACTTGTTTGTCACTCCAATCTTGGATATGTCAACCGGTGATGCCCGGCTCTGGGGTGGGGCTTGGGTCAACAACCCCTGGGGTGGGAACAGGCTCAGTGGGTGTCGGCACAACCGGGGGTATATCCGTTGGGACAGGCGGAATATCTGTCGGGCTTGGTGGAATTTCGGTGGGCAGCGGTGGTGGGGTAAGCGTGGGTACTGGGCTGGGTGTGGGCATCTCAGTCGGTGGAGTGTAATCAACACGAAAATGAACCACTTTTTGGGCAAATCCACCGTCAGCATTTTCAATGCGCAAACGCAAGCTGTAGTCCCCGTTCCCGAGTTCCGCCAGATTCCATGTCATGATGTCACGGGGGTCAGGAACCTGGGCATCGGTATTGAATAGCACCTGCCAGTCATTATCGGCGGGGTCGAGGCCATGCGCATATTCCAGTTTCCAAATCTCAAATTCGGTTGTAGCACTGGCGACAACTCGGAGGTCGACAAACTCATCAGTAAGCACATCACCGTCTTGGATATTCTCGATCGAAAGGCGGACATGCGGCGAGCTATCCTTACATTCCTGATCAGGTGTAAAGAAGATTGGCCGTTCAAAACCCAATTCAGCAGCAAAAGCCCGCCCGGCATCATCTTTACGCAACCAGTACTGCGCTTCCTTATCTTTGACATTCAATGTCATCTTCTTGTCAACATAATCGGCACATGCCGGGGTCGCCAACAGTCCAGTCCAGGTATCCAGGGTCACTTCTTTCCACAAATCTTGGTCGGCTGGCAAGGGCGGCTGATCAGCAGCAAACACTTCGCCACGTTGCAAGGGACACCATGTAGAGGGTTCGGTACCTGATACCGCACAAATAACACGATCAACGATACCGGCAGGGCGTTGGAAGGAGGTGGGCTCGCCTCCGGTAAGAACCGGTATGGCATAGGTCATAAAGCCAGCCCAAATAGGTGCCGCACCCGAAAGACCAGTAGTATTCTGCATGGGGGTGTAATCTGCATTGCCGACCCAGACACCCACAGCAAGATCAGGGCTATAACCCATTGTCCAGTTATCGCGAAAATCATTGGTAGTACCTGTTTTAGCTGCCACCCGGTTATTAAAACCAAGGTTGATAACCGGGTTATTACCAAACATGGGCCGGCGGGCCTCGTAATCTGATAGCATGGACGAGATCAGGTAAGCGTGTTCGGGTCTGATGACCTGCTCACCAGCCGGCGGGGTATATTGGTAGATCAGATTTCCAGCGTTATCGGTAATTTTCAGGATGGAAACGGGTGGAATTTTCAGGCCATTGTTGGCGAAGACGGCGTAAGCACCGGTCATCTCCAGCAAGCTGACTTCGCCGCCACCGAGAGCGAGGGCCAAGCCATAATCCGTGCGGGTAAGACTGGTAATGCCCAATTTCCCGGCCATGCCTATCAACCCTTCTTTTGCGGGTGTGGCCGGATCGTCATAAATCCCCACATACTGTAGAGCCTTTACCGCCGGGATGTTGTATGAATTGGAAAGCGCGGTGCGCATGGTAACTGGGCCATGGAA
Source organism: uncultured Anaerolineae bacterium (assembly GCA_903908605.1). Classification (GTDB taxonomy): domain Bacteria; phylum Chloroflexota; class Anaerolineae; order Anaerolineales; family Villigracilaceae; genus UBA5195. The sequence goes on from CAIVSQ010000507.1 coordinate 14,018, forward strand.
ACGGCCGTCATAATTAACCGGCAAGTATGGGGCGCTGGTGTCGTTAGGATCCCCTGAAGGTGCAAAGCTGCTGGGAATATCCCAAATCAGAGTGGAAGGTGTCCAGCCTTTTTCGAAAGCAGCGGCGTAGGTAAAGGGCTTGATGGATGAACCCGGCTGCCGGGTCTGGCTGATAGCCATGTTGACCTGACCCTGGATGGCATCATTATAAAAATCGGTTGAGCCAACCATGGCAAGGATCTCACCGCTGGTGGGTTTAATTGCTACCAGGGCACCATCCAGGGCGTTATTAGCAATCAACGCGGCAACCTGATCCTTGACAATTTGCTGAGCGGTATCCTGCATGGCAGCGTCCAGTGTTGTTGTGACACTAAAACCGGAGCGGTAAAGTGTCTGGGCGTCAAACTGGTTTTCCAACTGGGCACGCACAAACTGCACCCAATGCGGGAAGCGCATCTGTATATCAGGGGCAGGGAAAGTAAATTCCTCGATTTGCTTGCTGGCTTGCAGGGCAGCATCAATATCCACGCAAACCGGGCTGGTGTCATTTGAAACCTGGATGCAATTACGCGTAACACTTAAATCGTATATTAAGGAAAGCACATCGCGATGGCGCCCAAGGGTGACATCACGATTGGAATGCACATCGTAGACAGAGGGCGCTTGGGGAAGCCCTGCCAGGAAAGAAGCCTGGGCCAGGGTCAGATCATCGGCAAGACGACTGTTTTTGGAAGTTCCTTCAGGATGGCGGGGCGTGGGCTGCCCATCAATCCCCAGGCCAAAGTATGTTTCAGCGGCAGCTTCGATGCCATAAGCCAGGTTGCCATAATATATCTCGTTGAGATAAAGCTCAAGAATGTCATCCTTGCTGTAGCGCCGGGTAATTTCTGCCGCGAGGATGATCTCTCGCAACTTTCTCATATAGGTGCGTTGAACACGTTCGTCGGGTGAGAGCAGCAACGCGCGGGCCAACTGCTGAGTAATGGTGGAGCCACCTGTTCCCTGCCCGCCAGTGGTGAAGTTTTCCCAGACTGCGCGCATAATGGCGACCGGGTCAAAACCCGGGTGGGTGTAAAAATCCTTGTCTTCTGTGGCAATGGTGGCAGCAACCAGGTAGGGTGAAATTTCACCAATTTTTACAAATGTACGCCGGCCGGCATTAGGATCGAGAATTTCATACAACGGGTTGCCATTGCGGTCAAGGATGCGGGTGGTTTCAAATTTGGCAGAACGTTGGCGTAAATCATCGACCGATGGCAGAGTTTTGGCAATGGCATTGTAGGCCATCACTGCCGCGATAGCCGCGATAATGATGAAAAAAACTACCCCAAAAAGCGTCACAACCAGGCCGCGAACCAGGCAACCCCAGCCACCTGATTTTCCCACTGCCCGGCGACGCGGGCTATAAGTCGATCTAGCCCCTGTGGGAATGGCTACAGGGTTGACCGACGTGGCATTCAAATCGAGCTGATCGACCTGCTCGGGAAGTTGAAAATCCGGGTACGGATTATTGCCATAATCGGGAAAGAGCGGCGGTGGGCTGGTACGATTGGACGAACCGCCACCAGGAGACATGGTCTGCGATTTTGCCGGATCGCTGTTGGGCTGCCGGCGAGGGGGAACCTGGTTTGGTTGAGTATCTGGCATATTATTATGTGCCGCGGGTCTTCACCAACACCGTCCACGAGCCTTTCATGCTGGTTTCACCGTTCTGCTTGACAACGTGTGCGCCAAGTGTAACCGAACCACCACCCAAGCGAGGCAGTGCCTTGGTTTCGACCACGTCCATTTCGACATGGATGGTATCGCCAATAAAAATAGGTTTGACGAATTTCCATTCACCAACTTCACGGAAGGCAATGACATTTGCGCCAAGCACCCCGGTTTGAACCGCCAAGCCTGAAGCAACCGCCAACCCGAGCAAACCATGGGCAATGCGCTGCCCAAAAGGAGTGGCTTTGGCAAATTCAGCGTCAGTATGGATCTGGTTAAAATCGCCCGAAAGACCAGCGAAAGAGGCGATATCGTGCTCGGTGATTGTGCGCCCGGCGGAGCGCATCTTTTGACCAACCTGAAAATCATCAAAGAATAAACCAGAGTTTAATGGCAAATCGGACATGCTCTTCTCCTGTAAAACTTAATATATGGTTACATCCGGCGTATTTGCGATGGACCTTCTTATTATAAACGTCGAAGGGAGTGAAAAAGTTTCACTTTGAGACTTCCAATTGGCGTATAATTTTTTATATGGAAGATCTCATTTCGTACCATTTCATCGATGAAGCCATCGAGGTTTCATTTTTTACCCCACCCGTTTACGAAAAAAGCCCCACCTGCCCGGACAATTTTCGGTGGCATGGGGAGCTTTTTGAAATCAAGGAACATCTCGCGGAGTGGTCGGATTTCACCCGGCGAGGACGGGCGGCACGTAACATGCAACCCGGGCACATGACGGTCGCCGCTGGACGCGGTTCACTGGGAGTTGGACGTTTCTTTTTCCGTGTTAGCACCCAGGCAGGACGAATTTTTGAACTATATTACGACCGTGCTCCGAAAGACGCGCTGCACCGCAAAGGTGACTGGTACCTTTACCGGGAACTGGGACCCCGGGGAGCCAATGTTGCGTAAACCAGGGTAAGTAAATATCGATAATCAGGATTGTCTGGCATGCTGGGAAGCATACACAATGGCCTGGTTACGATCCTCGAGGTTAAGTTTTTTCAAGATATTAAATACATGCACTCGAACCGTAGATGGGCTGACGCTAAGATGACGGGCAATTTGCTCATTGGAAAATCCCTTACCAACCAGTGCAAGGACATCCTCTTCCCGCTCGGTCAGTACCCCAAGGGACGTATCAGCCTTGTGGCCACGAACACCGCTCATTAATTTCAGAACAACATCCTGGGGCAGGTAGGGTTTACCCGAGGCTACTACACGCAACCCCATAATAAACTGATCACTGGAAGCGTCCTTAAGCACATAACCAAGGGCACCTGCCTGAACAGCCGCGATGACTAATTCATCATTAACCGAGCTGGTAATTGCGATGATACGCGCGGAGGGATCGGCTTTCAAGATTTCTCCGATGGCCTGCACCCCGCTCTTGACAGGGAGATTGAGATCCATGACGATCACATCGGGACGCAGTTCATGCGCAGCGGATATGGCGCGTTCGCCATCTTCAATTTGTCCAATCACGACAAAATCGTCCTGGAGCGAAATGGCTGTCCGCATTGCCTCGCGGAACATCGGGTGATCATCAACAATAAGTACGCGGTATGGTTTCATGTAATTCCTCTTCGATCAGGCAGCCTACGACATATTAACTGACATATTAATTATTGTACCCGAACCTGGGGAAGAGAGTATCTTTAACTGACCTCCCAAACGCTCTGCGCGTTCGGTCATCGTGGAAAGCCCTAGGCCACCTCGGCGAACATCTGCAGGAGAAAAGCCCTTGCCATTGTCACTGATGTTCAATTCCAAATGTTGATCATCCCCTTCAACCGTGACTTCCACCTGCGTGGAACGGGAATGCTTAAGGGAGTTATTAAGCGCTTCCATGGTAATGGAGTACAGCTCCCGGTCCCATTCATGAGGCCATACAACCGTCTCGGAAATAACCAACTTCGCTTGCACATTTGCACGGCGTTCAACGGCATCAAGGCGGGTTTGTATGGCTTCAACAAAATGAATCTCATCCGCAGAAACCAGGCGCAGTTCATACAACAACAGGCGCATTTCACGCAAAGCCAGCTGCGCACTGGCAGATAGATGGTCGAGTGTGGATTTCAAACTGTCAGGTTTGGTCTCAGCGGTCTTTCGGGCAATATCGGCTGTAAAGACAAGACTGTGCAAGGACTGCACAACTGAGTCGTGTAAATCTCGAGCCAAGCGCCGGCGCTCATGCTGAGTGGCATCGTAAGAAGTCAATTCACGCATCTGAGCGTTCTGGAGAATAACACCTAATTCATCGGAAAGCGCCCCAATTAAAGAAATTTCCTCAACCTTGAATTTATGAGGAAGTTCCCAAAAACAGGCGAAAATACCAAAGTCCTGTTCCTGAACTCTGACCAGCTTTGTTGTACAAGTCAGGAAACCCGCCTGGCGAATTTCCGCTGGAAAATCATCGGGAACCCTGCCATCCACCCTGGCGATCACATTCGAGTTATTAGGCAACCATTCAAACTTCAAAGTAGCCAGCTGGCTACCCTCCATTACCTCAATACCATTGGAGACCGAACAGGCTAACAAGTTCATTTCATTGGTGGATTCATAATAACAAACAGCACTGCAATCTAATGTGATACGGATTCTCTCGAGCGACTGTTCGAGTACGCTTTGCAAGGGGAGTGATTTTCCGCTTAACAATATCATTTCATAGAGACCGGCAAGTTTCTGAGTCTGGTCTGCCATTTGCCTTGCAAGCGTATCCTGAACTTCAAATAGGTGCTTCTCTAATAAACCACGTGTGTAAATTTCACCTTCAAGACCCCTGATGGTCGTCCTTAGCTGTTCAGTTTGTTGTACCACCACGCGACGCAAATCGGTAAATACAATCCCTGATATGATCAGGCCGAGGAAGGAAAAACCTATCGGCATCAGGTTGATCCCGAGGGCATTTTCAGGCAACAGACGGTAAACAACATAAGAAGAATAGGGCAACATGATGCCAACAGCCAACAAGACAGCATTATTCCGTTGCCACCCCACTGTGCTTCTGATCACCAAAAGAATAAGAAACAAGGATATACCAAGCAAAATCAACTGGTAGACAGTCCACAAAGAAAACAAAGGACCATGTGGAGGAACAAAAATGTCTTTCATGAAAGGACCCGCGTTAACCTCACCATAGGCAAGGTGATGAAGCGGGTTACTCACCCCCATGATAAAAAAACCAAACGTAATCATCCAAAGCACTGGGAAAAAATGGCGGGGAAGGTCGTTTATTTCAAAATATTCGCAAATAAAATTGATCAACAATGTGTTGAACAGTAATGTAAAGAGCCCCTCCCACAAAATAAAGAACATTTTCAAACCAACATCTTGGGCAGAAACTTCCAAGGCGCTAAAAGAAGCCCACAAAGAAATCAGGAACATGATGATGGCAAGTTTTATCAGGCCAGGTTGATTACGCTCCTGCCAGTTTATCCATGCCGCCACCAGTGTGACAAGACTGGCGAGAATGTATAAGTAAATCGTCGAATTAAATTCCCAAGCAACCATCATTCCGCCCGAAGATACTAAATTATCCTGAATAAAACGAGTCGGCTGTTACTGAATAAAATTCCAAACTGCAGGACCACTAAGAGGATAATGCTTCGCGATGATCTGCAAATCCAGAACATTAATGACACCATCGTTATTGAGATCCGCCGCAGCAGGAACAGAGCTATTGTAATTGATGCCAACTGATAAAAGATCATACTGGTCGATCAATCCGTTATCATCAAGATCACCAGGCACAAGCTCAATCGATGGAGCGGTTAACACACCGGTACCAAGCGTAATTGTCCCCTGTGCCTTCAAATAGCCCGGGGCGCTGGCCACAATTGTATAAGTACCCGTAGCAGCAAACAGGGAAAAAAACCCACTTGCATCCGCCTCAGCCAGGGTGACCAGGTTGCCTGCGGATAATAGGGCGACAGTCACTTTTTTGCCAGCGACAACCATGCCTTTAACCTGGGGAAGATTGGGATCGATGGTTGCAAGGGTTGTTGGTGACGGAGGTGGAGTGACAGTGGGAGTCACACCCAGTGGGGTCAGCGTAGCCGGTGGAATAATGGTTTCCTCAGGCAGGGAAGTTGCACCCGGCTGCGGAGTATCTGTGCTGAGCGGCGTGGGAGTGATGACCACCTGGATGCTGTTCCCCTGGTACTGGCTGTTTACAGCGGCAGCAACTCTGCGCGGCAAACCATGGCTGGCGCGCGCGCTGGTGATCATACCAGGGCTGGCAATGAGGATAAGCCCGAGGAACAGGCTGATAAGAAATTTTTTGTAATCCTTGATCATGCAGGTAACACGCTTCCTTGAATTCCACCGGGTGCTCGACCCGGCCCCGGCGAAAGTCAGTGAGTAAAACCATCATCCAATCAGCAGAAAACCAATATTTTTACCTGCAGAATTTTACTCAATAAATGATGAAACGTGGGAGAAATATTCCCCGACCTCCAGAATAAACCCACGTTGGAAAAGCATCCAACATTCTGCACCGTAAAGACGGCAGGATTTCCCCAATCCGTTCAAAATGCAGTGCAACAGGTGATTTTACTTCAATGGAAAACCGCAATTTGTGTGCGCGGTTATTATATAATCAACCCGGAGGAGAAAACCATGACCCAATCTTTCATCCTGACTGAAACCCGAGAGCACGTCGGATTGATCACGATCAACCGTCCACAAGCCATGAATGCGCTCAATCCTCAGTTATTGAGTGAGTTAATGGACGCTCTGGCTCTATTGGACGCTGATAACGAGACACACGCGATATTGCTGATTGGCTCAGAACGCGTCTTTGCCGCCGGGGCAGATATCAAGTTTATGGCAGGCTTTTCCGCGCAGGAAATGCGCGCAAACGGGTTCGTAGAGCTATTTGATGGCCTACGCCAGGTGCGCAAGCCGGTGATTGCAGCGGTGAGCGGTTTTGCCCTGGGCGGTGGTTTTGAGCTGGCACTGGCCTGTGACATGATTATCGCTTCTGAAAGTGCACGTTTTGGACTACCGGAAGTCACGATCGGAGTCATCCCAGGTGCTGGCGGAACCCAGCGGCTGGCTCGCGCTGTGGGCAAAGCATTGGCGATGGAAATCATCCTCAATAACCGCCTGCTGACTGCGGCCGAAGCTCTGCAATTCGGGCTGGTTAACCGGGTGGTACCAGTTGAACTCATCCTCAGAGAAAGCCTGGCTTTCGCGGCTGAAATCGCCCAGCGTGCTCCTCTCGCCGCAGCAGCGGCAAAACAGGCTATTAACAACGCTTTTGAAGAGCCGCTGACCGCCGGTGTGGCGGAAGAACGGCGGCTGTTTTACGCTTTGTTTGATAGCCAGGATCAAAAAGAAGGCATGCAAGCCTTCATCGAAAAACGTAAACCAACCTGGCGCGGCGAATAACCCGCAGAAAACAGCACGTATGTTGACTATCAATGATCTGACCACAGCCTTCACAACGCTCGGCTTGCAAAACAAGGCGGTCATTGCGCACGCCTCGCTGAGCACCTTCGGCCCAGTGGAGGGTGGCGCAGAGACGTTTGTTGCGAGCCTGGCACGCACCACCGGCGCGATCATCATGCCAACACACACGTATAAAACCATGGTGACCCCTTCCACGGGACCGGCAAATAATGCGATCAACTACACGCGCGGGCAGCCATGGAACAGGCTGGCGGTCCCTTTTCGACTCGATATGCCAGCCGATTCGTTAATGGGGGCTGTGCCAGAGATGCTGCGAAAATGGCCAGGAGCGCAGCGCTCAAATCATCCGATCCTGTCTTTTGCCGGGTTGGGTGTGGATGCTATTTTGGACAGCCAGACAATCGCGGAACCTTTCGCCCCAGTCGAAAAAATTGCAAACATGGATGGATGGGTGCTGCTGCTGGGTGTGAACCACACAACCAACACCAGCATGCACTATGCCGAAAAATTGGCGGGTCGCAACCAATTCACCCGTTGGGCAATGACGGAAGCCGGCGTCACAGCCTGCCCAGGTTTCCCAGGCTGCTCAGTAGGCTTCAATGCCATCGAAGCGGAAGTACAGATTTTTACCAAAACCATCACCGTGGGTCAGGCCATAGTACGAGCGCTACCTTTACGTGGCCTGATCGTACGGGTAATCGAGATGATCAAAAAAGACCGGCATGCCCTGCTGTGCATGAATAATGATTGCGAACGCTGCGCGGAGTGCCGCCGGTTCTAACCGTGGCAAATAAAGCAAAGCAATGCCGGCGACTGTTTCGCCCGGCATTGCTTTGGGGTTTAATAACAGAATTGATCTCAATACCATTCGTGTAGAATGGACGGCGCCTAAGCCTTGAAGCTGACCAGGCTAGTGGTAGGTGATTTCCTCAATGCGCCAGGTTTCCTCACCCATCAGGTTTTTAAGACGCCTGAGGGTTTCGGGGGTGATGCGGGTGGTGTCGTTGGGGAAATCCAGCAGGTGACCACGGCCGTTTTCAAAGACCTGGAATTGGAAGCGATCCTTGCCTGGGTGAGAGATAAGGATGAGGTAAACATTCTTGATACGACGGCGGTCACGATCATTATCACCGCTGGGGCGCAAGTAGACAGTGATCAAGCGCGGCGGTAAGCTATCATCTTTACGTTCCTCAAGCATGGGTGGAACGATGGGGGGCAAGGTGGTTGGCAGCGTGGCAGGTGTCACGTTTTGAACCAAATCAGCAGGCGCGGCGGTGCCCGGACGAGCAGAAGTCGTGGACTGCGGTTCGGGACGGGTCGCGGCTGGTTCGGTCATCGGCTCAAAATGCTCGAAGGCAATGATGTCATCCATGGGAGTAGGCGGCGCGAAAGATGACCGGTCGACAGAGAGATATGATTCCCAGTCGGGCGGGAACTCGGGCTCGGGCGGCATATCGGGCTCATCGGGTTCAAGCGGCACAGAAGCCGCAGGTCCCTGCTGCCGGGCAGCCGGGAGAGGAGAACTGGCTTTAGGCTGGGGAGTAACCGGCTGGCTGCGGACGGCAACCGGCGGCTGCGAAGCTGGTGACTGCTTCGACGGTGGCTGGACGGACAAAGTCTGCGGAACAGGTTTGAAGGTGGGCTGTTGAATCGCAGTTGGCAGAGGTGTCTCAAAAGCAGCAACCTTAACATCGACCTGGGTGCGAATATCGTCTACCAGGATCTTGCCTGGGGTGCTGGTGGCATCGAGTTTGCCATCGACTATGACGACCTTGCCGTCCTCGCAGAGGGCACGGAATTTTTCCCAGGTCTTGGGGAAGAGGACCAATTCGAGGTTACCATGCAAATCCTCGAGGGTGACGAAACCCATCATTTTGTCAGTCTTGGTCTTGAATGGTCGCACCGTAACAACCATGCCTGCAACGCGTACGCGTTCCTCGTGTGCAGCGTCTTGCAAGGTAATGGCATTATGGCTGACAGCCTGGGTGAGCAATTCGGCATACCCGGACAATGGATGATCGGAGAGATAAACACCGATGAGTTCTCGTTCCCAGCCAAGTGATTCTTTTTTATCGCTTTTTATTCCAGTAGGCAGAGTGATGCTTTCCTCCTGGACACCGGATGAACCACCAAAGAGGGAAAGCTGACCACTTTCCACCGAGCGGAAATGGCTGGCACTGGCTGCAACAATGCGCTCAAGGGCGGCAAGCAGGGTAGCGCGATCACCGAAACAATCGAAGGCACCAACCTTGATCAGGCATTCCAAAGCACGCTTACCGACCGAACGCAGATCCACACGCCGGGCGAAATCGTTCAAATCGAAGAATATCTTTTCGCTGCCATCAGACTGAACACGCCCGGCAACGATCAGGTCAGCCGGTCCCTGACCAACGTTCTTGACGGCCCCAAGACCAAAACGGATGGCAGGGCGGGTGGGACCATCGGGCTGATCTGGGTTGGTGGGGCGATCTTCAATGGTGAAGTCATAACCAGAATGGTTGAGGTCTGGCTGCAGGACATCAATGCCCATGGCACGTGAATCGGAGATATACAGGGCAATCTTGGTCGCGTCATCCTTGAAGACGGACATCAGCGCACTCATGTATTCGGCGGTGTAGTGGGCCTTGAGGTAGCCAGTCTGGACTGAAATCAGGCCATAGTCGGCAGCATGGGATTTATTGAACCCATAGCGAGCAAATTTCTCCCAGTCTTCAAAAATGGCCGTGGCAGTGTCCTTATCCATGGTCCTTTCTGAAGCGCCCTTGATAAATTTCTCCTTGTGCTTAACGATCTTGTCAGCCTGTTTCTTGGAGATGGCTTTGCGCAGATCATCAGACTCGGAGCGGGTATAACCAGCAAGGTCAACCGCCGCGCGCATAATCTGTTCCTGGTAAACAGGGATACCGTACGTATCGCCAAAGATAGGGGCAAGCGCGGGGTGACGGTACTCGATCATTTCCTCGCCGTGCATACGCTTAATGTACGATGGAATGAAGTCCATCGGGCCTGGGCGGTAGAGAGCAACCATGGCGATAATGTTGTCAAGATTCTTGGGCTTCATCTCAATTACCCAGCGAGTCATACCACTGCCTTCCAGTTGGAAGACACCGGCGGTCTGCCCACGGCCCATGAGTTCAAAGGTGGAGGCGTCATCGGTTGGGATATTTTCGAGAGTGAGGATGACCCCATGGCGCTCCTCAATCACATCACAAGCACGGGCCATGACGGTAAGAGTGGAGAGACCGAGGAAATCAACTTTGAGCATACCCATGCTATCGAGGATACCCATTTCGAACTGGGTGACCGTTTTAACCGGGGATTCTTCGGCGCCAGAGGTGGGGCGATGAATGGGCAGATAATCGGTGATCGGACGGTCGGCAATGACCAATCCGGCAGCATGAGTACCGGCATTCCGCACAACGCCTTCCATGTGGATGGCGGTGTCAATTAGATTTTTGACCTTGGGATCGGCGTTGTAAGCAGCCTTGAATTCGGGAACTTCATTAAGGGCTTCAGTCAGGGAGATGGGTTTGCCTGGAACGTTGGGAACCAACTTTGCAATCTTATCCACCTCGGGGATGGGGATGTCCATGACACGTGCCACGTCGCGCAAAGCGCCACGAGCAGCCATGGTACCAAAAGTTATGATCTGGGCGACCTTGTCATCACCATACTTGCGGGCGGTGTACTCAAGCATTTCAGAGCGGCGATCATCGCGGAAATCAAGGTCAATATCGGGCATGGAAATACGCCCAGGATTTAGGAAACGTTCAAAAAGCAGGTGGTGCTGGATAGGGTCAACCAGGGTGATGAACAGCGAATACGCCACTAACGAGCCGGCGCCGGAACCACGCGTGTTGTACCAGATGCCGTGTTCCTTGGCATGCCGGCAAAGATCCCACACGATCAGAAAATAAGCATCAAAACCCATGGTATGAATGACACCGAGCTCAAAATCCAGGCGATCACGGATTTCACTGTCATTTTTATTAGCGCCATAACGACGTTCGAGGCCAAGCTCGCACAGGTAAAGGAGGTAAGATTCAGCCGTGTAACCGTCGGGAACAGGGAATTCGGGCAGATGATAGCCCTTGAAACCAAGGTCAACCTTGCAACGTTCGGCGATCTCAAGCGTGTTGGAAAGCGCATCAGGGATTTCAGAAAAAAGCTGGCTCATCTCCTGGGGAGAGCGCAGATAAAAAGTCTGCGATTCGTACCGCATACGATCGGGATCACTGAGCAGCTTGCCGGTCTGTATGGCGAGAAGAATATCCTGGTACTTGGCGTCGCTAGCTTCAATGTAGTGAACATCATTGGTGGCAACAAATTTGGCGGAATAACGTGCACCCAGCTCAACCAGTTTTTTATTAAGGCTCACCAATTCAGTGATATTGTGCTGCTGTAACTCAACATAAAAACGGTCAGGGCCAAAGACATCATAGTACCAGTTCATACGGCGAACAGCTTCCTCAGGCTTTTCATCGATCAGCTGACGCGGAATTTCGGCGGACATACAACCGGAGGTGGCGATCAGGCCTTCGGAGTGTTCGGCAAGAAATTCGTGGTCGATGCGCGGGAAGTAGTAGAAGCCATCCATCTGGGCGGCAGAGGTGATCTTAAGCAGATTACGGTAGCCGACTTCGTTTTCAGCCAACAAAAGCAAGTGACTTGATTTTTTATCGAGCTTGGAATCGCGGTCCTGCATGCGACGGGCTGCCATATAGGTTTCGACGCCGATGATGGGTTTGATGCCCGCTTCGTTGGCGGCGTTGTAAAACTCAATGACGCCGAACATGGTGCCGTGATCAGTGATGGCCAGGGCAGGCATGTCCATTTCCTTGGCACGTTTGACCAGCTTCTTGATGTTAGAGAAACCATCGAGGAGAGAATAAACAGTATGTGTGTGCAGGTGGACAAATGATTCGGCCATAATCACCCTGGTGAGGAAAAAGATAAAATCATTATAGCATCCCGGCCGAAGTTTTACCGGACGCTTGGCTTAAAAAAAGTCGAACAAAAGTTCTCTTTAACATTAGCGCTTCCTAAAAAACAGGACTGGCAGGCACACAGTCGGGGACGCGAATTAATTTTTCGCCTTGTATGGCTATGTACATGTTAGGGCAAATCGGGGAATAATCAGCCTGGTGACAGGCTAATTTTGGACCTATCGTATTTTCAGGGTCGCAAAACCTATAATTTAGGCTATATTTAGCGGCTGGTACTATGCTATCAAGCTTCCTGTCCTGGCATGTTAGGATAGTCGCTACTGACAATTTAGTTATCAATATTCATTCAATCAGCCACCCCGGAGGCTCGGAATGTCCCATAAAAAAGCTGCTTCGTCGTCAACACCAGGCAAGGCAAGACTGGCAAAAATCATTGAGCAAAATATCCATACGATTGTCAGCACGCGCCGGACTGCCGCCAACCAGCGTACATTTGAAGAAAGGTTGGCCGATGCGATCACCGCATTTTCGGGGCGTATGTATTTTGTTTATTTTCACATTGTCTGGTTTGGAGTATGGCTGCTGATTAATATGGGCTACCTGGGCGTCCAACCGTTTGACCCATACCCATTTGGATTGTTGACGATGATCGTTTCGCTGGAGGCGATATTCCTGGCGACTTTTGTGTTGATCAGCCAAAACCGTTTAAGCGCGGAAGCTGATCGCCGCGCAGATCTCGACTTGCAAATTGGCCTGCTCACCGAGTATGAGTTAACCCGGGTGTTGAAAATGCTGGATGCAATTCAAGATAAGATGGGAATAGAAAATGATACCGATGAGGAATTAATTGATCTTGAGCGAGATGTTCATCCCGAGGATGTATTGGAAGAAATGGACGAAATTCAACGGCGATTAAACAAGTTGAAGAAGTGATATTTTTACATTATAGATGGATAAACGGATTTTAGAATTTTAACAGGGATGACAGAAAGTGTGGCATGAAGCGTTGTGTATCCAATTCCATGGGGATGTTGACCGGTAGAGAACCATCCCCCGGTTGAGTGGGATCGTAGGGCTGGCAATTTTCAATTCTGCCAGAACGAAGCCCTGTTTTCTGAACTGACAGGGAACAGAGATTTTCGTCGAACAGCGTTTTCTCAATGAGGTAGGCGGCCGCCACCACATCCCAGGGGAAAAAGCCTTGAGCACGGAAGAACACCTTTCGGTTGAGGTCAAGCCAGGGCGAAATGGCCTTGACCAGGTAGCGCGAAATAGGGCTGTCGTGGTTCTCAAGCATACGCAGGTGTTCCTGGCGAAAGACAGCCTTGGAACATACATCCATGGTAATAAGTGTTTTTTGGACAGGCGCAGACAGGGCGATAGAGGCCGCCTGTCCATCTAGATGAAGATTAAATTCCCCGAAGATGGAAAATGGCTTGAAATGAAGTGAACCACCCATAACAACAAGTTCACGCAAATTGGGAGCGAAGCCTGGGTCAAGCATCATAGCCGTGGCAATGTTGGTGAGAGGGCCAAGTGCCAGCAGAGAAATTTCCCCAGGGGTAGCACGTACTGTTTCAATCAAGTAATCTACCGCTGGGTTCGGTCGCCCCAAATCCGATTTTGATGCCGCCCCTTTGTAAACCGGGATATCCAAATGGGCAAGATCGAGGAGATTTTTTGCCACCTGGTAGCCGCGATCGGCGCTAACATTGCCGAAGTTGATGGTGATCCCTCGAACTTGAATGTCGGTTGACGCTAACAACAGCAGAAAAGCCAGTCCATCATCCACATCGCGATTGGGTTCGCCTGTGGCCGGATCAGAATCAATCAGCACCTGTTTTGTAAGCATATGGCACACCTCTCAAGAGAAACATAAATGATAATGACCTGGGCCAAACAGACCTGGTTTTATAAAGATGTTCGCAAAGCTACCCTGCTTGACGGCACAGCAGGCTCAGCCACGCCGTGCAAGCCAGTCAAGCAGTTGCTCGGTCGGCCAGGCGTTGATAATGTCGGCTGGGGTAAGCCAGGCGCGGCGGGCAATGGCCACACCAAAGGGAAGCATATCCAAGTCAGATTCAGAATGAGAATCGGTATTAATGCTGATGGGAATGCCCATGTCACGCGCACGGCGGGCATAGATATCCTCTAGATCCAGTCGGGCGGGATTGGCGTTGATTTCAAGGGCCACGCCAGTTTCCGCTGCGGCAGCAAGCACGGCATCCATATCCAGATCAGCACCCTCCCGGTCTGGGATGAGGCGTCCGGTGGGATGACCGATGATATCGACGTGCGGATTTCGAATGGCATTGATCAGGCGCTGGGTGACCTTCTCCCGAGGCTGTCGCAAAGATGTATGTAGGGAAGCCAGAACCAGGTCGAGCGAAGCGAGAAAATCATCGGGGTAATCAAGCGAACCATCAGCGCGAATTTCAACCTCGGAGGCGTGCAGAATACGGATGGTATCGCCAAGCTCACGCTGGGCGGCCTCAATCTCGCGCTGCTGTTCGACATGGCGTTCCATGCTGAGGCCACCGGTAACACCCAGGCTAACGGAATGATCGGTAAAAGCAATAACACGCATGCCGCGTCGGGCAGCGGCACGGGCCAGCTCCAGGATGGTTAATTTGCCATCCGACCAGGTGGAGTGGGTTTGCAGGTCAGCATGGATATCGGCAACCTCGATAAGACGTGGAAGGTTGCCCATTTTGGCAGCCTGGACCTCGCCGCGATCTTCACGCAGCTCGGGCGCGATCCAGGGTAATCCAATCGCCTGATAAACCGCCTCTTCCGTGGCGCAAAGAATCTCACCGGAGCCATCCGTGCGGGTAAGGGCATGTTCTGAGAGAGAAAGACCTTTTTCGAGGGCGAGTTGGCGCAACTGCACATTATGATCCTTGGAACCGGTGGCGTACTGCAAGGCTGTGCCAAACCGTTCGGGCGGGTGAACCCAGAGCTGAGCGCGCAGACCATCCGCAAATTCGATGCTGGCCTTGGTTTCGCCTTTGCCAAGCACACGGATGACGCCAGGCAAAGTCGTAAAGGCAGCCATAACCGGGGTTGAATCGGCAGAAGCAACCAGGATATCCAGATCACCGACGGTGGAGCGCATACGACGCAAGGAACCAGCGGTGGAGGCAGCCACCACACCGGGGATTTTTTTGAGCTCAGAGATAATATGTTGTGCAAGCGGGTAGGCACGCCCAATGGGAATTCGCCCGGAACGGCGTGCGAGAGATTCAATCCCGAGCAAGATCTGTGCTTCTGATTTTTCGCCCATGCCAGGCAGGCTGCGTAATTTTCCAGCGGAGGCAACCTCGCCTAATTCTGCCAGGGTGGTAATACCCAGTTCCTTCCAAATGAGGGCAATCTTTTTGGGTCCCAAGCCCGGCACCTGCAGCCATTCAGCCAGCGAGGGCGGGATTTCGGTTTTGAGGTTCTCAAGAAAACCCAGGCGGCCGGTGGAAAGAAGTTCGTCGATCTTTTCAGCAATGGCCTTACCCACTCCAGGTATTTCGCGCAGCTTGCCTTCTTTCCAATACTCGCTGGCTGCACGACCAAGCGAGAGCAGGTTCTCGGCAGCCTTGCGGTAGGCTAGCGTGACGTAAATCACCTCGCCCTTGATTTCGAGCAAGTTGGCAATCAACGTAAAAGTATCGGCAAGTTCACGGTTGTTCATGGAATCCTCAATCAAGATCGGCAGGGAGAACTTCGGCAGCGACTTGTTGGATCAAAGTCCAAATATCAGCCAACCAAGTCAAATGTTCTGGCTTCATCAGAACAGAACGCAGGCAGGTGATGGTCGGGCTGTCGGGTAGCATTTCGGCAGGCAAATTGAAAAACTCGACAGGCAGGTTGGCAAGCGCCAGGTAGAGGTGTTTTTGCTCGGCGGCGGCGAAAAAGTGGCGGGACAGTTCGGAGGCTGCGCTGACAGAGGCAGCACGCGGCACCCAGAAAATGATATCCAGCTCAGGTGGAAAGGCAACCACAAAACGTGGATCCGCCTGGATTTTTTGCCAGAGGGAGAGAGCCGCGTTTCGCCCACTTTCCAGGCCCACGGCAAATTCACCACCAGGCACAAGGGGCAGTAGCTTGTGGGTAGCCCACAGCCCAACAGCAGTTGCGCCAGCGCGCGAGCACTCCAGGCTGATCTCGCCAAGATGAAGCTCGCTTGAACTGAAGTAGGTGTAGGGGGAATCATGTTTGTAGAAACGGCCAACGGATGGGTCGCGGAAAAGCACACACCCACAACCATAGGGCTGGAGCCCATGCTTATGCGGATCAACAACGATCGAATCAGCCTCAGACACGCATTCAAAAGCACGGGCAGTTTGCGGCGAGAGGTTGCCAGCCAGGCGAAAATAACCACCATAAGCAGAATCAACATGCAAGCGAAAACCATACTGGTCACGCAAGCGCAGCAACTCAGGAAGTGGGTCGATGGAGCCAGTTGCGGTGGTACCCAGGGTGGCGACCAGGGTGCCGACTCCCCCCTGATCCAGACGCTCCTGCAGGGCCTGCAAATCCATGCGGCCGTACAAATCATTGGCAACCGACTCGAATTTTAGATTTAGTACGGCACTGATACGGCTGTGGGTGTAATGAGCCTGCCGGGAAGCCAGGATGGTGCCGGTGGGATCAAGCCGACCGGAAACCCACAGAGCCTCCAGGTTGGCCATCGTGCCACCACTGGTCAGGTGGCCCAGGAAGGTATCCCAACCAAACATGTGGGCGATTTCAGCGACGGCTTCCTTTTCCATCTGGGAACTTGCCTTGCCGCCATCGAGGGCATGATTGTTGGGGTTGATCCACATGGCGAGCATATAAGCCAGGCGGGCAACCGGATGGGGTGGCTTGAGCATTTGGCCGGCATACAGCGGGTGGAAATAGGGGTAATTATCTTGCATACGATCGGCGACCTGCATCAGGACAGTTGCCGCTGCTGGGTCAAGAGCAGGAGCACTAAATGGTTTAAGATCGGAAAAGCCAGTGTTAAGTTTTTCCAAGGCTGCAATTAAAACCTTAAGGGAATCGGTTTCAAGGTTGTTGGCCATATAGTCTCCTCTGTTTCATTAAGACAGAAATCATTACGAAAGGGCGGTGGATACAAGCGCCTGTATGTGCGCGTGCAAATGCGCAGGTTGGATGACATCCAGGTCAATGGAGCCAGCCTGGAGGAAACGAGCAAAGCGGACCAGACCTTTGGCAAGCGCATTAGCAAAGTCGGCATCGTCTGCACTGGCTTCCTGTTCCAACCAGAAACCTTTGACCTGCAATGTCATGCTCTTACGTTCCAACCTGGAATCGATCCGGGCAACCAGGTTGTCGCCGTACAGGATCGGCAACGTGTAATAACCCCAACGACGCTGCTCAAGTGGTTTGTAGACTTCCCAAATATAATCGAAATCAAAAACCTGGCGAGCCCGCCCCCGGGCACTGACAATCTCGAGAGGTGCCAGGAGGGTGACTTCCTGGCTGGTATCTGGCCCAAGAGGCTGCCACTGCACAGGGGTTGCGCCGCGTTCAAGCGTTTCGAGCAATGGCAGGTCGGCACTGAGAACGATCCAATTATCCTTTGAACCTTCCACCTGCAGCGGGGTGATGATGTTTTGGTCACGCAGGGTGGCAAGACAGGTACGCGCCTCTGGCCAGGAGAGCTGGCTATGCAGGTAGCCGGAGAGCTCGTATGCCCAGCGCTTCTCACGCAGCAAGCCCATGAAAGCAACTGCCTTGCTGGAAAAATACTCCTGGGCTTGTTCGCGAGTGGACGGATAAGCGTATTGAGCTGGCACCACCCGTTCGGCGAGATCATAATAGCGATCGAAGCCTTTGCGGTGATGGATCATGATCTCACCGCCGAGCCAGAGAGCAAACAGCGCCAGGGCGGTATCCTTGCGACCACGGTAACTGTTGACACGTTGGTTACCTTGAAAATCACGATTACCAAGCGGGCCACGTTCACGCAGAGCCGTCAGCACCTGGTTGACCAGCTCTGGATTTTCAATGTAATAACGACCCCAGCGTGTGTGTGGCTCACGAAATGACTGCATGGCAGGCTGCCAAAAGGGCAGCTCGCGCATGGGGTAAAGGAAGAGGCCACCGCCGTAGTCAAAAAACTCGCGACGCTGGTAAGCCGCACGCTGCAGATATTCGGGCTGGTAATCCAGCACCCGCGCGTGCATGGCGATATCCTGGCTGCGAGCAATGACATTGAGCGGGTCAAGCTGGAGAGCTTCAGCGCTATGCAGGGCCGCAGTGGTACCGTCCTCACCAGCAAAACGGCGACCAGGCCAAAGGCCCTGGCGGCCAAGCACAAAACGCCGAAAGGTAACCCGGGAAATGGAGATGGGATTCAATAAAATAAGATCCTATCGGCGGCAGGATAAGCCGCGATAAGGGTGAATTTAATCATATCCCAACAACCGGTGAATCTCATCGTTTTTGGGAGCGGCTGTTGTGCCAAGCAGATCACGCCAAAAAGCATCATCATAGCGACGTGATTTAACCGGCAGAGGCATGGGCACGCCCCAACCCAGCAGCAAGACCTCTTCCTTGGGTTGCAGGCGGGCAAGCATCCCCTGAATGGCCTCACGACCAGATAAGCCGGAGAGCACAGCACGAATATCATCGTCATCACCAAGCCAGCCACTAATGCGCGTACCAAGTTGCGACATGACTTCATCATAAATCTGCGAGGGCCGCTGGTCAACGATCAACAGGGTGACATAGTACTTGCGCAGTTCGCGTGCAATGGTGGCAAAGGTGGTCTGGGCAGCCATTTCGCGATTGAGAAGCTTGTGAGCTTCCTCCACCACGATCACCAGCGGGCGAGGCTCGTGGGTGCCGTGAGCACGGAAAGCGTTGGTGCGTTTTTCCCAGGCTTCACGGATGTGGCGGGTGAGTAAATTGGATACCAGCAAGTAATCCAGATCGGATTCGTGATCACCAAATGAGAGGACGACATGCTTGCCAGCTGCAAGCGAGTCGATGATCGATGCAATGCCATCCGAAGCAGGTTTTTCGACAATATAGCTCTTGCCAAACAAACGGCGCAGCTTGTCGTGCAGGGCCTCGGCAGCCATTATGTTGACGCCATTGGCCAAAGCCCAAGCGGCGACACTATCGGGATGCGGCACCTTCTTCATGCGACCATTGTCATCTTCCTGTTCAATTTCTTCACGATTCATGGCTTTAAAACGGGCAAACCATTCATTTTTGAAGGAGGTGAAAAGGGCATTGAGTGTGGTGGCAGTGGTTTCTTTAAGGTTCAACTCTCGGGAGAGCATTTCCACATCCGCTGCGGAGATGGCCTGCATGGCAATTTCCAGGTTGAAATCTGGCACCTGGTTGCCACGGATTTTCGCACCAGCACCCAGGCCAACCACCTGCAGCTTGCCGCGAAACTTGGTTTTCAGGCCAATAACTGGCAGCTTGGTATCTGAAGCCAGGTCATCAAAACCGTATTCGTTATGCATATCCAGGACAAGCACAGAGGCTTTGTCATAATGCATCAGGCCAGCAAGCACCAACCGGGTCAGAAAGGATTTACCGGTGCCAGTAGCGCCAAAAACACCAGATGAACGCTGGACAAACTTCTCCAGGT
The DNA here is from genome assembly GCA_903908605.1 of uncultured Anaerolineae bacterium. Taxonomy (GTDB): domain Bacteria; phylum Chloroflexota; class Anaerolineae; order Anaerolineales; family Villigracilaceae; genus UBA5195. The sequence goes on from CAIVSQ010000507.1 coordinate 33,701, forward strand.
TTATACAGACCGGGTGACCCTGTTCTCTGGTATAGCCGATGACGAAGTTCCCTTCCTTATCGGGACTTCCAAAAATGGTGGCGATATCTTCCGCACTGGCCAGGGAAACGGGCGCGTGGTGAAGCGGAACGGTCTTAACCGGTAATGGGCGAGAATCTTCCTTATGGCTGGCTCGCCAGGTTTTATATTCGGGGGAATCCATTTCCGGACCACGCTCAAGCATGAGGGCGGGGAGAATTTCGAGGTTGGTGTAAAGCGTCTGTCCGTGCAGGGCGCGGGCCAGGCTGGCGGGCAGGCGCGCTTCAGATTGTTCATCGGCAAAGCGGGGGTCAGTGGCACCGAGCTTTAGGTCGGTGGCAAGCCCGTAAAAGCGGTAATTGCCGCTGTCGATGACGACGAAACCACCTTCCTGCACGTCGAGCGGGTTGACGGTCAGGCGCGCGGAGAAGGATTCCTTCAAACCACCACCGACGATATAACCTATTTGTTGGTTTTCAGCCATAGATAACTCCTCTGGTTTACATGTCGCAGCTAATAGACTTCACCCAGGGCACCCAGAACGCTCATCAGGGTGGGGTAATCATCACGCAACAGGGTAATTAATTCCTGGGTAGCGGCTTCCTTCCAGCGGTCACCGTTTGAGCCATGCGCCAGACCGGCTTGCTGGATATGGGCGGCGATGATTTCACCCACGGGCGCGTCTTTGGCACGCAAAAGATGTCGAAAATAACCAAAACGACCAGCGCCAGTGAAACGCACAAGGTCTGCATCATCACACAGGTAAATACGATCCAGGCTGAGCGGTGGGCGGGGCGGTAGCAGATGGGAAATTTTGCCGTTCTGTTCATAACCCACTGAAAGGACGGACATTTCTACTGGCACAATGCGGCGCTCGCGATTGTCTCGTAATACCTCCTCGCTAACCTGTTCGACGGTGGCAAGCTGGCGCACCAGGCCATCATCATCGATATGAATATCGTAAATCAAGCCATACACTGAGTAATCCCGTTCCAGTTTTGCGCGGACCAGCGCACCCAGCGAGGGGGCATCAAACTGAGAAACCGAACATCCGGCAATAAAACCGGTGGTACCGGCGCGCAGCAGTCTTCCAATTTCAAAGGTGGACATAAAGGCTCCTGTAATGGGAATTAATACGACGATCTACCGGGCAGGTCCTTGGCAGCCTGCTTATAAGAGCCATCATCGAGCTCGGCATCCTGACGGCGCAGTTCAAGCATAAGCATTTGCTCGAGCTGTTGTCTTTCTTGCAGGGTGACGACAGCAGTCTCATGAGCGCGATGCAACAAGTAAGGGTAAGGATTGGAACCCATCAGGCGGCATTGGCTGAGCAATACAGCATGCAGCAAACCAAGCTTGGCCGGGTCACGGGCTACCCAGGCCGGAATTTCCACACGGACCGGCCATGGCTGCTGTTTGGTGCCAACATTCAAGTAGAAGAAATGCAGCGCCAGGCTGCCGTTGTAATATTTTTCAGAGCGGGTTTGGATGGCAAAAACAGCAGAACGTTCGCCAGGGGGAAGCAGCGATCGACCTTTCTCTCCATACAACCAGCGATCACTGACACCCAGCAGGGGATGATACCTGCGCAAGGCTTGCAGATCGTCGGGCCCAGCAATGGCAATTTCAAGCAGGCGTGCCACAAGATCAGAGGAGGGTTTGTCTACATAGCCTGCCGTGGTGATGCCAAGACGGCAGAGATCGCGAAGCACGTTGAGGTATTCGGCGAGTTTCTTTTCAAACTCGGCGGCGTTATCACCATCGCGCTCGCCCCAAAGCTCGAGCGGGCCGTCGGTAAAGGTGACGATTGGACCTTGACCAGGATCAACAACGCCAGCAAGGTCAAACAGGCGTTGACGTTCCTGTTTATCGCGCCGCAAGGCTACCATGCTCTCGTTTAAAGGCCTACCATCGCTAGTGAGCAGGTCGGTATCAAAGAGCAGCTCACTAAGCGTGCTGACCAGCGGAGCTTGCCCTGAGTTGTGAATGTAGACCAACGCACCGACGTTAATCAAGCCGTATTGGACCTGCATGTGACGGTCCGGGTTGATCTGCGAGCCATCGGCTGCGATCAGAACGGCACTGACAGGTAATTCCGGCGGGGCAGCATGAAAATCAAGCGGTTCATCAACGGGAAGCGCGCAGCGGAGGTTGGGATCAGCTTCCAGGGCCCGACCCACTTTGTAGCGCAGCCCATCCAGGTCGGTGGCATAATCACCCAGTAGCTTGCGCGCCAGGACCTGGCGCAGCTGAATATCACGCTGGCGTTCCTTGACCATCGAGCCAATTTCTTTAATTTTCTGGTAAACCTGTTGAAAATCAATCGCCATGTGTATGTATCCAACCCGGCTTTGCGAGCAGAGGGTGACCGAAAAACCTGGCCAAATAGCTACTCACCACAGCCTTATAAAAGAGAATGTATATGGTTGAAACAAAAAGCCCAGAGATATGGTGGGCAGGTGGATGCCGCTTAAAGATAGAACATTTGTTAGGATTTTACAAGACAATCAAGGAAAATACAAGCACCTGGGTATTTTGGATGCTGCTCAATTTGGCGGAAAAGGCTTCCACCAGAAAACCCGCATGCTGGGCCTTTATTTCACTCCTGGTACCCTTTCAAAAACTCAGTTTGAAGCTTGACAGTTGAATTATCCCGAAAATTGTTTACACCGGGAACTTTTGGGCAAGTCAGGCGTCTTGTATGTAATCAAACAAACTTTAGGAGCTTATAAAATGAAAACAAAAATTTCGATAGTTACCCTGTTTCTTCTTCTCGCGGTGCTGATGAGCGCTTGCAGCCCGGCTGTAGCGCCCACTGCCGTGGCCAATCAACGTTCCCTGATGGTGAGCGGCACCGGCAAAGTTAGCCTGCAACCCGATATCGCTTATATTTATGTTGGAGTGCATACCGAGAAACCCACCGCAGCCGAATCGGTATCGGAAAATAATAGTAAGACCCAGAAGTTGATCGATTCGCTGAAATCGACTGGTGTGGACGCGAAAGATATCCAGACCATGAACTTCAGCATCTGGCAGAACACCCAGTACGGCACAGATGGAAAATCAACCGGCTCCAACTACGCCGTGGATAACACTGTATACCTGACCGTGCGTAACCTGGAAAACCTGGGCGCGCTGTTGGATGCTGCAGTGAGCGCTGGCGCTAACAATATCAACAGCATCCAATTCGATGTGGCCGACAAGAGCAAGGCAATGAGTGAAGCACGAGCCGAGGCAGTCAAGACCGCCAAGACCCAGGCTGCCGAACTGGCCGCCGCCGCAGGTGTCAGCCTGGGCGAAATCCAGAGCATCTCTTACTCAGATGCCGGTTACTCACCGATCTTGCTGGGCAAGGGCATGGGTGGCGGTGGTGACGCAATGGTACCGAACGCTTCCGTGCCGATTAGCACAGGCCAGATGGAAATCACTGTCAGCGTCACGGTTGGGTTTGAAATCAAATAAATAAGATCGTCAGCACCGGGCAGCATAAACGCTCCCGGTGCTTTTTTATTTCCGCATGGCGAGGACAAGTTTTTCAAAACAGCAAGCGGGTATAATCACTTGAATCTACGTCAATTTAAAAATGGAGGAGCAAAAAATGCTCAAAGTCGGTTATATCGGTCTCGGGTTGATGGGGAAATCCATTGCCCGTAATATACTTAAAGCCGGGTTCCCGGTGGTCGTACACAACCGCAGCCGGGCAGCGGTCAATGAACTGGTGGCGGAAGGTGCCCAGGAAGCGCACTCACCGGCTGAAGTGGCCGGGCAGGTGGATGTCGTTTTCACCAACCTGCCTGATTCTCCAGATGTGGAAAAGGTGGCGATTGGCCCGGACGGTATCATTGAGAACGCAAGGCCCGGGCTGGTGTTCGTGGACAACTCCACCATCAAGCCCGCTACCGCACGCATGCTTGCGGCTCGAATGGCGGAAAAGGGCGTATTTGCCCTGGATGCCCCGGTAAGCGGTGGTGACATTGGCGCGCGTAATGGAACCCTGACCATCATGGTCGGCGGGGATGCAGGCGCGCTGGAAAAGGTCTTGCCGGTCTTCCAGGCTATGGGCAAGACAGTCACGCACGTAGGTGAAGCCGGTGCTGGACAGGTGGCCAAGGCCGCCAACCAGATCATGGTAGCGGCTCAGATGGTTGCCTTGGCAGAATTATTGGTTTTCTCGCAAAAAGCGGGGGTGGATCCACAGAAGGTGGTGGATGCGATCAAGGGTGGTGCGGCGCAGTGTTGGACGTTGGACGTGAAGCCCCCGCGCCTGTTCGTGGGTAACCGCGCACCAGGCTTCAAAGCCTATATGCAAGCCAAAGACCTGAATATCGTGCTTGAAACTGCACGTGAATACGGCGTACCGCTACCCGGCACGGCCGAAAACGCGCAGTTGTTTAACGCCATGCTGCAAATGGGCATGAGCGAGTTGGATAACTCGGCAGTGGTGGGCGTGATTGAAGCGCTGGCGGGGATCAAATTACAGGAAAAACAATGACCGTCCTGAAACGCGCCTGGCCAACCATCTACGATTACATACTGGTGATCCTGGGGACTGTGATCCAGGCGGTGGCCCTCCGTATTTTCTTTGTTCCAGCCAACCTGGCCTCGGGTGGGGTAAGTGGTATCGCACAGTTGATCAACCATTACACCCACTGGCCAATCGGTATGATGGTGTTTTTTGGCAACCTGCCGCTCTTCTTGCTGGGTTGGCGTTACCTGGGTGGGCGCCGCTTCGCACTGCGCACTGCCACGGCCATCCTGACGCTTTCGTTCATGACCGACGCACTGCTCTGGTTGCCCTTTTTCCCACGGAATGGGCTGACAAACGACCTGGTGCTAAACTCGCTCTACGGGGCGGTGATTTCAGGTGTTGGCTACGGGTTGGTCTACCGTGGCCAGGGAACCAGTGGCGGCAGTGATATCCTGGCGCGAATTTTGAATCATTACCGCGGGATCCCAATCACGCAAAGCTACCTGATGACAGATGCCCTGGTGATACTGGGTGCAGGTTTTATCTTTGGCTGGGATAAAGCCCTGTACGCAATCATCACGCTGTATGTCAGCGGGCTAGTGGTGGATACAACCATGGAAGGCTCTGGAACAGTGCGCACAGCACTGATCATCACCTCTCAGCCAACCCAGGTCGCCGAAAACATCCTGAATGAGATGGAACGCGGGGTAACTGTGCTTTCAGGGACAGGAGCATACACAGGCAAGGACCGACCGGTCTTATACACGGTAGTGACGCGCTCCGAGTTGCAAGTGCTAAAATCGATCGTTCATCAGGCCGACCCGGCCGCTTTCATGGTGATCGGTGCAGCGCATGAAGCATTAGGCGAAGGCTTCCAACCATTCAAAAAACAGTAGTTAACAGCAAAACAGGCGGGCTGACCCGCCTGTTTTTATTATTGCATCCTCCACAAGTCACCCTGCTCATTGGCCATATTGACCAATGACCCCTGCAACCAGGGCAAGTTGACCGATGTGATAGGTAATCATCAGCAGCAGCCGGCCACGGCGCACAGGTCTAACAAACTTGTTCCAGGCCAGCAGCAGGTCGGATGTGACAAATGAAACTGCGCCAAAGCTGACCAAGTAGGCAGGGTTGGAGAGCCAGTCAGTACGAAAGAGAGTCAGCAGGGCGGAAAACAACATGAGCGAAATGACGACGGCATATAAGCGCACGGGTTCCACCAGGGGTTTAAGACCTTTGCGACGTATGGCAAGCAAGATCCGACGCGCAGGTGGCATGGCAATAAATAGGACCATAACCGCCACACCAAAGGTCATGGAACTGAAAGCAGGTGTCGGCGAATTAAAGCCAAGGATATAAGCGCAGTGCGCCAGTAAAAAAGCCCCCAACCCAAGGATAAAGCCACGGCGCTGGTTGGATAATAGCAGCAAGACATCACCAGCCAACGAAAGCAAGATGCCCAACCCAAACCAGGGCAGGGGCGACCGTATACCACCACGCACAAGCAACAAGGCAAACAGGAAAACCATCACACCTGGCTTGGCAAAATATTCAAGCTTGCGCCAGCCCTTGTATATGGCAAGCCATTCCAACAAGGCTGACAGACAAGCGAGAACAATAAGAACCGTGGGCAGGGTCAATTGCACAATGCGGGCTTACTTTTTCTTTTTAGGTTCGATTTTATAACCAAAACGGCGTAGGGCGGAGTCGTCATCGCGCCAGTCTTTCTCAACCTTGACACGCAGTTCCAGGAAGACCTTGCGACCGCTCATCGATTCAATCTCCTGGCGGGCAGTGATACCAATTTTCTTTAGCATGCTGCCGCCTTCGCCAATCATGATACCTTTTTGCGAATCACGTTCCACGAAAACGGTGGCGGAAATGTGAGCGCCCTTATCTCCACGTTCAACAAACTCATCGATGCGGACATTGACCCCATGCGGAACTTCATTGCGCAGATGGATCAGGCAGGCTTCTCGCACCAATTCGGCGGCGATTTCGCGTTCGTAAAAATCGGTGATCTGGCCTTCATCAAATTCAGGTTCGCGCATGGGCATTTTAGCAACCAGCGCTTCGAGCAGTTCATTGCGGCCTTCGCCACGCGTGGCACTGAGTGCATAGACCTCGGCGTTTGTGACCATGTCAGTGTATTCTGCAGTTTTTAACACCAACCGGTCGGCTGGCAGCATGTCGATCTTATTGATGGCAAGCACAAGGGGAGCGCGCTTTTTCATCTGCGCCAGAGTGGCAGCAATGCGCTGATCCTCCTCAGTAGGGCCATCACTGGCATCCACCAGCCAGAGGATGACATCCACCTGGTTCATAGCCTCGAGAGCTTCCTGGTTCAAAAAATCGCCCAGGCGATGGTGCGAAATATGAATGCCGGGTGTATCGAGAAACACCAATTGGTATTCATCGTTGGTGAGAATGCCCATCTGGCGACGCCGGGTGGTTTGAGCCTTTGGTGTAACAGCGGCAATTTTCTGCCCGAGAAAGGCGTTGACGAGGGTGGACTTGCCCACATTGGGGCGGCCGATAATGGAAATAAAGCCGGATTTCTTTTCAGTCATTTTTTCTTCCAATTAACAACAGCTATAGATGAGATGATCAGGACGGCGCCCGTGGCAAGCTGCCAGGAAAGCTCTTCGCGTAAAAAGATGACGCCAAGCAGCACGCCGCCAAGTGGAAAGATATAGGTCACCAGGGTTGCCCGGGTAGGGCCGATCTCGTGAACCAGGTAATACTGCATAATCATGGCCAGGCCGGTGCCCAGCACGCCCAACCATAACAGGGCCAACCAGGTGATGGGCATTTGCGGAATGGCGAAAGGCGCTTCAGCCACTGGAGCCGCCACCAACATGACAGCACTGGCGCTGAAAAGCGGCAACATGCCGCGAACCTGCCCAGGAACATCAGCGGTATGCTGGCGGGCAAAAATATAGCTACCAGCATAGGAAAGCGAGGCAAGGATGACAGCCCCCTGGCCAATGACCGAGTTATGGACGTTGGAGTTGAGGTCCTTGCTAAGCAGCAAAACGACACCGCCGAAGCCAATCAATAACCCTGTGATCCTGGGCAAGGTAATTTTGTCATCATTCAGAAAAAAATGAGCCAGGATGATGGTGAAGAGCGGTACTGTGGCATTCAGGATGGAGGCCACGGCAGATTCGATGCTCAGCTCGCCCCAGGTAATCAGGAAAAAGGGCACCGCCACATTGAAAATACCGAGCACAATAAAAATGCGCCAGGTTTTCCAATCACGCGGCAGACGAATGCGCAGGATGATGGCTACTGCCAACCCCGTCAACAAACCAAACACGACCCGATAGGTCACCAGGGTTAATGGACCGATTTCGGCGAGGGCGATTTTGATCCACAAAAAAGAGGCGCTCCAAATGGCGCCCAATAAGATAAAAACTGTCCAGTGTTTGGTTTGCAAAGAAAACTCCTTCTTTTCAGTTTATCACAATCTACCGGGCATCATGATACCCCTGGCCTGGGGTGTTATCGCTAAGGAATGGGGCAGCATAACCCGGCACGCCTTCAAGATTCAACAACCAGGTTTTGGTGGATAAGCCCTGCCCGGCACCATAACCATGCAGTTTGCCATCAGCTCCAACCACACGATGGCATGGAATGACCAGCGGCATGGGGTTGGTGGCTTCAGCGCGCCCAACCGCCCGGGCCGCACGCGGACTACCAACCTGGATGGCGACCTGTTGGTAGGTGCGAGTCTGCCCAAAAGGAATGGCGCAGGTAGCTTGCAGCGCAGAACGTTGAAAATCCCCCATGGCGGACCAGTCAATGGGCAGGTTGAATTCTCGCCTCAGGCCTGAGGCGTATTCCTCCAACTGTATGATGACCTGTGTTGTGCAGGATGGGTCGGTTTCAATACTGGCGGCATGCCGGCGGTTCAAGTTGGCGCGAAAGCTGACCTGATCAACTGGGAATTCCACAGCCACTAGGCCATTTTCAGAAACAGCGACCCAGATTTCACCGAGGGGAGTTGAATTTGTGCTGGCAATATAAATGATTGTCATGGGAGTCTCGCTTGTTCGAATAAATAAGGGGCAGGCTACAGGTGAGGCTTACCGGGCAGTATAGGCACTTCATATGAACGCTGGAAATTGTTTATGTTGCCTGAAAAATAAAAAATACGGGATCAACCAACGATTAGCACTGCCAGAACAATAAACACCTGCCTTGTGAAGAGCCAGATCGATACCGGTCCCCAGCATGGCGAGCATTTTCCAGCCGGAGGGTAGATGAATTGGTGACCGCAACCAAAATGGATAACTTCGAAAATATCTTAAGCCAGTCTGTAAAATTTATAACACCAATTCCAGCAGGGGGATTTCCATTTCCTGCGGAGTCAAGCCACCGTGATGGCCCAAATATCTCTGTTCGAAGCGACCCTTTTCATACCACCACACAGATTGATAACGATAGGGCAGCACGACCAGGTTGGCAACACGGGCACGAAAACGGTCTGAAACCAGCGGGCCAAAGTAGCCAAGCGAGATCAAATCTTCGGTCTTGACCACGTCAGCAACACCGGCCAAGCCAGCGCTCAACAAGTGATGCACTTCCTCAAGACGATCGTCCTTGATGTACAGGAACATGTCCCGGCTGGATCCGGCGGGCACAAGCGGATCACCCTTACGATTGGTCTTGAACATTTTTCCAATGCCCGGAAACGCCTTGTTTAAATAGACAGTTGTAGCGGGATTCACCTCAACCTGGCCGTGATCGGCGCTAAGCAGTACCAGGGTTTTGCCTTTGGTGTAAATTTTCTCCAGGAAATGCCTGGTCATCACATGCATAAACATCTCTACTTCGGCCTCCACCTGGAGCGAGTCGGGACCATATTCGTGGCTGACCGAGTCAATTCGATCGTAATAGAGGAAAAAGTAATTTTTGCCATTGGCCTGGTTAACTGCAATAGTGAGGTTCGTCAGTCCTTCGGGCAGAGATTTATAGCCACGGGTCAGTGCACCCTGAAACACCTGGTTGGAATAGGTGGATGGGGTGTATTCGCGATGTTGAAAGATGGAAGAGTGGACTCCCAGACCGGCAAGCCTTTGATAGAGAGTACCCGAAGGATAGAGGCGTTGCGGATCAGCCCCGGCCTTTTTAAGTTGGTCGCGCTCCGTGGTACCCGAATACGAGAACAGCAGCGGAGCAATGATGGCATCCAATGAAGGCTCGTAATAAATCCATTCAAAAACACCGCTTTCGCCCACATTCAAGCTGGTATGCATGCAAGTGACATGTGCCGCTGTGGTGGAGGGAAACTGGGAAGTCAGCTTGCTGACCCGGCCATCTTGTGAAAACTGCTCCAGGAAGGCGTGCGAACCAAATTTTTCGAAGTGACGCCAGCCGAAACCATCGACAAAACAAAAAACTAGATTTTCAACATTGGGGTACTGCTGCGCCAGGCGCCCCTGGCCGGCAAAAAAGGACTCAATCGTGGATGGCAGACCGGCAAAACCACCGGCATCATACTTTGGCTGGATAAAGGATGGATGCAAATAGATTACCTCTTGAAATTGATCATGGCCAGCCCGACAATACAAACCAGGACACCCAGGAAATTAATGAAGTTGAGTTTTTCCTTGAACACCAATGTACCCAGGAAAACCAGGAGAAGGGAAGCAACCACGTTGACCATAATCCCGAGGAAACTCAGACCACCACCAGCGCGGTAAGCCAACAAAGTGCTCACCTCAACACCCGCAATCGCCAATCCAAGCGCAAAGCTGGCCCAATTGAGCTTTTTGAATGCATCGGCAAGATTGCCAACCGGAAAGACAAAAAGAAGCAACAGGGTGAGAACAAGCGAAACCAGGTAAGTCACGCTTAAAGCCAGCGCAGGGTTTACCTCGCCAGGGGTTAATTTCTGAAAGAGGTTATAAAGAACTGTCGAAAAGGCGGCAAGCCCGACCGTAATAATCAGAGTAATAGACAAAGGACGCTCAATTCTGCAGTTCGCAACTTACAAAGTTGTCAGATGTGGTGTGCACGTAGGGCAACCGTAGGGTAACCGTCAAGTATGCTTTGGGGGTTGGTGATAAATTTAGACTGTAAAAAGTGATTTCTCTTCTCCTCCTTTGAAAAGAGAGCCGGGGTCGGCGTCCCCGGCTCTCTCGATTCTACCACCTCGTTACGTTATAATGTGCCATGCACCCTTGTTAGGTGTATGGCACTTCTTATTAAGGAGCAAGCATGACCGTTCAGATAACTGTTATTGGCCTTGGGCAAATTGGAACGTCCATCGGCCTTGCACTCGCCAAACACACAGACCAAATTGCCCGGGTAGGATATGACCGGGCACTGGAAATTCAGAACAAAGCCAAATCACTGGGCGCTTTTGACTCAGTTAAATTCACCCTCCCCTCTGCAATTGAAAATGCCGATGTAGTCATACTGTGCCTGCCGTTCGACCAGGTGGAGGAAACCCTGCAGCTGATCGCAGAGAACTTGCGTGAAGACGCGGTCATACTGGATTTTTCACCTCAAAAAATAATTGCACAAAAGTGGTTTGAACAGCATGTACCTGTTGGCAGGCATTACGTGGGCATGGTGGCATCGATCGGACCGAAATTTTTGGATATGATCGACGAAGGCGTCGACGCAGCTCGGGCTGATTTGTTTGGGCGAGCCACGATCGGTATTGCCACAGCACAAGGCACCTCTTCGCAGGCATTAAAATTGGCTGCCGACCTCGTAGACATGATGGGCGGGCAGGCGATCTTCCTGGATATGCTCGAAGCAGATGGGATGTTGATGACCACCCACCTTGTGCCGCAGTTGATTTCGGCGGCAATACTCAATGCAACCGTAGACCAACCCGGTTGGAGCGAAGCACGCCGTTTCGCTGGTAGACCGTATGCGCGAGCAACCTCCGCAGTGGCAATGGATAAGATTGAAGCACTGGCACAGGCGTTGATATCCAACCCGGGCGGCGCGACACACGCGTTGGATAACGCCATTGGGGCTCTGACGCATTTCCGTGCAGCAATTGCACGCGGCGATCAGGCCGACCTGGTCAGGCGGCTAAAAATGGCCGTGGAAGATCGCGATAACTGGCTGGCGGAACGTCACCGGGCAGATTGGGATAGTGCAAAAGATAAAACAGAAGCCCCCAAAGCCGGAGATTTCATCAAATCGTTATTCATCGGCGTACGCTCGAGAGGAAAAAAGAAATAGCAAGATGCCTTTTTATTGTTATATCGTTCAATGCAGTGATGATAGCTATTACACCGGCTGGACAACCGATCCGCCCCGCCGCGAAAAACAACACAATGCCGGGACCGGTGCACGCTACACACGCATGCACCGCCCGGTGAAAATGGTATATATAGAAGAACAGGCCGACCGGGTGAGCGCGATGAAAAGAGAACTGGCGATTAAAGCCATGCCCAGAGCAAAGAAAGCCAGGCTGGTGGCATCTCAGCAGCAGGAAGCTAATCTAATTACCTGAGGCAGACCTGGCAAGAACAGAGATAACCAAGGGGGGAATGTTGTAAAATTCAATGAATGAATATTCCCTGTCACAGGGTTGACAGGGAATGATATAATTTCAGCCGCTGAATTTTAGATTATGGAACCTACATACGAAACCACACGAGATTTATCCTTGCTCGATAATATTGAGCATCAACCGGATGTAACCCAGGCCGATCTTGCAACGCAGCTGGGCATCGCGGTCGGCACAGTCAACTGGCATCTAAAACGCCTGATATCAAAGGGCTATGTCAAGGTCATGCGGGCCGAGCGGCGCAAGCTGCGCTACCTGATTACCCCCGAAGGCCTGGCCCTGCGTGCGCGCCTGACAGTGGATTATGTTGAACAACAGTTCAACCTGTACCGGCGCGTACGGCAAAAGGTGAAGGAGTACGTGGACCTGGTGAAAAATGCCGGTCACGCGCAACTGCGACTGGTTGGTGAAGGCGATGTGGCAGATATCTGCCGGCTGACCTGCTTGGAGCAGGATATCAGCATTATTGATCAGCCGGGCATTCCCACCCTGGAAGTGCGCGGTTTGAGCGTGGTTCTGACGGACTTCGAGGAGCAATGAACCCGACGCAAAAGCATGTGGTTGTTACAGGTGGGGCGGGCTATATCGGCTCGCTGCTGGTGGCACAATTACTGCAGCAAGGGCAGCTGGTGACCGTGATCGATAACCTGCTGTTTGGCGGCGAATCGCTCATGACCTTCCTGTCACACCCGAATTTTCACTTTGCAAAAGCGGATGTGACAGAGGGACGCAGCCTGCGTGACTCGCTACCCAGGGCCTGGCCCCGCCCAGATGTGGTTTTCCACCTGGCGGGTATTGTCGGGTTCCCGGCCTGCCAGGCCGTGGGAAAACAAGCCGCCTGGCATTACAACGTGGACGCCACCAAGAGTGTATTCGAGCAGGCCGAAAGCCTGCAGGTAGGCAGATTTGTCTATCCTTCGACATACAGCGCCTATGCAGCCTCAACCGATGGGCGCCCGGTGACAGAAGAATCGCCGCTCAACCCGCAATCTTTGTATGGCGAAACCAAGATGGCCGCGGAAGAATTCTTGCTGCCACGAGGCGCAGTGATATTCCGCCTGGCCACACTTTACGGCGTGTCACCACGTACACGCTTTGACCTGACCGTCAATCAGTTTGTGTTGGACGCATTTATCAAACGTGAACTCTTGATTTACCAACGCGGTTATTCGCGTTCGTTTTTGCATGTGCAGGACGCCGTGCGCGGTCTGCTGCTTGGGATCACCGCGTCGGATGAGAAAGTGATCGGAAAAGTCTACAACCTGGGCACAGACAACGGTAATTACACCAAGGACCAGATTGTGCAATTGGTAATCAAGCGCCTGCCTGAAATCTTCGTGGAGTACAAGGACCTGACCTTCGGCGGAGACATGCGCGACATCACGGTCTCTTTTGAAAAAATCAAGCGCGAACTGGGGTTTGAAGCCCGGTTAACGGTCGATGATGGCGTGCGCGAAGTAGTCAACACACTGCGCCTGGGATTGATCCGCGAACCTCAACACGAGCGCTACCGAAACGCGCATTTTATCGTAAGATAATATTTTCAGCCGTAGAACGGGCGACCTGAACGGCCAAAGGAGACAAGATGACTGAAAATTTTTGGACTGGCAAGCGAGCAGTTGTGACCGGTGGGGCTGGCTTTTTGGGCTCATTTGTCATTGAAAAACTAAAAGAACACGGCGCGACCGATATCTTTGTGCCGCGAATTGAAAATTACAACCTGGTGGACCGCGATGACATCCGGCGCATGTACAAAGAAGCGCGCTGGGGTTACAAACCTGAAAATATCGTGGTCATCCACCTGGCCGCTCACGTGGGCGGCATTGGTGCAAACCGCGAGCACCCGGCCGAATTCTTCTACGACAACCTGATGATGGGCGTTGAATTAATGCACCAGTCTTGGCAAAACGGGATTGGCAAGTTCACCGCTATCGGAACTGTGTGTGCCTACCCCAAGTTTACGCCCGTGCCCTTCAAGGAAGACGATCTGTGGATTGGCTATCCTGAAGAAACCAACGCGCCCTATGGGCTGGCCAAAAAGATGATGCTGGTCCAATCGCAGTCATACCGTGAACAGTACGGATATAACTCGATCTTCCTGCTGCCAGTCAACCTGTACGGCCCGCGCGACAATTTCAACCCGGCCTCTTCACATGTCATCCCGGCCTTAATCCGCAAATCCATCGAAGCTCAGGAACGTCGCGACTCTGAAATCGTGGCCTGGGGTGATGGATCACCCACTCGCGAGTTCCTGTATGTTGAAGACGCAGCCGAAGGCATCGTAACCGCCACCGAAAAATACGAGAGCTCAGAGCCACTCAACCTCGGTTCCGGCTATGAAATCTCGATCAAGGACCTGACCGAAATGATCATCCGGCTGACTGGTTTTAAGGGTCAGCTGACCTGGGATGCCAGCAAACCCAACGGCCAACCTCGCCGTGGACTGGATGTATCCCGCGCACGTGAACGTCTGGGCTGGGAAGCAAAAATGGACTTTGAGACCGGCTTGCAGCGCACAATTGAATGGTACCGGGCTAATCGTGGCAAGGTCCGATAACCAGCGGGCTACACACACCAACGAGCACACGCGCCGGGTAATACCGGCCCGTGTATGCGGATAATAAAAAGAATGCCTGAAATTACAAAAGTTGAACCCAATACCATTTATATTCGCCCCACCAGCGGGTTTGCTGCATTAAACCTGGCGGACCTGTGGCAATACCGCGAACTGATTGTGTTCATGATCTGGCGTGACATCAAGGTGCGTTACAAACAGACCCTGCTTGGTGCACTGTGGGCAGTCATCCAGCCAGTAATGACCATGCTGGTCTTCAATTTCCTATTCAACAATGTCGCCAAGGTTTCCTCAGACGGCATCCCCTACCCTATTTTTTCTTTCACCGCGCTGCTGCCCTGGGGTTTGTTCACGACCGCGCTCAACACCGCCAGCCGATCGCTGACATCGAATCACAACATGATCACCAAGACCTATTTCCCGCGTCTGGTGCTACCAATAGCCTCGGTCTTGGGTGGTTTGGTCGATTTTGCGATCGCCTTTGTTATCTTGTTTGGGATGATGTTCTATTACAAGGTGACGCCGACCGTGACCGCGCTGTGGGCTGTGCCACTGTTCGTGCTGCTGGCAATTATTACTGCCTTGGGCGTGGCGCTCTGGTTGTCGGCCATCAATGTGCAGTACCGCGATGTCGGTTACGCGCTGCCATTCATCACCCAGTTTTGGCTGTTCATCACCCCTGTGGCCTATTCATCCAAGGTAATCGCGGACAAGTGGCAGCTGGTGTACGCCCTGAACCCGATGGCAGGCGTGGTAAACGGATTTCGCTGGGCCCTGCTTGGCTCGGGCAGCGGACCCAACTTGCTTGTGGCAATTTCGACCGTTATCTCACTGGTAATCCTGGTTACTGGCCTGGTGTATTTCCGCAATATGGAACGCACCTTCGCAGATACGATTTAACCCTGCACAGCGCATCCTTTTCACTCCACAAATAAAAACATCCTCCGGATTCTATGACCATCGCCATTAAAGTCGACTCGATCAGTAAACGTTATAAAATCGGCACCGCGCCGGGCAAATTCCGTTATGGAATGCTGCGCGACCAGATCGCCGCCATCCCACGCAAACTCTTCAGACGCGAAGAAGGCCGGGCCGGGATTGATTACATTTGGGCACTCAAGGATGTTTCCTTTGACTTGGAAGAGGGGCGCGTACTCGGAATCATTGGTCGCAACGGCGCTGGTAAATCCACGCTGTTAAAGGTACTTTCACGTGTAACCGAGCCAACCAAAGGCACAGTAAGCGTACGCGGGCGCGTGGGTTCACTGCTGGAAGTGGGCACGGGCTTTCACCCCGAGCTAACCGGGCGCGAAAATATTTACCTGAATGGCGCCATCCTGGGCATGAAGCGTACTGAAATTGAATCAAAATTTGATGAGATCGTCGAATTCTCGGAAGTCTCACAATTCATAGACACACCGGTCAAGCGTTATTCCTCGGGCATGTACCTGCGGCTGGCCTTTGCTGTTGCGGCGCACCTGGAACCGGAAATCCTGGTAGTTGACGAGGTGCTGGCGGTCGGCGATGCCGAATTCCAGCGTAAATGCCTGGGTAAGATGAACGATGTGGCAGCCCAGGGACGCACAGTGTTGTTTGTGAGCCATAACATGAGCGCCATCCTGCGGTTAACCCAGGAAGCGGTGGTAATGCAAAAAGGTTCACTGGTCCTGCGCGCCTCGACCAATGAGGCTGTCGACTTTTACCTGGCCTCAGGGCAATCGCAGGCTGGGGAACGCACATGGGAAGCTGATGAAGTCCCAGCCGCATCCGCGCCTTTCCGCCCGCTGGCACTAAAGATCTACGATCCACGCGGGGCAGTAGCAGACAGTGTACGCTCCGTTGAGCCCCTGACGATTGAGATGAAATACCAGCTTAGCGCACCAATTACCGGATTGCGAGTGGGTATTTACCTCAGTACCGTGCGCGGCGAGTATGTTTTCACCTCCTTCGACGTGGATGATGCCGCCCTATATGAAAAACATTCCACCCGCCAGGCTGGTCATTATGTCAGCCGCTGCACCATCCCTGGCGATTTACTGAACGAAGGCCGCTACATCCTGGGCATCAATGCCAGTTCTTTTGGTGTAAAACGCTACTTTATGGATGAAAATGCGCTCGGGTTCACCGTCGACCCATCCGCGGCCCCCGGAATGCAGTGGGCTGAACAACGGCAGGGGCCCTTCCGCCCACGACTAAACTGGTCCATCGAAAACACCGATTGATAATCAGCGGGCCTATCAGCCCGCTGATTTCCCCAAGAATAACTTCTCATGACGATTAGAGACCTGCTCGGAAAAATTCCATATTCGGCCGAAATCGTTGACGCCTTACGCCCGGGACGCCCCCAGACGCGCTATAACCTCTCTCAACTCGAGCAGGCCCTGCCAACCGCGCTGATGCAGGCACGCCCACTGGCCCTCGAAAAACCTATTGGGCAGCGCGTGGTCATTTTTGCAACCCTGCACTACTGGGTGGAGCAGGCCGCGATCATCGGGCTGGCACTGCGCGCGCGCGGCAGCCAGGTGACAATTGCCTACCTGCCCTACGGTGATTGGCGCAAACCGGTGCCCTCTTTTGACCTACGCCGGCAAGACCTTTACACGCGGCGTATCCTTGCACCGCTCAACGGGCTGGTGCAGGCCGTCTCGCTGCTGGGAATGGGCAAGTCCACCCGCCTGCCGGCCGAGTTAGAAAAGGCTGTCGAAACCGCATCGGCGTTTGACACGATGTACACCATGCAGGTGGAGGATTTCGACCAGGATTCTGAGCTGTACAAACTACGGATGGAGCGCAACCGTGCCGCAGCACAGGCCGCAATGGAATTTTTGCAAAAGGAACCCGCAGATAGCGTGCTGATCCCCAATGGGTTGGTAACCGAGTTGGGCATTTTTTACCAGGTAGCGCGCCATCTCAAGATCAATACCGTCACCTATGAATTTAATGACCAGCGTGAACAAATCTGGTTATCGCAAAACAACATCGTCATGCAGCAAAACACCGATGCGCTGTGGGCTGCCCGGGGCGAAACCCCATTAACAGAAGCTGAACGTGAAAAAATCGCCGGGTTGGAAAACGCACGCACCAGTGCAGGAAAATATGGCAAGGGAACACGCTTCTGGCAGGATGTGGCCTCGGTGGGTGGAGAAGCCCAACGCAGCGCGCTCGGGCTGGACGAACGCCCAGTGGCCCTGCTGGCAACCAATGTACTGGGCGACAGCCTGACACTTGGGCGCAATATCTTCACCAGCTCGATGGCAGAGTGGATCACAAAGACCGTGCAATATTTTGCCACGCGCCCTGATGTGCAGCTGGTGGTACGCGTGCACCCGGGTGAACGGCTGATGAAGGGACCCTCCAGCCTGGATGTGATCAAGGCAGCGCTACCGGATATGCCCGCTCACATCAAACTGATCGCGCCGTTGGAAAAGGTGAACACCTACGACCTGATGGAAATTGCCGGGTTGGGACTGGCATATACCACCACGGTGGGGATGGAAATGGCAATGCGCGGCGTACCGGTTCTTCTGGCAGGGCAGACGCATTATCGCGGACGCGGTTTTACCTACGACCCGATCTCTTGGCAGCAGTATTATGATATGGCAAACAAGCTGCTGGCGGATTTGCCATCCCATCGGCTGAACCCTGAGCAAGTGGAAAAAGCCTGGAATTATGCCTACCGCTTTTTCTTTGACTTCCCAATGCCCTTCCCCTGGCGGCTAATGCACTTTTGGAAAGACTTGGAGCAGTGGCCACTCGAACGGGTGCTTTCGAATGAAGCCCAGGCAGAATTTGGCAAAACCTTTGATTATCTCGCCGGGCAACCGGTAATTTGGACGTGACCCCATGAGCGAAACAAAACAAAAAGTACGCGAATTTTATGATGAGATTGGCTGGCAGCAAGAAGCAGACGGAAATTATCAGAACGCCCGCTATGAAGACCTGCGGCCTGTTTCTGCCGAATATATTCACCGCACCCGCTTGCGTGTCAACCAGGGCCTGATTCCAAATGGAAAGCTGCTGCTGGATGCCGGCTCCGGCCCTGTGCAGTATGATGATTACCTGACCTATTCCAAAGGCTATGAAAAAAGGGTCTGCCTGGATATTTCCATCCAGGCCTTGCGCGAGGCACGCGAACGGATTGGCTCGCACGGGCTGTTTGTGGTGGCCGACCTGGCGAACCTGCCCTTTAAAGCAGATGTTTTTGACGGCGAAGTCTCGATGCACGCCATCCACCACCTGGCGCTGGATGAACATCCACGCGCCTACCAGGAACTGTATCGCGTACTGAAACCCGGCCGGAAAGCCGCCATCGTCAATGGTTGGCACGAACCACTGCTGAGCCGCATGGCTGAGCCGCTGATCGGGTTGATGCGCAAACTCTCAGGGAAATCAGCCAAGAAGAAAAAGAACTGGCTGGATGAGGACGACCCAGCCGGGACCTTTGTGCGCAAGATGACCCCTGAATGGCTAAAGAAGGAAATCGGCAGCCTGATGCCAGTTGAAATTCGCCCGTGGCGCAGCATGTCCACCCGGCTGCTGCGCTGGTTCATCCACCCCAAGCTGGGCGGGAAAATATTCCTGCGCTTTGTCTTTTGGCTGGAAGGTGTTTTTCCGCGTTTCTTTGGCGAAAATGGTCAGTACCCGTTGATTGTGATCTCAAAACCCGCTGGCAAATAAATAAGCTGGCGCAGGTATATGGCAAAATTCACCGACCAGGCCTACCTGGAAAACGAGCAGTACCGCGATTCATCCAACCTGGATACGCGCGCCAACCTGCACGACAGGTTCAGCACCAATCCACAAGGCTGGTTTGCATGGATGTTTGATACACTCGAAACGTTGCCAGGGGAAGGCAAGGTGCTGGACCTGGGCTGCGGCGCAGGCGGCTTATGGCGCAGCCATCCGGAGCGCATCCCGGCAGGCTGGATCATCACACTGGGCGATTTATCAGAAGGCATGCTGTTGTCAACCTGGCGCAGGCTGGTGGTCACCAAGCGGGCGTATAAATATGAGAAAATGGATGCCCAGCAGATCCCTTACCCGGACGGCAGTTTTGACATTGTGATCGCCAATCACATGCTCTATCACGTGCCAGACCTGCCCAGGGCACTGCGAGAAATCCGGCGGGTGCTTAAACCCGGCGGAAAACTGGTAGCCAGTACGGTTGGAAAAATTCACATGCAAGAAATCGAAGGTTTGATCAAGCAGATCGGCTTGGGCCCAAGTTACACACCCTTCCAGGCCGCCTTCTCCCTCGAGAACGGGCAGGCTGAGTTAGAGAAATACTTCCAAGACGTAAAGTTAATGCATTATGAGGACAGCCTGCGAATTACAGAAATTGAGCCACTGATTGCTTACATCCGCTCGCGCAGCGGTGCGGCAGAAGTACTACCCGAGCAATTTGAAACGCTGCGGACCTTTCTGGAAGCGGAAATGCGTGCAAAGCAGGCTCTGCTGGTGCATAAGGACAGCGGTCTGTTTCTGGCAACTTGCTAAAACCCCGCCCGTCCTGAAGCGACCGGCCGTTCTATATGATGTAAAATCAATACGCTGAAATTATCTCGGGGAACGGAGAAACAAGCCGTTCCACCATCCCAGGCAGAGAATGGGATATTGTCATAATCTCTGGAGGCAAAATGGACTGGACAGATAAAGTAGTACTTGTCACCGGCGGCACAGGCTCGTTCGGTAAAAAATTCATCAAGACCCTGCTGGCTGAAAAACATCCCAGGAAGATCATCATATTCAGCCGCGATGAGCTCAAGCAACACGAAATGCGCGTTTCTGGCTACGATGATCCGACCCTGCGCTATTTTATTGGGGATGTGCGCGACCGCGAACGACTGGTTCGCGCCATGCACGGTGTCAATATCGTTGTGCACGCAGCAGCCCTCAAGCAGGTGCCTGCTTGTGAATATAATCCGATGGAGGCAGTCAAAACCAACATCATCGGCACATCAAACGTACTCGAAGCCGCCTTAGACTGCGGCGTTAGCAAAGTCCTGGCACTCAGCACCGACAAAGCAGTCAGCCCGGCCAACTTGTACGGCGGAACCAAGCTGGTGGCCGAAAAACTGGTGATCCAATCGAACAACTACGCAGCCGGATCATCGACACGCTATTCGTGCGTGCGTTACGGCAACGTGGTCGGCTCGCGCGGCTCAGTGGTACCTCTCTTTATCAAGATGCGCGCGGGCGGCAAGATCACAATCACCGATGAACGCATGACCCGCTTCTGGCTTTCGCTTGAGCAGGGCGTCCATTTTGTAATGGACTGCATCGAGCAAATGGAAGGCGGGGAAGTTTTCGTCCCGAAGATCCCGAGCACCAAGGTCATCGACCTGGCTCGCGCGATCGCCCCGGATGCACAAATCGATATCATCGGCATCCGTCCCGGCGAAAAACTGCACGAGGACCTGCTTTCAGAAGATGAAGCCCGCAATGCCGTCGAACGTGAAAGCATGTACATTATCCGGCCACCCGAGACACTCTGGAACCGCAACCTGCATTACGCCGGTGACCCACTGCCCGAAGGTTTTTCGTATACCAGCGACAACAACAGCGAATGGCTGAATGTGGAAGGCATTAAGAAATACATCGCGCCTTTTGAGGCCGATTTTCTGAACGGAAAACTGGAAGGTTAACCTGCGGGTCACGGCACGCTGGCAACCAAGGATAAAGAACCATGAAGCGAATACTGGTCACCGGCGCATCGGGTTTGCTGGGTCTAAATTTTTGCCTGGCGGAAACAAGCCACCACAGCATTGTGGGGGTGGACCGCGGCAAGCTCTCTGGCACACCTTTTGAATTAATACAGGCCGATCTGCTGACGCCCAATGCGCCAGATCGTGTGCTGGAGATGGCGCGTCCGGATGCCGTCATTCATACTGCTGCCAATGCCAATGTAGACGCCTGCGAAACCGATCCTCAGGGTGCCCGGCGTATGAACGCCGAACTGCCTGGCGAACTGGCGCAAGCTTGCGCAAAAAAAGACATCCAGTTCATCCACATCTCTACCGATGCGGTCTTTGATGGAACGTTGCAGGGTGTTTACACGGAAAACGATATCCCCAATCCGCTGGGGGTGTATGCGCAAACCAAGCTGGCAGGTGAACAAAATGTACTTTCAGCCAACCCGCGCGCCATGGTCGCGCGGGTTAACTTTTTTGGCTGGTCACTGCCTGGAACGCGCTCGCTCTCGGAATTTTTCTTTAACAAGCTCTCAACCGGCGAACAATGCAACGGTTTCACAGATATCTTTTTTTGCCCGTTGTTCGTGGGGGACCTGGCAGATACTCTGCTGCTGATGCTGGATAAAAATCTCTCAGGCCTGTACCATGTGATCGGTTCGGAAGCCCTCTCCAAGTATGATTTCGGGCAGCACATCGCGCGGCAGTTCGGTTTTAATCCCGCGCTGGTTATCCCCAGATCAGTGGAAGATTCAGGCTTAAAAGCGCGTCGTTCCCACAACTTAAGGCTTTCCATCAACAAGTTATCCACAGATTTAGGCTCAACCATCCCCAACGTATCCACCGGAATTGAACGGTTTTATACACAGGCTCAACAGGGTTATCCACAGAAAATGCGTAGTTATCAACAGGTATAAGCCAAAAACAGGCATTTTTTTAAATAGACCTGCAAGTAAAAACAAAAAGCGAGGAATGAATGGAATTTAAAATTGGCAACCAGACCATCGGGCTCAATCACCCCACCTATTTCATTGCTGATATAGCCGCCAATCACGATGGCGACCTGGATCGAGCGAAACTGCTGATACGCCTGGCAAAAGAAGCCGGCGCAGACGCAGCCAAATTCCAAAACTTCCAGGCCCCCAAGATCGTTTCAGATTACGGTTTTAAGAACATGAACAGCCAGGTCAGTCACCAGGCAAGCTGGAAGAAATCAGTTTTCCAGGTCTACTCGGAAGCCTCGGTTCCGCTTGGCTGGACGCCGATATTAGTTGAGGAGTGCCAGAAGGTCGGGATCGAGTATTTCACCTCACCCTACGACTTTGAATCAATCGAAGCCGTCGATCCTTATTTGCCAGCCTATAAAATTGGTTCCGGTGAAATCGACTGGATTGAATCACTGCAGTTGATGGCCTCAAAAGGCAAGCCCGTGCTGCTCGCGACCGGTGCTTCCAATATCGGCGAGGTACAAAAAGCGGTGCACGCCATCCTGGTGATCAACAAACAGCTTGTGCTGATGCAATGCAACACCAACTACACCGCCAGTCCTGAAAACTATCGCTATATCAACCTGAATGTATTAAAGACCTACGCAGCCATGTTTCCTGATGTTGTGCTTGGTCTGTCAGATCACACCCACGGCAACTCAACCGTGCTGGGCGCAGTAACATTAGGCGCGCGCGTGATCGAACGTCACTTTACAGATAGCAACAATCGCGAAGGACCCGATCACAAGTTTGCCATGAACCCCGAAGCCTGGGCCCACATGGTGGACGAAACACGCCTGCTGGAAAAAGCCCTCGGCGGGGCAGATAAATTCATCACCGAAAATGAACAGGATACACAAGTAGTGCAGCGCCGCTGTCTGCGCGCCGCACGCGACATCCGCGCGGGCGAGACCATTACGCGCGAGATGGTGGATGTACTCCGCCCGGCAACCCCGGGAGCAATCAAACCCGACCAGGTTGCAAACGTGGTCGGCACCAAGGCGCTTAACGATATGCCCTTCGGAAAAGAACTGCGCTGGACAGATCTAGTCGCCTGATCCCCGAAGATAAGACGCATGAAAGTTATTTATTTTTCGTTGGATTACACCCCACACGATCAACGATTCCTGGCAGCACTGGCAGAAACGCAGCACGAAATTCATTACGTGCGCCTGCAGCGTGGAAATCGCCAGACCGAGGATCGACCTGTGCCGCCCAGCATACATCAGGCCCAATGGGCTGGCGGGCAGAAACCATTTGAATGGCGCGACCTGCCACGCCTGGTATTGGATTTTAGACGCTTGCTGAGGGAAATCCAACCAGACCTGGTGCATGCCGGACCGATACAGACCTGCGCCTTCATTGCCTGCCTGGCTGGCGCCCGCCCGCTGCTGACCATGTCGTGGGGTTTTGACCTGATGAAGGATGTGGAACGCGGAGCTTGGTGGCGATTCGCTACCCGCTATACGCTGGAACGCAGTCGTTATTTCACCAGTGACGCGTTTGTCACGCGCGACAAGGCGGTAGCGTATGGCATGCAGCCCGAGAAAACCGTGGTGTTCCCATGGGGCGTTGATCTGGAACATTTCACCCCGAAACCACGCGAAAATCCTACCGGGGGCCAACCTGAAGACGGCTTCACGCTGTTCTGCAACCGCAGCTGGGAAGCCAATTACGGCGTGGATGTGTTGGCGCGGGCATTTGTACAGGTTGCGCGACAAAAAGAAAATATCAGCTTGCTGCTATTGGGCGGCGGCTCACAGGGAAGCTACATACGGCAGATCCTGGAAAGCGGCGGGGTGCTGGATCGAGTCAGCTTCCCGGGTCATGTTGGCCAAAAAGACCTGCCACGCTTTTACCGCATGGCGGATATCTATATTTCCGCCTCGCACGTGGATGGTTCTTCGGTGTCGCTGATGGAGGCCCTGGCTTGCGGGCTGCCCTGCCTGGTTTCGGATATTCCGGCCAACAAGGAATGGGTCTTTGAAGGCGAAAACGGCTGGCTCTTCACGGATGGAGATGCAAACGCGCTGGCGGAAAAAATATTAAAGGCAATGGAAGCACGCGCCAATCTGCCCGCCATCGGACAAAATGCACGCCTGTCAGCTCAGGAAAAAGCCAATTGGCCCAAGAATTTCCAAAAGCTGCTGACAGCCTATGAAAAAACTCAAACAGGAAGCAATGCACATGCCTGAAATCGTCGCCATCATCCAGGGCCGCATGGGTTCCTCGCGCCTGCCCGGCAAGGTTCTGTTGGATATCGCCGGAAAACCAATGCTACAACATGTCATCGAGCGTGCCATGCTGGCTCACAGCCTGGGCAAAGTGGTGGTCGCCACCAGCAGCGCGGAGGCAGATGACCCAATCGCCGATTTTTGCGCGGCCAGGGATGTGGAGTGTGCTCGTGGTTCACTTCATGATGTTCTGGACCGCTATTATCAGGCTGCCCTGAACCAACAAGCAGATGTGGTTGTGCGAATCACGGCTGATTGCCCGCTAATTGATCCAGAACTGGTCGATCAGGTGGTTCGCACAGTAGTGCATTCCGGCAAAGCTGTGGATTTCGCCGCCAACCGCCTGCCACCGCCCTTCGGTCGCACCTTCCCGATTGGGCTGGACGTGGAAGTGTGCACATTCGCTGCCCTGCAACGCGCCTGGCAGGAATCGAAGGAAACCTTCCATCGTGAACATGTCATGCCCTACCTTTACGAGGGGGTCAGTCTTACAACGGTAAACGCTCAGCTCGCGCAAGGAATTTCACCGCGCGGGTTTTCGATCGCCTTGCTAAACCATGTTCCCGACCACGGTACGCTGCGCTGGACGGTGGATACCCCCGAAGATTTGCATTTCGTGCGCGAAGTATTTACACGTTTATATGCCAGTGGAAAGAGCAACTTCACATGGTACGATGTGCTTGAGATCATTCAGAGCGAGCCTGAGCTGGCCGCCATCAACGCAGAAATCCGCCATAAAACCATGACCGAAGTGGATGAAAGAAACGCGCGAAACGAAGGCAAGGTTTGATATGGGCGCATACTTGACCATCTTCTCGGCTCCCAAGCCATTTACCGACCCACACATTGCCACCATTCAGCGCAACGCGATCACTTCATGGACAAAGCTACCAGACGTGAATGTGATTTTATTGGGAGACGAAGCCGGGCTAGCGGAAATCTCGCAGGAGCTGGGCCTGAAGCACATCCCAGGCATCCCGCGCAGTCCAAGCGGCGCACCGCTGATGGATGCCATGTTCCGGCTGGCACGTGAAAACAGCCAGACACCGCTCTACTGCATAGTGAACGCCGACATCTTGTTGTTTGCCGACCTGGTGGAGACCGCGCGAAGCGTGGCCGCAAAACGCGAAAAATTTGTGCTGCTTGGCCAACGCTGGGATATGGACCTGACCAGGAATCTGGATTTCTCTGGCGATTGGTCGAGTAACCTGCTCACTGAGCTAAAACAGACCGGTCAGTTGCACCGTCCGGCTGGTTCGGATTACTTTTTATTTCCAGCAGCCTGCTACCAGGCATTGCCAGCTTTTGTAATCGGCCGGGCAGGCTGGGACAACTGGATGATTTTTCACGCCCGTAAAATGGGCTTCGCAGTCATCGACGCCACACACGACATCGTGATCATTCACCAAAACCACAATTATGCCCACCTGCCCGGTGGACAGCCACATTACAATCACCCTGAAACGAACGAAAACATCCGGCTGGCAGGCGGGCGTGCCATGACCCGTTTTACCCTGTTGGATACAAATTACCAACTATCAGCTGGGCAGATTTTGCCCCAAAAACTGGATTCAAACCGCCTCTGGCGCAGGCTGGAAGCGTGGCCGCTGCTGGCTTTGGGCTCCACCAGGATGTCAAATGCCATCTGGCGCTTACACAAGTGGCTGCGACGCGCCGAATCAGCCAACTCAAAAGGATAACAGGACGTAAATGCGTAAAGGTCAAAACCCCGCCAAATTTGTCAACCAGGTCGCCAAGCCAGAAAGAATTACGGTGGCGCTGCTCAACTATATTCCCTTCATCAGTGGTTTTTACAGCGAAGCGCTGGAAGTATTGAAGGTCAGCATGGAATCGATGCGCAATGAGCCCGGGCTGCCCTTTGACCTGTTGGTTTTTGACAACGGCTCCTGCGCCGAGGTGCGCGACTTCCTGGTGACTGAAAAAGAAGCCGGTCGCATCCAGTACCTGCTATTGTCTGAAAAAAATCTAGGCAAAGGCGGCGCATGGAATATCATGCTGGCAGGAGCGCCGGGCGAAATCATTGCCTATACAGATAGCGATGTGCTTTTTTATCCACAATGGCTTTCGCGCTCCGTAGAATTGCTTGAAAAATTCCCGAACGTGGGCATGGTCACCGGGCGGCCTTTCCGCACGAATCCAGATTATCACAGCTCCACGCGCGCCTGGGCTGCGGCAAACGCCGAAATTGTGACCGGAGGCTTTATTCCTTGGGAAATTTTCTGGGAGTTCAACCGCTCGTTGGGCCAGGATGAAGCCGAAAACCGCAAGATATTTAGCGAAACACAGGATTGGAAGATCTCCTACCAGGGATTGACCGCCATGGCAGGTGCATCACACTGGCAGTTCACAGCCTATAAATCCGTGCTGGCCCAATTTTTACCCTTCGATATGGACAAACCCATGGGCCAGGTAAAACAACTTGACCTGCGCATGAATGAACGCGGCTTTCTACGCCTGATGCTACCCGACCCATTGACCATGAATCTCTCAAACACCACGGATTATGTGCGCGGGAAGGTCGGCGTACAAAACAAGATAACAAAGCGTTCATTCCTGCAACGCATCGTTAATGTCCCCCCGGTTAAAAAATTACTACTCGCAGTGTATGACCAGATTTTTAAATGGTACTATTCGTAAGCCGCTGGTAAAACTCAAGCGCACGCTGCATACCGCGCGCATAATCTGCCCGCTCTGTGATGATCGCCGTGTTTAATTGCGCGGCTTGCTCCCGCAGGGCGGGTTCGTTTAAACCACGCAGGATAGCCGCTGCCAGGGCGGCAGGATCGGTGGCATCCACCAACAGACCGTTACGCCCGGGGATAATCCACTCGCGGATGGAATCCAGATCACCAGCAACCGGAAAACAGCCACAGGCCAGTGCTTCGAGCAGGCTGTTCGGGGTACCATCATGAGTCGTGGGAGAAACCACAACCTGCGCCGAGCGAAAGAGGTCAGCCAGCTCAGCCTGGGAACGTTGCGGCAGCAACTCAACGGCGTGACCAATGCCCAGTTTTTCGACCCAATCAAGCACCTGGGCCTCACCCATCATACCGGTACAAGCAAAACGGGCATCCGGTCTTTCCTTGAGAACAAGTGGAATAGCCTGGAAAAAGGCCTCATTGCAGACATAGGCCCGAAATCCACGCGGGTTGACCACCAGCGACCCAGCCGCAGGGCTGCCAGCCGGTGAAAATAGGTCAGCGCGGATGCCGCCACTACCGGGGATAACCAGGGTGGGCTTGCGCGTTGAAAAACCCCATTGTTTGCCCAGGCGAATATCCCGCAAGCAATCAGCATGCAGTCCATCGGCCACATTTAGGGTCCATTCGGTATAGTGACACATAAGCGGAGTGGAGGGCGCATGCAGGGTGAAATCATTTCCCCAGACTGACACCAACAAAGGCGCCAAACCGGCTGCTTCCGCCGCCAGCATACCCTCATAGGGAATGCGCATCGCATGCACCAGGTCCGGCTGAAAACGCTGAATCATCCCGCGCAAACGGGCAGCCGAGCCAGGAATGGTCAGCGGCCCAAGCCATTGGCGAATGACGGTACGCAGGCGCAACGTGGAGGCTCCCCAGAGAGCACCTTTTCGACGCGCAGGCTGGTTAGGCGCCTGCCCCGCTGATTTGACAGAGGAGAAGGCCACCGGTAGAAACTCATAGGCGCTCAAAGCAAGGTCTGGCTGGCAAGCAAAAGTGGAGGCAAGGAATACCTCGTCCCCACGTTCAGCAAAATAGCGCATCCAGTTCAGCGCGGTTGGAGAGCGGCCATCGGCCACAAAGAGCAGTTTCATCCGTTAAACCACCATGTTTATTGTTTTGTAAACCACATTCGGCCCAGGAAGTTTTCGCCCTTAATAAACTGGTGAAAGACTGCAACCAGGACGTGTTGGGCA
Organism: uncultured Anaerolineae bacterium; assembly: GCA_903908605.1. Lineage (GTDB taxonomy): Bacteria > Chloroflexota > Anaerolineae > Anaerolineales > Villigracilaceae > UBA5195. The sequence continues at coordinate 62,133 of CAIVSQ010000507.1, forward strand.
ACCAACAGCAGTAAGATCAAAGAAAGCGAGCCATGCCAGGCACGCGCCGGATATATATCAAAAGTTACCGGGAGCGGTGCACCCGAAACAATGGTGGTAAGTAAATTCGCGGGTAAAGCGATTGCAATGCCAAGCAATGCCATCAAGGCCGTGAAGAGGTAAAGCAGCGGATGGACGTAAACATTTAGCTGATCAAGCATGGCGGGTTTTTTGGCAAACAGGGTGGATGCCTGGGCCGCGCGCCGAGCCGGTTTAAAAACCAGGGCACGCAGAATAAAACGGGCGATCACAATCATGAAAATTGCGATGCCAAGAAACATGTGCACAGCCAATGGCACCAGTTTGCCACCCGCGTTGGATGTCCTGGTCAGGCTGGTCAGCCCAATCGCAAAGGTAATAAAAACAAGGAGAGCCATCAACCAGTGCAGGATAACCCAAAGTGGGCGAAATCGTTTTTTTGCAGACATGCGCTTTTCACTCATCTAATTTGGATAACGAAGATCAAGTATAGTCGAGAGATGAATGAAAGACAAGCTAACCTTTTATCGAATCGAGAGGGGGGGGTATTGCTTTTTTTATTTTCTAAAATCCAGCAGCGAAACTGCGGGCGGGTAAAGATTGTGCCAACTTTTCAAAGTGGGGTAGACTTAATATAACAGAACCCCAAAATCGGAAACTCAAAGGAAACTGGAAGACTGTCCCTTTGATACAGTCTCGAAAACCCGTTTTGTGCTTAACAATAAAATTACCTGAATGACCGACCACTACAAATGGAGTGGATTTTCCAGATCTCCAATAATAAAGGTAAAATGATGCATATCCGGCAGGCCACTGGCAAATATCAACGCCAGCGACCGGGCATGTGATTAATAAACTTACAGGAGTATTCAATGAAAAATTCAGCTTTATTTTCTTCCAAGAGACCGATCATCGGCATGATTCACTTGCTGCCACTGCCTGAAGCACCTTTATACCAAGGCAACTTGGATGCCATCTACGAACGCGCCATGCGCGAAGCCGCCGCGCTGCAATCTGCAGGCGTTGACGCACTGATCGTGGAAAACCTGGGGGATGAGCCCTATCTGCCCGCCGAACTGACCCCTGCACAGCTGGCACTGATGGCTGCCATCACGCGCGATGTGATCCGGGCGGTCAGCATCCCGGTCGGGGTAAACTGCCAGTTCAACGCCTGGCAATCCGAGATTGCGGTGGCTCATGCCAGCCGAGCCGCCTTTATTCGTGTGGAAGTGTTTGTGGATACGGTGTTAATGGCCCAGGGCCTGGTGCACCCGTGCTCGGCACAGATCCGACGATACCAACAAACCCTGGGAGCGCAGAACGTGGCACTTTGGGCGGATATCCAAACCAAGTACACACGCAACATCCTACCGCAAACGATTGAGCAATCCGCGCTGGACGCCCAGGCAGCCGGCGCAGATGTGCTCATCGTAACAGGAGCGGCTACCGGAAAAGCGACCCCGTTGGACGTGGTCGCCCAGGTCAAACAGGTCGCCAGCATACCGGTGGTGGTTGGCAGCGGCACAAATGCAGCCAACGTAACCCAGGTGCTGTCTGTGGCAGATGGCGCCATTGTGGGCTCTTCGTTGAAGGAAGGCGGACGCGCTGAGAATGAAGTCTCTTCGCAAGCAGCAAAGGCATTCATGGCTGCCGCGCGCCAGGCCTGACCTTGCTATTTTTTACTTGCTGGGATTGGCAATATTCGAATTAGCCTAACCATGCAAAACCTGCTCGGTGATGGACTTGGCTGTGAAGGAATCTATTTCGGAAAAGAGCTATTTATCAGGTCTTGAAGAAGCGATCACATCCCCCTAACTGATGAGATAGTTCGTACAAACGAAAATCTTAACCCTGCTCAACCGCCTGGATGCCGAAACCGGTGTCATTCAGGCGGTTGATAATTAATTGGTCAGCGCCCAGGGTGATTTCCGTCAGGGCTGTGTGATCCAGCGTCAACCAGGCACCCTTGGCTTCGGGTAGGCCCAACAGGCTGTGCAGAATGGTACGCAGGGGTCCGCCATGGGCGACAATCAGCACAGTCAGGTCAGTGCTGGTCAGGCTCACATCTTCCCAAGCAGAGAGCACGCGCCGGTTAAATTCATCAATGCGTTCAGCACCATCCGGGGGTTGGTTATAATCCGCAAGCCAGCGGGAGATCATATCGGGCCAGCGTTGTAAAGCCTGATCAAAAGTATGGCCCTCAAGAATGCCGAAGTTCATTTCACGCAGGCGCGCATCGAGGCGCAGCTCAATTCCTCGCTGCGCGGCGACTAACTCGGCAGTTTGACGCGCGCGTAGCAGGTCACTGCTGAGGATAAGATCGAGTTTTTGGGTGGCCAGGCGTGCCGCCAGGCGACGTGCCTGGGCCAGTCCATTCGCATTAAGGGGTGGGTCGGAATAGCCCTGGTAACGATGATCGGCGTTCCAATCTGTTTCAGCGTGGCGAACCAGGAAAACACACAGCATATCAGTCAGAACCGCTGGGGAGTGGCTTCAAGAACATTGGCAGGCCCGCCACCATCAGGTATACCTCGTCTGCCTGGGATGCAAGGTCCTGGTTGGCACGCCCGAGCAAATCGCGGTATGCCCGCCCCAGGTCATAGGCGGGTACAAGCCCCATGCCAACCTCATTGGATACCACCAACAGGGTCAGGTCGTTCTGCCGGGCATGCTGCGCCAGCGCACGCACATCTGCTCGCACCGCCGCCTCGATGGTTTCGTTAAAGGGATCTGCGGAAGGGGGGTCAAACGGGTCACCAAGCGGTTCTGCTGCAGCCATGAGGTGATTGGAAACCAGGAAAGTGATGCAATCCACCAGGATCACCCTGGCAGGTGATCCACAGGTCTGGATGGCCGGGACCAGATGCAACGGTACCTCGAGGGTCTGCCAACTAGCAGGGCGAACAGACCTGTGTTTTTCTATCCGAAGACGCATCTCGTCATCCTTGGCTTCGGAAGTAGCCACGTAGAGGACTGCATCGCCGCCCAGTTCACGTGCCTTTTGTTCTGCGAAGGAGCTTTTACCACTGCGAGCTCCACCCAGGATCAAGATCATTTTACCCATGAATTTATCTCCACAATACGCACATCGCAACAGGAGCGAAAAATTAATAATTTATGGTGAACACTACCAGGACAACCAGCTCAACCAGCTCGCAAATAAAGCCATAGCTGTCGCCCGTAAGGCCAGGCAGCAGCGTTAACATGTAACGGGCACTAAGAAACAACAACGCGGCGATCATTACAACCAGGGCTAAACCCCAACCCTGTACAGCCAACCAGGCCACTAGCAGGGTAAATAGGCTGGAAATAACCACCTGCGGCCAACCGGCATGGCTTTTCATATCCACACCCAGGCCTTGCTGACGCGCGTAGGGAAACGCCACAATCGCAATGCTCATGGCCCAGCGCGCCAAGACGGGCGCTAATATGAACGCCGCGGGGCGGGTATTGAGCGCGCTGATGGCGAATAGTTTTGCGAAAATCAAGAGGACGCCGGCTGCGACGCCAAAAGCGCCTACGCGAGGATCCTTCATGATTTCCAGCCGTCTTATCGGGGAAAACCCACCAAAAAGGCCATCAAATATATCCAAAAAACCATCAAAATGCAGGGCACGCGTGAGAAACAACCAGGCTGCCACAACCATCACTGCCGCCAGGTACGGCGACAGGAAGGAACGTAGCAAACTATCCACTCCCAGGAGCAGACCACCCAAGGCCAGACCCACCCATGGAAAAAAACCCACAGCCCTACCCATTTCATCGGCAGTAAACATGCGCCGAACGAAGGCAGGGAAGATGGTAAGGAATTGAAATGCAGCAAGGAGAGCTATCATATAACCTTAGAAGGGGCTGACTTGCGCGGGTCCGGCCTGAAGCGGCGCACTGAGCAACAAGGATGCCGAAAACAACCGGTTTATCACTTTTTTTCGGACAACAGGCTGTTTATTAGGTGGGCTAACTCATCCAAAACAACCGGTTTACTCACATAAGCATTAGCGCCCGCCTGGATACATTGTTCGCGATCGCCGCTCATGGCCAAAGCAGTAACGGCAATCATAGGCAGAGAGGCTATACCGGGATCGGCATGGGCACGAATGCGCTGCATGGTTTCGAGACCATCCATGATCGGCATCTGGATATCCACCAGTAAAATATCCGGGTGAATTTCAGTGACTCTATGGATCAACTCGACTCCGCTGCGAGTGATTTCGACATTAAAGTTTCTTGCCCGCAGGAAATCCGAGAACATTTCCAGGACAGTTTCATTATCATCGGCAATCAATACCACCGGCGCAAACTCAGCTGGTAAGACCGGGTTGATTTTCCGGTATTCAGCCCAGCCACTCACCCGGGCAAGTACTGCCAGTAAATCGGCATTAGTGAATGGTTTTACCAGGTAACCGGCAGCACCATGGGTTTTTGCTTCGGCCCGTAATTCTTCGGCAGAAATGATGACGACAGGGATGGCGCTAGTACGCGAATCAGATTTAAGGTTTTCGAGTATATTCATGCCGGAAATGTCGGGCAAATGCACATCCAACAGGATCAGATCAGGCTGAAAAAGAGCCGCTTTTGACAAAGCGCCACGCCCCTGCTTATAAACGATGTTTTCAATCCCAATCGCAATTAATTGACCAGTGATAAGCTCAGCTTCCAGTTCATCATCCTCAACGGTAAGAACAACTCGCAACGGCTCAGCGTTGTTACCCAGGGCAGTCTCCACCTGAGTTACTTCATAGGACCAGGGCAATACGATGGTAAAACGGCTGCCTTTCCCTGGAATACTGGAAACCTCCACGCGGCCGCCATGCATCTCTGCCATGCGCTGCACTAGGGATAACCCCAAACCTGTGCCGGAATATTGACGGGCCAGACTGCTATCCAACTGAACAAATGGTTTGAATAACTTGCCGAGATCTTCCGATCGGATGCCTATACCATTATCCCAAACGGTAAAGCGTATTATTTTTTCAGCTTCCTGACCTTCAACTACCAGGCCAATTTTGCCACCTTCCGGTGTGAATTTCACTGCGTTGCTCAACAATTGGACTTTTGACAAAGTCAAAGATTGCGAAAAAGATAGAACTGCATGACAATTGGGAGTTGTGGACAACCAATTGCAGCAGTTCCGTTCTGAAGTTTACCAGAACTTTAACA
>CAIVSQ010000508.1 GCA_903908605.1 uncultured Anaerolineae bacterium
AGATAAAAAAGAGAACCAGGGAAGATCTGGATAATCTTCAAAATTACGCCTCGTATTTGGCACCGGGGGCATTATAATTGGAGTTCTATTGACTGACCTCACCGCCACGTAACCATCATCACGGTCTATTTGTTCTGGCATCCGCGCACACAGTACGTCCGCTAACGATGTCATTCCCATTATTTCCTTGTAGAATAATTCAAGCATGCAATTTGACATCCCTACCCTGAGCATTACCCTGATCATCGCCAGCCTGTTACAGGTCATTGGCCTATATATTCAATACCGATTAGATAAAACCAACCACGGGTTGGGCTGGTGGGTACTGGGCAGCGCCGCTGTGGGGTTGGCATTTTTCTTTAACGCCCTCGAGAGTCAGGCCCTCTTTGGGCGCGCTAATGCCGTCATCGATGACGCCCTTTTCATCAGCGGCCTGGCCTTAATCTATATCGGCGTACTCAACTTTTATCAGATCCCTCGCCAGCATAAGCGCATGTTGGTTGCTTTTTGCCTGGCGGTCAGCCTGCTTTCGTTTTATTTCACCTTTATTCAGGTGGCCCCGTTTGCCCGTCAGGCCAACATTTACCTGACCTGCGCCCTGCTCTCTTTCTTAATCGCTGGGGCCAATTGGCAAAACAAACACCAGGTTCCCATCCCCGCCAATTTATTGGCGGGCTTCTTCCTGTTGTTTGGTGTGTTTTTTCTTTTTAGGGGATACCTGGCCCTGACAGGTAAAAACGCCTGGGGCCAGCTGGATGCCAGCAGCCTGAATGCGCTCACCTTCATGGTCACGCTGGTCTTCAGCACGCTGTGGACCTTTGGCATCATCATCATGGCCAACCAGCGTCTGAATGCCGATAACCTCGAAGCCCGCGAAAGCATGCACCTGTTTTTCAACACCAACCCCGATGCGGTCCTGATTTCGCGCCTGGCAGATGGCAAGATAGTGGATCTCAATCATGGTTTTAGCAACCTGACCGGTTACAGCCGCAGCGAAGTGCTCGGGAATACGACCGATGTATTGGGTCTTTGGAAAAACCCGCTGGATCGCACGGCCTTTTTCAACCGTATGCGCGAAAGCGGCTCTTGCCAAAACCTTGAGGCTGTTTTTATAATAAAAGACGGCAGCCTACGGACCGGGATGATCTCGGCCAACACGCTGATACTTAAAGGGGTTGCGCATGTCATCAGCGTTACGCGCGATATCAGCGAGCTAAAGCTGGTCGAAGCCGAGCGACGCAGCTCGGATGACTGGCTGCGCACCTTATTGGTGGCCATTGAGCAAAGCCCGGTCACCACCGTGCTGACCGACCTGCAGGGCAACATTCTCTTCACCAACCCAAAATTTACCGAAAGCACCGGTTATACACCCGAAGAAGCACTCGGCCAAAACTCACGCATTCTAAAAACGGGCGAGATGCCCGCCGAGGGCTACAAGGAATTATGGGATACGATCCTGGCTGGCAACAACTGGCACGGAGTCTTTCACAACCGGCGCAAAAACGGCGAGCTGTACTGGGAATCGGCAGTCATTTCGCCGGTGAAAAACCGCGATGGAGTCACCACCCACTTCCTGGCATTGAAGGAAGATATCACCGATCGCCTGCAAGCCGAAGAAGACCTGCGCCTGAGCGAGGCACGTTACCGGGCGGTAGCGCGCACCGCCAACGAGGCAATCATCACAGCAGACTATCTTGGAAATATTGTTAGCTGGAATATGGGCGCTGAGGCCATTTTTGGTTATAGCGAAGCCGAAGCCATGGGCTTGCCAGTCACCGCCATCATGCCCATACCCATGCGCACTGGCCACCCAGACAACCTGCTGCGCATCCAAAACGGTGGCGAGAAGCATATCATTGGCAAAACGGTTGAAGTAGAAGGGCAGCGCAAAGACGGCAGCCCGGTGCCGATTGAAAAATCACTTTCAGAATGGCGTGTTGGCGAAACCCTTTTTTACACGGCCATCATCCGAGACATCACCGAGCGCAAAAAGGTGGAAGATGCCCTGCGCGACAGCGAGGAAAGACTGCGCGCCATTTTTGATGTGGCCAACACCGGCATTTCCATTATGGATCTAACCGGCCGCTATGTAATGTTTAATGATCACTGGCTCGAGACTCTCGGCTATGGCAGCGATGAAGTCAGGCAGATGACCAACCTGGAAATTACCCATCCCGAAGATCGTGAGACCAGCGCAAGTTGGTTCCGCAAGTTGGTGCAAGGTGAGGTTCAGCGTTACCAGCTGGAAAAGCGTCATCTCAAAAAAGATGGCAGCATCATTTGGGTGAATCTCTCGGTTTCGGGCATTAAAGACAAAAACGGTAAACTGGTCAACGTGGTCGGCATCGTCAATGACATCACCGGGCGCAAGCGCCTGGAAGAAAACCTGCGTCAAATTGCAATTACCGATGAATTGACTGGCTGTTTCAATCGCCGGCACATGCACGAGCTGGCCCGCGCCGAAATCAAACGGGCAGTTCGGCACAAACGCCCGCTCTCCATCGCATTAATCGATATAGATTATTTCAAAACAATCAACGACACCCATGGGCATGCCACTGGTGACCGGGCTTTGCAGGTATTTTCAGAAATTTGCCGGGCCAAGATTCGCTCAATTGATATTTTTGCGCGCCTGGGCGGGGACGAATTCGCGGTGCTGCTGCCAGAAGCCGGCCTCGAACAAACCTATGAAATCCTCGAGCGCATCCGATTGGCATTTTTCAACCGGCCTCTGGATACCGGCGCCGGGTTGATTTCACTCTCAATCAGCTGCGGGATCGCCTGCCTGGAAAGTGATCAGGAAGATTTGGAAATGCTGTTCAACAAAGCCGACCTGTCGCTTTATCGCGCCAAGGAAGCCGGGCGCAACCAGGTCAGCAAGACTTAACCCCCATGCGGATAGCGATATGCGCGCTCTTTCCTTACCGCACATCAAGCCACACTCCGTAACAAAAACGCCCTTGCCGGGGCGTTTTTGCTACGGCAATCGATCGACTTCATTCCCATTAACTGAAGCGGATGCGGTAAACCAACATGCTGACCGGGTTGTAGTGCGCCTCCACCTGGTTGCCGCTAATTAGCTCTGCCAGGCTGGCGGGCATTCCCAGGCGGGTGATGACGGTGCCCTGGTCCACCAGCAGGGTCAGCAGCGAGCCGGTTTGCATGCGGTGAATGGTCAGCGCACCCGCCTGGGCATCCACCCGGCCAGCCACACCGCGCGCCTCGATAATGTATTGGCGGGCCTCAATACGCCAGGCCGCCATGGTGATCGGGTTGTACTGCATTTCAAGCAGATCACCCTCGCGCAAGCCTGCCAGGCTGGAAGGCAACCCCAGGCGGGTAATTACACAGGATGGTTCAAGGCAAAAAGCCAGCTCACTGGATTGCACGCTTTTCTTCACCACCAGAATGCCAGCGCGGGGATCAACCGCCACCAAACCGGCCCGCAAATCCACCAGGTTCAAGCGGGAATCAAGCCTCAATGCCAGTCGGGTCTCAGGATGATAGCGCACATCCACCAGGTCACCCACACGCAAAGCTGCGAGTTCAACATATTGGCTGCGACTGCGGATAACAGCGGTTGCATCCACCTCGATCTCAACTTCTTCGTTATCAACCTGGTTACGCACTATCAACACACGCCGTTCAGCATCCAGCGCACACAGGCAGCCCTTAATCTGCAGCATGTTGATGCGCGCATCGAGGCTGTCGGCCTTCAGGCTGGCATGGTCGTAACTCGCCTCCACCAGGTCACCTGGACGCAGCGAGGTGAACAGGGCTCTGCGTCCATTGCGGCGAATGACGGTGGAAAAACCCACCAGCAGGGTCAGCGAGGTCTCACCGGGTTCTGACAGGATGGTGACGGTTTGTGCCAGCGTGTCGAGCGCTTCAATTTCACCATGCACACGATTTTCGCGGCTACGCGCATGGGTTGGAATGACAAACCATAACATGCCCAGCAGCACGGCCAGGCAGGTAAGCAACTTTTGCATAGGGTTATTTCTCATTCGCAGCTCCCGTTACGGGGACTAACAAAATAGCCTGGTGAGCGCGATGACTCAGCATTTACTGTGTTAAGGCAGGATGGTAATGTTGAAATGAGGCAAACTTACCCAAAATAAAAAATCATGGCGAGAAACCAATGAGACATTTTAATGGACCCATTTGCCGGGCAGGGATGGATGGCTGCTGGGTAATGCTGTAATGGATACGCAGAACCAGATCATTTAATACAAGGAGTATATTCATTGATTATAGTACAGACGCACCCGCCTGGGTTAAGGTTAACCCGGTCATTCAGCGCTAAAATGAAGGCCGCACACACCCGCCAAGAACGCTAACCAGGGGGCATGGGCATATCAGTCTCGATACAATACCCCAAAACAGGCAACCGCCTGTTGCCAAACGCCTGCAATTAAGTTATAACATTTGAATACGCGTCGCACTTAATAATGCGCACAGTGACCAGGCTAACCGGTTACACTGTACCGAAAGCCCGGTGTGCCATTGCAAGCAGGTCGCCCTTTTTATGCCACCCACCTTTAGGAGCACCACATGAGCGGATACGTCTCCCTCGCCCGATTTATTGACCATATTCAGACCAGCAACGACCAAACCGTCTCTTATATGAACCGGGAAACTGGCAGCTTCCTGCTGTTTAACAAGCAGGAGGTTGAGTTGTTCGATCTCGGCGCCGGGATCGGCAACTTACCGGGCTGGCAGCAGGCCATTTTCGATCAATACCATCAGGTGGAGGAGAGTGATCGCCACATCCGCCTGCCCAGCAATTGGGAAATGCACGAGGTGGAGGTAATGGCCGATTTCTTCGATACGATCGCCCACAAGGCCCTGGATGCCGAGCTGCTTAACCACACACGCGTATCTGGCAGCCTGACGCGCTTCAACGCGGCCCTCAAACGCCACCATCTGGAAGAGGCCTGGCAAAATTTCAGGTCACTGACTTTTAAGCAGATCGCCTGCGATTGGCTGGAGAACTACAAAATCCCATATGTGGATGATACCGAATCAAACGCGGGTAAATTTACCGACCCGGAGAAGAAAATATGGCCATTTTCGGAGTGATCGGCCTGGATGCGGATGATACGCTCTGGCATAATGAGCGCAATTACAACCAGGCCCAAAGCGAGTTTGCCCAAATTCTGGGGCAGTACCACAATGAGGATTGGGTGCGCGAGCGGCTTTACGTCACCGAAACGCGCAACCTGGAGCACTTTGGCTACGGCATCAAGTCATTCATCCTATCGATGATCGAAACCGCCGTGGAGCTGACCGAGGGGCGCGTGACCGGGCAGGATATTGGCCGGCTGGTGGAGCTGGCGCGCGGCATGATCAACGCACCGGTCGAGCTGCTGCCGGGTGTGGCCCAGGCCATCCCACTGCTGGCAGAACATCATCGCCTGGCGTTGATCACCAAGGGTGACCTGCTGGACCAGGAACGCAAGCTGGAAAATTCGGGCCTGGCACATTATTTTAGTGAGGTTGAAGTGGTCAGCCAGAAATCGCCGGCGGTGTATGCACAGCTGCTGCGACGCTTCGAGGTGGCCCCCAACCGCTTCGTGATGGTGGGCAATTCGCTGCGCTCGGATGTGCTGCCAGTGCTCTCGTTGGGCGGCCACGGGGTCCACATTCCACATGAGACCACCTGGACCCATGAGCAGGCCGAGCTGCCCCGCCCCGGCACACCGGGTTTTCACAGCCTGACCGATTTTAACGGCCTGCCCGAGCTGCTGCAAAAACTGGAAACTGGCGAACGCTTTAAAAAAGGTTCGTCCAATATGGCCGATTTCACCGATTTGTAAGCCCGGCTTCGGCAGGGCATGAACACCAGATAGCCTGACGGCTTGTTGCAGATTGAGCATCCGTCTGAAAATCTATATGAAATTGGGTTGAGTTTTATATATTTTTAAATTATCCGGATAAAGCCAGCCTGATTTATGATAAAATAATAACGAGAAACGAAAAGGCAAAACCGGTGAAAACCGGTGACGCAAAGCCAAGGGTCTACCACCGCTCAGGCGGTCAGGATCGCCAGGCCACCGAACTCGGGTAGTTATCCGAAGTAACGTGTAAAGCCTGGTCACTATTGATCAGGCTTTTTTTATTGGGCGGACCAGGCTACATGATCATTGTTGGATTATTTGGGGAATGCAGATTTTTTTTACTGGCAGATCACCATAAAAGGCCAACGTGCCACCCATTCAGTACACTCACTGCGCCAAGGCACCATGTGGCCTGAACATCGCACCAAGATAATACTTAATTTAACCACAACCTACAATTTTAACATTGTGATAAGGATAGAAATGACCAATGAGGTGAACCAACCCCATCTGGCCTTAAATGGCGATTTCCTGGAAGTGCTGCTGGATGGCTTGAGCCTGCCCCTGCTGCTGACGGATTCAGCCCAGGTCATCCGTTTTGCCAACCAGGCCTGCCTGGCGGTGTTTGGGCTGCCAAATTCCGGCCTGGTCGGCACAGAACTGCAGCAGCATATCCGGGCGGGTGAGCTTGCCAGCCTGTGGACGCACCTGGAGGCGGGCGATGCCAGCGCTGCAACCAGCGCGCACCTGCACCAGGGCGATGGACACTGGGTTGCAGCACACCTGACGGCCCGCCGGCAGGTTGACCCCGCTGGAAACAGCTTGACCCTGCTGGAGCTGCAGCTGCCCAGCCAAAAGCCAGAAACCGAACCAGCCCCCGCCATGGCAGCACTGCGCGCCCTGCTCACCTCGCCAGATGACCAGCTGTTTGAGCTGGATGAAGCCGCCAAGATCCTGACCAGCTGGAGCGTCAACCCGCAGCCGCCTGCCACGAGCGGCATGGCTTTTCCAGAGCAGTCCTTTTTCACGCATCTCGAGCCAGACCTGGCGGGAAAAATAAGGGCGCTCTTTGAGCAAACCCTCTCAGACGGGCAAACTGGGGAATTGGAATATTCGTTGCTTACAGCCAGCGACCCGCGCTGGTTCTTGCTGCGTGCTGTCCGACTGCAAAACCAACAAAACAACCAACCCGGCCAGCTGGCTGTGCTGGTGCGAGAGATCAGCAGCCAGAAAAAAGAAGCCGAGCACAATCACCTGCTGGCCAGCCTGCTGGATATGGTTGCCCACGCCATCATTGTGACCGGGCCTGATGGATCCATAAAGCTGTGGAATAAGTATGCCGAAGCCATGCTGGGCTGGAAAGCCGAGGAAGTGCTCGGGAAGAACATGACCGCGGCCACCGCCGAGCAGATGACCGCCGAACAGTTCGCGCAAATGAGCGCCCAGCTCTCCACCGGCCAACCCTGGACGGGCGAGATCACGGTCCTCGACCGGGGCGGCAACACCTTCCCCGTCCTCGCCATCACCAGCCTCTACCTCGATAGGCAGGGACAATATGCCGGGTTTATCGGCATCACCCTCGATATTCGCGAACGCAAGCAGGCCCAACAAGCCCAGCAAATTGCCGAACAGCGCTATATGCGGCTGGTCGAAAAAATGCCGGTCACCATGTATTCCTACAGCCTAAATGAAAACAACCATGGCTACATCAGCCCACAGGCCGAACAATTACTCGGCTACCCGCTGGCAGATTTGGCCAGCAACACAAACCAGTGGGAGCAATGGATCTACCCGGCCGATCTCGAGCATGCCAACCAAATCTACCATTCGATCTTCTCGATGGACCAGGCCAGTGATGAATACCGCATGGTCCGGCGCGACGGTCAGGTTATTTGGGTGCGCAACACCGCTGTGTTGATCCGGGATGAAAACGGTCAGCCGGCCTATATCCAGGGTTTCATCAGTGACATCAACGAATATAAACAGGCAGCCGATGCCCTGCAAGCCAGTGAAGCCAATTACCGCAGCCTGGTGGAGAATTCAGAAACCGCCATCGCCGTGCTGGATAGGGATGGCCGCTTCCTGTATGCCAACCCCAGCGCCATATCCGTATGGCAGAGTGAAGCCGGGGTGGTCGGCAAAACCATCTTTGACGTGTACCCACCCGAATATGCCAAACAATACCTTAAATCGATCCGCTGGGTCATCGATCGCCAGTTGAGCATCCTGGATGAGCTTCAAAGCCCGATTAATGGCAACCTGCTCTGGTTCCGCCTGAACATGCAGCCCATCCTCAACCCGGATGGCTCTTCTGACCGGATGCTGATTAACGCGCTGGATATCACCGGCCCCAAAAATGCCCAGGAGCAGATCCGCCAGTCAAACGAGCGCTTTACCGAACTTGCCAACCACAGCCAGGATGCGTTCTGGATCGTGGAGCCTGCCTCAAACAAATATTTGTATGTCAGCCCGGCTTTCGAGCGCCTGGTGGGGTTATCCGAACAGGCCGTTAGACAATTGCCGGGCGGGTTTATGGCACTTGTGCACCCGCAAGACCGTCCAATCCTCAAGCAGGCTCGCCAGCAGCAAGCCAGGGGCCAAATCTCAGATATTCAGTACCGCATCCTGCGACCGGATGGCAGCACCGCCTGGGTGCGCAACCTGGAAACACCGGTTGTGGATGAAAACGGGCGGGTGGTGCGCGTGGTGGGCACGATGAGCGATATCACCCTGCGGATAGATGCCATGCGCAAAGTACAAGATTCGGAAGAACGCTTCCAACAGCTGGCAAACAACCTTGAGGTATCTTTCTGGATCGCGGATGCGCAAAACGAACATAAAATTCTGTATGCCAACCCGGCCTACGAAACGATCTGGGGCCTCAAGTTGGCCGATTATTACCGTGACCCACTCAACTTTATCAAGCGCGTACTGCCCGAGGACCGGCCTGGCCTGGTTGCCGCCATTGAAAAAGTAAACAGTGGGCACAGATCCGAGCTGGAGTTTCGCATCCAGGCGGCGCATGGCGGCATCCGTTGGATCTGGGAGCGGCGCTTCCCAATCTTCGACGCCACCGGGAAGATCATCCGCACCGCAGGCATTTCCACCGACATTACCGAGTTAAAAGTAACCCAGCTTAAACTGGAAGAAAGCAACCGCAACCTGGAATTGTTCGTTGAGAAGCGCACCCACCAGCTCAATCAGAGCGAAACCACCTACCGCGCCCTGTTTGAAAACTCTCAGGATGGCATCTTCTTATTTTCCCCGAGCGGCGAAGTCATTGAGATAAACCCGCCCGGCCGAAGCTTGCTGGGAAAATCCGCGCTAGATTTAACCGACTTCTCTGAGCCCACGCACAGCCCCAGCGATGAACACGACCCTTTCAGTGACATGGGTCACCTATTCCATGCTGTACTGCACGGCAAACAGGTGCCACTATCGGAAAAACAGATCCGGCTAATAGACGGCAGCAGCGCCTTTATTGAGATCGATATGATCCCCTTGCGCGCGGAAAACGGACAGATCAGCATGGTGCAGGCGGTGGTACGAGACATCTCCGAGCGGAAAAAAGCCGAGGAAGTGCTGCGTGACAGCCGCAACAAACTGAGCG
>CAIVSQ010000509.1 GCA_903908605.1 uncultured Anaerolineae bacterium
CTGCCATCCGGCTGGAGGAGGCCGTTTGAGGTGGTTATATTAAGCGGTACCAGGCTGCCATCGGTAAAGTGGATTTCAGCTCGCTCCAATTTCAAGCGGATCGGGCTGGTAGCCGGGTCCAGCCGTATGGCCGTAATTTCGTTCTTGAGTGCGTATTCCCTCAAATCAAAGATGACGCGGTATTCTGAACCTTGCTGGGAATACAACTGCATGATTGATTCTTGCTGACAATAGTCTTCAGCCCGAATTTTAAAAAACAACTGAACCGCCAGCCCGCGCACAATTCCCTGGTCGATAGGCGCTAGCCCAGATAGCATAAACTGATTGAAACGATTGCCCATCCACAGCTTGAGGCGGGTGGTAAGGGACTGGGCTGGCTTGCGGGCGATTAGGACCGAATCCTGCCAAATGGGGTCAAAATCGGGCGAGTCAAAACGGCTGCGTTGGGTATAGACTTGCAGCACATCCAACCTGGCATAGCGTGCCAGGGCACTGAAACCATCCTCATAATAACGCCAGCCATCCACGGGGTAACGATGACGCAACCCGGCAGATGGTGCCACCAGGCAGCATAGGCCCCCCACTTTCAAAACCCGCGCAATTTCCAACATGGTTACCCAAAAAAACTCAATATGCTCAAAAGTCTGGCCCGAGATGATCACATCGATCGAACCTGACTTGAGTTCTTTCCAGGAATACATGCTGCTGAAAACAAGATCGACATTATTGCCGGGGGTGACATCACAACCGATGTAGGTCCACGGTTGAGCATCGATTAAGCGGCGATATGAACTTATTTGCCGAGTGACAACTTGACTGCCAATATCTGCGATCACCAGCTTTTGGGTACGATCGAGGTATTGGGTGACGAAGTTTTGCATGATCAAATAGGAGCTGTTGTGCATAATATTCCCTTAAAAGTGAAAGCATCGCCCCTTCTGCGCGAGTGATGTCTCTTGTATTGGTCGTCCTGCTTACTTGCCTACGCGCAAAATTTCTGAAAATGAAAATATTGCCCGATTAATTAGTATACCATTCTTGCCCGGAGACTCGCTTACCTGGCAAGTCCGGATCGATACTACTTCAGTCCAGTTGCAATGGTTTGGTGGGAGGCTGACAAAAAAACAGATGATGTGGCTGATTTTACCGGAAGATTAACCAGGCCAGCCAGGTGCTCAGCAGCACGGTCCAGAACCAGGCCCACCCGCCGGCATCACCTGCACCGCTGCCCAGCCCCATGGGGCGGATACGCAGGAGCGGCAGGTCGGCACTCTTGTTAGCCAGGTCAGCCTCGCTGATGGTGTTGGGGTTGTAGCCCTCGAAGTAACCGGCGAAACCGGCGTTCTTTAACACCTGACGAATGAGAGCCAGGCGGTGCACATCTTCAACCGGCACTTCCTCCACGGCACCATAAATGGCGCCAGCCGGTAAAATCAGCTCGATGCGTGGGTTGGCGAGCAAGTTTTTGAACCAGTCTGAACTGCGGCGACCACCTGAAATGCAGTAAATCATGCCATCCTGCAGGGCATAGTTGACCGGCGCAAGGCGCAGTTTGCCACTCTTGCGCCCGCGTACCTTGATCACCATGATGTAACCACTGAGGGGATTGCCGAACAGGAAACCAAGACCCAGCCGAAACATGGGTACCATAAAAAACTTATTCACAAACCAGAAGATTCGCCGCAGAGGTTCAGGCATGCTCTCTCCCTTTTTTATCCTTCATTTTCAGGGCAGCACTCGGCCGCTTCATGCGCGGCGCAAGACGTTTCTGATCAATTCTTCCAGGTTCTTCAATCCAACTGGTTTGGAAATGTACTCATTGGCACCAGCTGACAGGCAGCGCTCGCGATCGCCAGGCATGGCCAGGGCTGTGACGGCGATGACAGGGATATGCGCGAAACGCTCATCCGCCCGCAAGCGACGGGTGGCTTCCAGACCATCCATGCCTGGCATCTGCACATCCATCAGGATCAGGTCTGGAATTACGCTTTCCAGCACCTGCAGGGCTTCTTCACCAGTGGTGGCAATCAGGACCTTGTTGCCGAGGAATTCAAGAAAATCGACCATCGTTTCGCGGTTGGCGAGATTATCATCCGCCAGCAGGATGATATCTTGCAAGGCGCCACGCCTGACCGGCTCGGGCGCAGGCAAGCTGATAGACGGCGCTTTTTCTCCAGCTTCCGGGATTTCGATTTCGTCCAAATCTGGCAGAGGGTCAATTTCCCAAGGCAGGGCGACGGTAAAGCAACTCCCAGTGCCCACATGGCTGGTAACAGAGACAGTGCCGCCGTGCATCTCGGCCAGGTGTTTTACCAACGCCAAGCCCAGCCCGGTGCCTTCGCTCTGACGCGATAAACTGCTATCCACCTGAGAGAAGGGTGTGAACAAGCGCGCCAGATCAGATTTTTCGATACCCACGCCTGTATCTCGCACAGAAAACTCGATGCGGCGTTCTTCCGCGTTCGGGGTGACCTTCAATTCCACATGCCCACCCTGCGGGGTGAACTTGACAGCATTCGTCAACAGGTTGACCAGGATCTGTTTGAGACGGCGTTGATCGGCATCGATGCTGAGCACAACCGGATCCGGCAAGTAATCGATGGTGATGCTTTTCTTGGTGGCCTGGCTGCGCACAAAATTGAGGCTGGAGCGGCAGACATCACTGATACTGCCGACTTCACGGTGAATCTCAA
>CAIVSQ010000510.1 GCA_903908605.1 uncultured Anaerolineae bacterium
CATGTCCCGAACGCCTGTGGTAAACGAAGCCCTGAGCAACGCATTTTGGCGTCGCACAGGGCTTGAGAGCATTGAAAAACGATACTTCGTACTGCATTATTCTTGTTGAACCGCCGGATGCGGACCCGCATGTCCGGTGGTGTGAGAGGGGGCGGTTAATCACCGCTCCCTACTCGATTAAATATTTATTGTCACTTTTTCTCAAGATTTACACTTATCAAATTCAAAAAACTCGAGTAAAATTATGTAAATAGTACGAAGGTACTAGTCTTGGGGTAAGCTGTAGTAAGGGGCATACCTGGGCTAACTTGTCATTTTGCTGGTAAAAGTTTATTTTATGGGTATATATTCGCCAAATACCCGGCAGGTGGAATTTTGAAGTGTGCAGTCAGAACACTTCTAAATTACCAATTCTGGGTAGTTGGAGGATTCATGGGGCTGGCGAAAAAAGCCTGGGATCAACACTCAGAATGAGTGAATTGCTAGCGCAGGCTGTGAAGGGATTTGGAGAAATCGTGTGATACGGCGCACTTTTGCGCCGATATTCTAAATCTGTTTTTTGTACGAGGGAGAAGAGTATGCGATTCAAATTTTTAAGTAAGCCAATTGTTGTATTGTTGGTGGTTATGTTCGTGCTTGGCCAAGTGTTGTTCCCGGCCGGGAGGGCGCTGGCTGCAAATAGCGACCGTGTTCAATCCCCTGCCGTGGCCCAGGCGGGTGGAACGACGGCAGTGACTGTTTCTGGCAGCGAAGCGGATAATAATTTGCGCGTTTCGCTGGTGGATACCCCAGGTGATATACTCCAAACTGGTATGCGCGTAGAGATGTTCTTCGCTGGCAAATGGGTCGATAATATTTATGATCCATATGACGTATGGCCGGTCGGCAAGGGTACTTCTCTGTGCATTGACGGACTTGAATATGCAATGGGTGGTGGACAAACGTTCTATGATAGCTCAGCCAACACAAAAGGCGCTCCCACACTTGCGACGATGGTGTCGTTTACCAAGCCAGATGCCAAAACAATTGTTGGAAAATGGCTTATCGAGGGCAAGATCGAGGTTGAGCAAACCATTACCTATAATGACGGCGATAAGTATTACACCATGCAGTGGAACATCAAGGCCAATTCAGGTTCGTTTTCCAACCTGAGCCTGATTCATGGTGAAGATACCTATTTATATGGCAGTGACGAAGGCGCTGGTTGGTGGAAACCCACGCTGGGTAAGGGCTCGGTTGGTGTGACGCACCCCACCAACGGCATGGAGATGTGGTTGCAGGCCGTCAGCACGACTCCGTCTAAATATTCTTCCCAAGAATATGATAATAATGAATCGGCAAAAGCAAAGTGTGCGTTGGATAATGTTATTGACCCCGCACCCGACGCAGATAATGGTTACGCCTTGCAGTGGGATCGGGCATCGTTGAATGCCGGGCAGACCTGGAGTTTGACGGCTGAAGAACATTTGAAAGCGCCGGCCCACCCGATCATTACCGATGTCAATCCGGCTTCGGGTGCCTTGGTGGGTGGCAACAGCGTTTTGATCACCGGTGAGAACTTTAGCAAGGATACCGAGTTTTATTTTGGTGGTGTCAAGGCAGCCTGCACGTTTATCAGCGCCACTTCAGTGCGCTGTACCGTCCCGGCGGGCAAGGTGCTTGGACCGGTCAAAATTGAGCTCAAGGAATACCTGCCCGGTCTTGATATCAATTACGCCCAGGTTTACTCGGGCTTATATTCCTATAAAACTGCCGCGCCGTCCGATCTGCCAAACACCGGTTTTG
This sequence comes from uncultured Anaerolineae bacterium, assembly GCA_903908605.1. GTDB lineage: Bacteria > Chloroflexota > Anaerolineae > Anaerolineales > Villigracilaceae > UBA5195. The sequence goes on from CAIVSQ010000510.1 coordinate 1,786, forward strand.
CGCCGAGTATGGTTACCCGCCTGCCGGCGCAGCCAGCTGAAAAAGCTTACAGCGCGTTGGATGGCCTGTGGTTGGAAATTCCATCGCAGAAGGTGATGGCCAAGGTTGTGGGCGTGCCCGAAGTGAACGGCAGCTGGGATGTGAGCTGGCTGGGTGCAGATGCTGGCTGGTTGGCTGGCACAGCTTACCCAACCTGGATCGGCAACTCGGTCATTACAGCGCATGTGACAGATACGCTCGGCCATCCGGGCCCGTTTGCCAAGCTGGGCAGCCTGAAGTATGGTGACCGTGTGACGGTGCACCTGTCTGGCAGCAAGTATGTCTTTGAAGTACGCGATTCCTGGTTGTCCACTCCCAAAACGAGCTGGTCAGCGCTGGCTCACCTGGCGGATCATTCTTTCCTGACGCTGGTGACCTGCTCGGAATATGATGCCGCTTCCAACAAGTATCTGCAGCGCCGTGTTGTGCGCCTGGTGATGGTGGGGATGCAGTAAACTTGTAGGACGCATGGAATCCCAGCCTGCGTTTGGGCTGGAGAACGTCAGTACCCAGTAATACGAAAAGATAGTTCAATGCAAAGGGTGTCTTCGTGTAAAAGCGAAGGCACCCTTTTTTGTTTCCTCAATAACGAGTAAACGATTCTGGTGTATTAAAACGTGTATTTCCGTGGGGATGGCCTGGCTAATGATATGTTCACTTTTCGAAGTGTCGACGGGGGCAGCTGTTGAATGGTTGGGATGATTATTTTTTTATTTTTGTGCAGAAACCATGTAACCAAAACCCAAATTGGTAATGAACTCGAAGAGAGGGGCGGTTCGTGAAAACAAATTTGGTAATCCACATATAATTAAAATAATCCCTATCACCAGAAACAACACCTTATCATGGGGAAAAGGTTAATGATCACAAACAGATGTGTTGTGTGTCATTTTATGCAAATGTGAGGATCAAATTATTATTAGTGTTGGCGAAATTCTCCGTGGTGGGTCATTGAAAAGGCTTGCTCTTTCGCGGCGTTTTATTCTTAGTGTAGAAATAATTGGCACGGTTCAGAAGTGGTGAACAGCACCTTTACAAATTGATAGAAGACAGGTAGCCACCGAACGGATAAGATAGAGTTTCACGCAAAATCTATTCGGACGAGAGGCTACCTGCAATGACAGTTTATACGACTTCTTCGCTTTCCGCCAGAGTCATCTGGCCCGAACCAATTGAACCGATCTGGCAAATATTACCCGGATATACTCAAAGTTTGCCGGGGTGGAAACGTACCGATCTTGGGCTGGCTGAGCGGCTTTTTATTGGAGCGGTTCTCAACATACCCCAAGAACAACGACCCTGGGGCATTGTTAGCTGGCTGGCAGGTGTATTGGACACCAGCCGCCCAACCTTATACGCCATCGGGGAGTGGGCCAAAGTAGGTCTGTTATCGCCGCCAAGCCTGCCGAAAATCACATCGAAAGACACTTCAGTATCCAGTTTTACAGATAGCAAGAAGGCAATTCTGGTTACGCCAAACCGAATGAAACGAATGGCTTTGGCGTTGGTGCTGCCAGGAGGAGTTTCAGGTCGATCGGCAGAAATCTGTTTGCAAACCGCCTTTGACGAAGGACGCTCTCCAGCATTTCTATCCGCACTTGTTCACGAGGCAGGTCAGCGAGCAGGAGAAATCCTGGCAAAGGTAAATCATGCGGTGATGGGTGCAATCAGTCAAGCCCGGGATGAGATATTTGTCGGGCGCGATCCAATCCTGCTAATGGTTGACCCGTGCAGCTTGGTGATTACCGGTTTATATGCTGCCGCTGATCGGGATGCTGAAACTTGGGGCTGCGTCTTGTTGTTTACCCAAGATCGCGGAGTTCAAATCAAAAATCTGGCTGAAGATGGCTGTATTCCTTACGGCAAATCTTGTAAACTTGCCAAGTTGTATGCCGCCATTCAGAAAGATGTCTGGCATTCACTGACTGATGTGCGTAAAGTTATTCACGATATCGAGCGAGAAGCCTATCGAAAGCTGGAAGAAGCCGAGAAACTTGAGAAACAACTGCGCAAGCAATGGGAAGAGGCTGTTTTTACAAAATGGGTCGAACATAATCACCAATTTGAAGATCTTCTGGCACAGATCAAAGCTTTGACTTTTTGGCTGGGGTGTCTGTGGGACGCAGTTGAATTGGTTGATTGGCGTAACGGTGAAATTCGCAATCGGGCAATCAACCAATGGCTTGCAGACGAAACCCTAAAGGGCATAAAGCAACTCTCCCATCCACGGATCAAGAAGTTGGCTGAACGTTTAGAAAGTCAACTACCAGAAATGCTGACTTTCTTGGACGAAATTGCCACGCCACTGGCAGATTGGCAAGCGCAAGCGGAAAAGCACTTCCAAGATCATTCCGTCACCAACTACTTTCTGCGCTGTGTAGCGCGTGTATGGCGATTGGGGCATGCGCTACGCAATGGACACAAGCAGTTCCGAAAGGCCGCTTTGGAAGCTGGGCAATGGCTGGCTGCCTGGATTGACGATGATGCGCATCTCAAGCCATTGGCGGAAAAACTTATCGATATTCTTGAAAGAACCGTGCGTACCAGTAGCGCGGCGGAAACCATCAACAGCGTTTTACGACCCTATCTGGATCGCCGCCGCGAATGTACTGATTTGGTGAGTCGCCAATTATTCTTGAACCTGTTTACTTTATGGTTCAATATGCACAAATTCGATCGTGGTCCACGCGATAATAAGAGCCCATATGAGCTTGCCGGTATTGATCTGGGTACCACCGACTGGCTGACTTTGCTGGGCTATCCGCCGAACTAACCGGCATTTTCTTGGCCGCTTTGCCATCAAGTATTTGCACTACCCGCTTTAACGGGACTGTTTCGTTTGTACCCGACGTCATTTCGTTGCATAATTTGTAAAGGTCCTGTAACCACTTTTTAGCTTTTTTGAACCGTGCCAAATAATTGTATTGGTGACGGTTGCATTGGTGGTTTTCATGCCTCTTTCCCCAATCAATCACCCTGTACCCGGACGGGACCAGGGTGTTTTTCTTTATATTGGGCAGCAAATTACGGTTGGCCGAATCCCATACCTGGATGCATGGGATCATAAGGGGCCGCTGCTTTTCTACATTAATGCCCTGGGTTTGCTGCTTGAGCCTGGTGGGCTGTGGGGTGTCTGGTGGTTGGAAGTGGTATGGGTTATGGTTGGCTTGCTGACCCTGTTTTTTATTCTCCGTAGTTACCTGCCTTCAATTGCAGCGCTTTTTGGTGTTTTTACCTGGTTGGCGGGTTTTTCGATCGTGATGGCGGGAAATGTCGTCGAAGAATATTCCTTCGTGTTTAATGTGCTGATCTTTTACCTGGTCCTGAAACAATCCCGTTTTTCGTTATTCTTGATTGGTATTTGTGGTGGATTAAGCTTTATGTTGCGGCCAAATGAAATATCCGCCTTGTTGACGGCCATGATATTTCTCGCGGATAAGAGAAGAATTTCTGGTTGGAAAGAATTGCCCAGCGATTATTTTCAAATTGGCATCGGTTTTGCCCTCGTTAATTTGTTGGTTTTCCTTTATTTTGGCGTCCATGGGGCTATAGGAGCATTGGTCAGTAGTGTTTTTGATTTTAATTTTTTATACATACAAGGCGAGAGAAACGTTCTAAACAACATTTGGATGGGGGTGACACGGCTGGTTGTTCCGATTGGAATGTCTTTATTTTTTTACCTGTTTTCTCTCTTGAAAAAAGGAAGTGAGCAAAGTGAAGGGCAGCGGCGCATCCTGTCCTTGGGTACCAGCTTGCTGATCGTCACAATCCCCTTTTCGATACTGTCAGGCAAGCCGTATGGTCATTATTATATTGCCTGGTTGTTACCATTGAGTGTAATAAGTTCGTTTGGCTTCCAAGCCATGGGAGAGACCTTATTTGGCACGCGGACCAGGTTGTATTTGCGTACAGCTGCCTGGACGATAGCCATTGCCTGCTTGCTGGTTGGGGTAGAGAAATCCATCAGTAGCCCGGCTGAGATTGATAGAGGTCAACGGATTGTAGCTCTGGTGCGTAACATGGTTCCAGATGGTGATCGGCTTTTTATCTGGGGTAACCAAACGAATTATGCTTTTATGGCCAAACGCGAATTATTGGATCGTTATATATACCTGACCCCCATTATGACCCCGGTTTACGGAGAGCCATTGGCTGCGAACCTGTTGGAGGACATTAAAAAATACCATCCGGTGATCGTTGATGTTTCGCCCACTGATGCTGGTATCCCCTCCTTGGCGAGTACGAAACCGACGTATGCATATTTAAATGATTTGTACGAATACATCCACCAGAATTATCAGCCAGTTGAAATCGTCGCCGAAAATAATTGGGTGGTGTGGCGATTTAAGGAAAAAAAGGCAAAGTCTGGTTATTGATTTGATCTGCTTTTCGTGTTACATTATTTCAAAACAAGGAGGATGTAATGAAGATCATTGGGATTCCAACTGAACAAACCACTGCGTTGACGGACTTTATCCTGGGGCTGCTGCTGGTGGGTATTTTGTACGTGCTGTACCAGCGGCGTGGCAGTCTTAAGGTGACGATCTGGTTGTATGCGTTGGGGCTGCTGTGCTTCGCTTCTTTCCTGGGCGCTTATGCGCACGGGATTGAGATGTCGGCCGATTTGAATTACTGGCTGTGGCAGCCGTTGAACCTGGCGCTGGGGCTGGTGATTGGCATGTTCGTGGTGGCCACCTGCCTGGATATTTGGGGTGCTGGCGTGGTACGACGGGTGCTGATCTTTATGATTGTGGTGGCGGTGATTTTCTACGGGGTCACAGTGGCCATCCCTGGTACATTCATGACTTTCGTGGCGTATGAAGCGGTGGCCATGTTGTTTGCATTGGGCGGTTACCTGTACCTGGCCTTGAAAAAGGGGCAGGGCAGCGCCTGGTGGATGGTGGCGGGCATCTTTATCACGATTGTTGCGGCAGCCATCCAGGCGGTCGGTACATCGGGCGTTGTGATGTTCTGGGGCCTGGACCATAACGGTGTATTCCACCTGGTGCAGATGTTTGGTCTACTGGCCTTGACAGCTGGCGTTGTGACCTCGCTCAAAAAATAAGAATTCAAACATGATTTGAACGCGCGGCGGTGGGTGGAACAGGGTTCTTACCCGCCGCCGCGCGGGAAATGATGGCCCGCTGGAGTGATCAGCCCCGCTGGCAGGCAGTTGGCGCACAGATGAAAAATTGCACAACGCGGCCAGGGAAAACTTCTCATTGGCGGGGGTGTGGGGTAAGATTGGGGTTGATGATGGATAGACCTGTATTCGACAAAGAAGGTTCCAGATGAAAAAAGCCCTTTTGACCTTGCTTTATTTCGCCTTGTTGGTGCTGTTGACCCTGGCTCTGAGCGGCTGCGGCAGCCCGACGGGCAGCAGCAGCGCAGCTGGTTTACCGCTGATGGATTCGATTTCGGCCGGTGGCGGGCATACCTGTGGGCTGGATGTGACCGGCGGTGTGTGGTGCTGGGGTGAGGATATGCCCGGTGTCACGGCCAGCCCGGCACGGGTGGCCGATCTTTCGCTGGGTGTACGCGGCCTGGCGACCGGCCCAAGGCATAACTGCGCCTTGACGGCAACCGGCGCGCTGCGCTGCTGGGGTGCCAACCAGGTTGGGCAGTTGGGCAATGGCGGCACAACAGACAGCCAGGTGCCGGTGGATGCCAGCCAGGTGGGTGGAATCACACGCGCGGTTTCGGCCGGGCTTGACCAGACCTGTGTTTTGAACGCCGTGGGTGGCGTGGTCTGTTGGGGCGCTTCGGGCGGGCCGGCAGAAGTGAGCGGGTTGGGCAGCGGGATGAAAGCGATCTCTTCCGGTTGGCATCACACCTGCGCGCTGACGATGGCAGGCGGGGTCAAGTGCTGGGGTTCCAACCAGTATGGCCAGCTTGGCAATGGCAGCACGGTCGATAGCCAGGATCCGGTGGATGTGAGCGGGCTAGGGTTTGGGGTGCAGATGATCAGTGCTGGCGCAGGGCATACCTGTGCAATCACAGCGGTGGGTGCGGTGTTATGTTGGGGTCGCAACCAATCCGGTGAACTGGGGGATGGCAGCACAAATGACAGCGCCATCCCGGTGCAAGTGAGCGGGTTGGGGGCGGGTGCGCGTGCGGTGTCGGCTGGCGGAGATGATTCGGCCGGGCACAGCTGTGCCTTGACAGTCAGCGGCGCGGTGGTGTGCTGGGGCAGCAACAGCGCCGGCCAACTGGGGGACGGGACCACCACGAACAGTGCTGTTCCGGTGCAGGTGCAGGGGCAGACGGTGGGCTTGCGCAGCGTGGCAGCCGGTGGGCGTCATTCGTGTGCGTTAACAGCCACTGGTGGGACGGTTTGCTGGGGACAGCCGGGCGGGGCGGTGCCGGCGGAGGTTAAATAAGGACGTGTTTCAAATGTAATTTGGGGGAGTTTACAGTTCTGTCAGAAGCCCTGGCGGGGACGCCGGGCGGGGTTTGTTGCCGCTATAATGCAATTATTCCGGGCTAAAAAAGCCCTGAATAACATGGAAGCATCGCGCAATCCCCCGGCTTGAGCCAGGGTCCCCAGGAGAATTCCTCATGAAAATAAATCTCATTCCTACGCCCATCAAGGTTCTTTCAGGCCTGTTGGTGGCTTGCGTGGTGTTATCGGCTGGCTTGTTAAATAGTTCACCCTCCGTGCGTGCTTTGCAAATTCCGACACCCACCCCGGGGGCCAGAGTCCTTGCGCCGCGCAGCATTTTGTTGAATGGCGGGCTGGTGACGGGCACTGTCATCAACGGGCCGTCCAAGCCGCCGGCGGGGTATGATATTCAGCGCCGACCGGTCTCGCTGTTGTCGGTGAGCGCATCCTTGACCTCCAACATATTGACTGCCCCGGCTTTTAGCTGGGTGTACGGTTGTTCAGCGGTCTCGGGAGCCATGATTGCGGGCTATTATGACCGCAATGGGTACCCGAATATGTACAGCGGGCCGACCAACGGGGGTGTCATGCCGCTGGATAACAGTTCCTGGCCGACCTGGTCGGACGGCAGCTCAAGCTACCGCGCCAACCCGCTGGTTGCTTCACGCAATGGGGTGGATGGGCAGGTCGGACGCGGTTCGATTGATGATTCGTGGGTTGCGTATGGCAGTGCTGCGGCGGACCCGTATATCACCAATGCCTGGGTGCAGCACACTTTCGGCAGTGCAATCGGCGATTATATGTGGACCAGCCAGTCAGCCTTTGGAAACACGGATGGCTCGACCACTTTTTGGAATTACAACTCGAGTGCCAGGTTAACCTGCGACGCGATGGTGAGCTATGGGCTGACCGATGGCACACTGGGACGCAAGCGTTTTTATGAGGCGCGCGGCTACACCGTGACCGACTGTTACAACCAGAAAACCGATAACATCGCGGCCGGTGGGTTTTCATATGCGCAGTATATGGCTGAGATCGATGCCGGGCGGCCGGTTATGCTTAATTTGACCGGTCATACGGTTGTGGGCGTGGGTTATGATTCGAGCACCAACCTGGTGTATATTCACGACACCTGGGATTATTCAAACCATAGCATGACCTGGGGGGGTGTTTATATCAGCAACATGCAGTTGCAGTCGGTCAGCATCGTCAACCTGGCAGCCAACGGAGCGACTGCGACACCCGTGCCGCCAACTGCAACCAAGACCAACACCCCGGTGCCACCGACTGTGACACCTGTGCCCCCAACCGCTACACCTGTGCCACCGACGGCTACACTGGTGCCCCCGACGGCTACCGATGTGCCGCCCAGCCCGACCGCAACCGCTCTGCCGGACGCCACCGTGATCCTGGCTGCCCTGCCAGGCGCAGGACCCTTGCATACGGGGGATAGCTTTGACCTGCTTGTGCAGGTGCAGGCCGGGCAGCAGAGCGTGGATGGGGCTGCGGCGTATCTCGATTTTGATCCGACCGTGCTGGCGGTGACCGGCATCAGTGAGGGTGCCGACCTGCCTTCGGTTCTACAGAATAGCTTTGATAACGACCTGGGGAGTATTGATTATGCCGCTGGCAACCTGAGCGCACCTTACCCACAGGGAACATTCAGCTTGATGACGGTCCATTTTACAACCCTGGCTTCCAGCGCTGGCAGCCAGATCAGCTTTGCCAACGTCCAGCCGCGTCGTTCCGAAACGACATTTGGCGGCAATTCCACCTTCTACCGTGCAGAAAATGCGACGGTTGTGATCGAAGCCAGCACAGCCCTGAATGGAAGTGTCGATCTGGAAGGTCGCGCGGCGGCACCCGACCCCAGTTGGGAAAGCGCGCTGACGGTTGGCCTGACGGTTCCGGGTGAGATTGCGCCGTTGTATACATTTACAACCACCAGCGATAGCATGGGCAGCTTCAGGCTGGAGGGTTTCCAGCCCGGGTTCTATGATATTCGCGTGAAGGGCAGCCACAGCCTGCAGAACCTGGCCACCCTGGAATTGCTGGATGGGGAGAATGGGGTCTACTTAGGCAGCCTGAGTGAAGGGGATGCCAATGATGATAACAGCGTCTCGTTGATCGATTTCTCGCTGTTGGCTGGTACTTTTAGCGGCTGCCTGGGTGACGCTGGTTTTGATGCCCGGGCGGATTTCAACCAGGATGGCTGCGTGGACATGCTGGATTTCTCACTGTTGGCGACTCATTTTGATGAGATTGGCGCGGCCAACGCGGATGGCGGTATTCAAACCAGCGCGGCGCCTTCTTTTGCCAGCGGCCCGGTGGGGTTGTCCCTTGCGCCCGCCGCGCTTGAGACTGGCGTGGGACAGGTTTTTCAGGTGGATGTGCTGGTGGAAGCCGGCGACCAGGCGGTGGATGCCGCCCAGGTGGGCCTGGTATTTGACCCAGCGGTCCTGCAGGTGACAGGCCTGTATGATGGCGGCACACTGCCCAACAGCTTGCTCAGCCGCTATGATAACAGCGCCGGTACGATTGAATACGCGGCGGGTATGCTCTCCAATTTCCCGACCGGCACGTTTACACTGCTGACGATTGAGTTTGAAGCGATTGCACCTAGCGCGGGCAGCAGCTTGTCCTTGCAGGGTGGCATGGGGCTGGAAAATGGTGCCACTTACGGCGGCGCCTCGGTGCTTGGTGCGACCAACGATGGGTTGGTGGTGGTCGCTTCGCTGCCGGGAGATTTTGACAAATCACGCCCGCTGAACGGTGGTTCTGTAAACGCCACGCCGGTGCTCTCATGGGGTAGCAGCAGCGGGGCAAGTGGCTATGAGCTGTGTTTCGGGCAGGACCCCACTTGCGTGGACTGGCAGCCGCTTGGGAATGTGACCAGCTATGCACCCGCTGGATTGGTGCACGGCAACAGCTATAGTTGGCAGGTGCGGGCGGTCAACAGCGCAGGCAGCACCACTGCCAACGCTGCCGCTCCAGAAGCCTGGTCCTTTACTGTGGATGCGGTTCCGCCGGTGGTTTCGTCGATCACACGCGCAGACCCAAACCCGAGCATCGCTGGCAGCCTGCGTTACACGGTCACTTTTAGTGAACCGGTAAGCGGCGTCAATGCGGCCGATTTCGGCCTGTTGGTGAGCGACCTGACTGGCACATCGATCTTGAGTGTTAGTGGCAATGGCAGCACGTACCTGGTGACTGTCGGAACCGGCAGTGGAACCGGTACGCTGCAGTTACGGGTCAAGGATGACGATAGCATTCGAGACGCAGCCGGCAACCGGCTGGGTGGAACGGGCACTGGCAGCCTGATCAGCGGTCCGAAATATACGCTGGACCGTAACAGCCAGTTTAATTCCGTGGCCGGGCAGGATGGCTGGTTACTGGAAACCAGCGAACTGAGCGTCCAGGGCGGTGGGCTCAACTTGTTGGGCAACCTGCAGGTCGGTGACGACAGCGCCAACCGGCAATTCCGTTCGTTGATCAGTTTTAATACAGCCGGCATCCCGGATAATGCCGTGATCGTGCGGGTCAGCCTGAAAATCTACAAGAGTGGGTTCGTTGGGACGGATCCCTTCAGGACGCATGGCGCACTGGTGTTGGACATCAAAAATGGTTTCTTCGGGACCTCCAACCTGCTGCAGACGGTCGATTTCCAGGCCACGCCCACCAAGAGCGCGATCAATTCATTCGCACCCATGAGCAGCGCGGCTGGCTGGTACCAGGTGACGATGATCCCGCTCAACTTCCCGTTGATCAACAAGAGTGGGACGACCCAGTTCCGCCTGCGCTTTGGGCTGGACGATAACAACGATCGCGGTGCGGATTACGCCATCTTCAGCGCGGGGGATGGCCCTCTGGCTACTCGACCGGTGCTGGTGGTGGAATACACCCTGCCGTAGGGCAACAACAAAGATTAAAAGAGTGGGCCGCCCGGGGTGATTGACCGGGCGG
>CAIVSQ010000511.1 GCA_903908605.1 uncultured Anaerolineae bacterium
ATGGACAAATCAAATAAACAACGGACGAACTGCGTTGTAGCCATAACGATCCAAGAACGAGCTTGGGAAGGATGTCATGGATAAGAATTCCACAAACTTGTCAGCCAATGCCGGTAAGGAGGCAATGGAGTGATTGTGGCTCACAGCTTTACGGGCAGCTTTCCAAACATGTTCCTGTGGGTTTAGATCTGGGCTAGCTGGCGGGAAGAATATAATCTCCAAACGCGGATTGTCCTTCACGATTTTTGCGACCTCCTCTCCTCGATGCCAGGGGGCACGATCCCAAAAGATAACCACCGGCGCTTGCGGTGTTGTTTCCAAAATAGCTGCCAGAAATTGGGCCGAAATTTCACCACACATGACATCCGAACGAAGAACAATTTCCTTCCCGCTCATAAGGTTGACCGCACCATAAAAGTGGGTTTGTTTTCTGCCTGCGTCTGCCCGCACAATCGGTGTTTCTCCGATGACTGACCAGGCAAACGAGGTGGTCGCCTGTAAGTACAAACCAGCCTCATCGGCTGCCCAAAAGACCGTTTCCGGCTTTTCTTGAACGATGTCGATCAGTTTTTTTCGACTTGTTCGTCAAATTCGAGCACTTTTTTCTCACTGCGTGGCTTGAATACCTTTTCCACCTTCTGGTAACTAAACCCACATACTCCAAGGATGCGCTGATGCGAGGATGGACTGCGATAGATTACCCCGTACCATTTCTCGATTGCCCGCGCTAATTCCGGCGGTGTCCAATAGGGACTGGCTTCTGCCCCAAAGATGTCCTGGGGACGATATTGCCGCAGTCGATTATTCAGATCTTCAAACTGCAATTGGCTCAGTTTTGCGCTATTGCCGCCCACTCGTTTATCCACCAGTCCTTGCACGCCGTTCTTCTGATATTCGCGACACCACTCCATCAAACTGCTCCGCCTGCATCCAGTGATTTCCTCAATTTGCGCGGTCGCATATCCTTCACCATACAACCTTACCGATTGGTATCGTGTCCTGGCCCCAATATCCTGGCTCAGTTCATATGCCTGTTTTAGTTGTTGGCGTTCTTTCTCATTTAGGGTAAATTTTCGCTTGGCCATACCTCCTATTGTATGTTATTTACTCGGGCTGTCCATTAGAAGCGCACGCGCATGAGCAGAGGATCTTGGTCAGGTGCCTGCCTCCATCTGCGCAGTGGACGGTTCCATCGAGAATTCTACGCGTATCCCAAAGCACTTCAAAATGAATGGTTCGCAGAATGGCTAACAACCCATCGATTCCCGCCTCTGTCAGAGATCACAGCGTGCCTGATTGGTATCAGGACGCCAAGCCGGGCATCTTTGTTCATTACGGGCTCTTTTCGATGCCGGGCTGGGCTGTCGTTAGTGAGGGTGATATCACTCAAACGCTTAAGGGGTTAGGATGGTCTGGACATTTACGCGTCAATCCAAATGCCGAATGGTACTTGAACACATTGCGCATCAAGGGAAGTCCGACCCAGAAATACCACCCGGCCACGTACGGCGCAAACTTTTCTTATGCTGATTTTGTGCTAGCCTTCAACCAGGCGAATACTCTCTGCGACCCAGATTCCTGGGCCGCGCTTTTTGAACGAATCGGCGCGCGCTATGTTGTGTTGACCAGCAAACACTGCGAAAGCTTTCACCTCTGGCCGTCATCTCATCCCAATCCATTTAAACAGAATTACACCGCGCGGCGCGACATCGTGGGTGAGCTGACTGCCTTGGTGCGCGCCCGCGGGATGCGCATCGATCTGTATTATTGCGTCGGCTTCGATTGGAGCTTCAATACCACTCCGATCACGTCCCGCGCAGATCTGGGGCTCAGTATTC
>CAIVSQ010000512.1 GCA_903908605.1 uncultured Anaerolineae bacterium
CAAAATAAGTGGAAGTAATTTACAGGGAAAAAATGACTCCATCTACTGATTCAATTGATCCTTATCCTCCTAATGTAGGCATTGTATTTAGAGGGACGGAACTAGATCCACAGAAAATATCTACGTTACTCGGCCTTGATCCCGAAAGCAGTTTCAAGAAAGGGAGTCAAAGGAATGATGGCAAAAAATGGCCTCATGGATTCTGGATGTTTTCATCGTCAGGCCGAGTTCAATCTTCAGAATTTATGACGCATCTATTATGGCTGGTAGAACAAATTGAACCGGCAAAAACAAAGATAATTAAATTATTGAAAGAAGAGAATATTGACGGTGAAATTAATTGTTTTTGGATAATGCCAAGTTCGCAAGAAACGTTGGTTTTTGACCCAGATCTCCTAAAACGGATTGCGGAACTTGAAATAAGGGTTGAATTGTCTATTTACTCTCCAGACAATAAAAAATAGACCCACAATAATGAGTTTTATTTCAACCTATCCTCAAATTTGCAACTGAGTTCAATTTTCCATAAACCCGAGTTTACCGCTTTCGCCCATTGTCGGAGCAGGGAAACAAAGAGCAGAGACAAGCTATCCTCTGCTCCGACAACGGTTCCCTTGGGCGCTCTGGTCGCACTCCCGCAGATCACCCCCGTAAAGGCATCGGGGCGAAACAGGGGATGCTATCCTGCGTTGCCATACCCTCCCAGGGCACTTTTATTGTACAACTTTTGCGGAACAAAAATATTAAATTGGTAAGGTCATGGACTGCTTAAGATATCCACTACGATAATACCCGTTGCAGCGGTTCAACCGGGCGGCGCAGCGGGGAGCTCTTTTAGCCATCAGCACCCGCTCACCCCGGCCGGCCATATGTAGATGAATCTACTGACTGGTGCTCACCGGGCAAAACGAGTACACTATTTATAAGATGCACACCCAACCAACCATCTGCCCGTTCACCTGCTTTATTAGCACCTGTACCCGCGAGTTTTTTGCTTAAAAGCATGGATAACCATACATTAACCTGGATAATAATACATTAACCGCTTGAATTTCCATCTCCACCCTGAAAGCACATTCCACACCCGGCCCGATCAACACGCCAAGGAGCCCACATGACCAAGCAGCCCATCCCGCGCAGCACACCCGAAGAGCAGGGAATTTCATCCGCCGCCATTCTCGACTTTGTGACCCGCGCCGGGCAAACCATCGAATCCCTGCACAGTTTCATGCTGCTGCGCCACGGCGTGGTGGTGGCCGAAGGTTGGTGGTCACCGTACCAGCCCGACGCTGCGCACATGCTGTTTTCGCTCAGCAAAAGCTTCACCTCCACCGCCGTTGGATTGGCAGTTTCGGAAGGTCTGCTCACCATCGAAGACCCGCTGATAAAATTCTTCCCGGCCGATGCGCCAGGCACCATCAGCCCCAACCTCGGTGCCATGCAAATACGTCACCTGCTCTCCATGTCAACCGGGCACGCGCTCGATACCACCGAGCACATCATGCAGTCCCGCAACCCCTTCCAGGCCTTCCTCGAGCTGCCTGTAGAGCATGTACCCGGCACACATTTTGTCTATAACAGCGGCGCCAGTTACATGCTGGCGGCCATCATCCAAAAACTGACCGGCCAAACCCTGCTTGAATACCTCACGCCCCGCCTGTTTGAACCACTCGGAATCAAAACCCCGGTCTGGGATACCCACCCCAACGGAGTCAATTTTGGCGGCTGGGGACTGAACATCACCACCGAAGACATCGCCCGCTTTGGGCAGCTCTACCTGCAAAAAGGAGCCTGGCACGGGCGGCAGCTGATCCCGGCCGGTTGGGTCGAAGCAGCCACGGCCAAACAAATCGCCAACGATGACGAGGGGCACCCGGACTGGCAGCAGGGCTACGGCTACCAGTTTTGGCGCTGCCGGCCGGCCGGCTCCTACCGCGGGGATGGCGCTTTTGGCCAATTCTGCGTGGTCCTGCCCGAACAGGATGCCGTACTGGCGATCACCTCGGGCTGCCAGGAAATGCAGCCGATCCTGCAGCTCGCCTGGGATTGCCTGCTGCCGCACTTTCACCCATCCGTGCTGCCAGCCAACCCGCCCGCCGCGGATAGCCTGGCACGGGTGCTCGCCAACCTGAGTCTGCCAGTCCCTGCCGGAATGGCACAGTCGGCCGAAGCCGCACGCGTCTCGGGCAAAGTTTTTACCTTCGAAGCCAACCGAGACGGCCTGCACTCGCTCAGCCTCGATTTTGACAGCAAGACCCTCACCTACCAGCTGACAGGCCGGACCGGCAAACCGATCAAACACAGCCTGCGCTTTGGCCTCGGCAAATGGGTCAAAGGCAGAAGCTGGTTGCGCACCTTTGTCCCGCGCAAAGTCGCCACCAGCGCGGCCTGGACTGCCGGGGACACCTTCACCCTCAGCATGTACCTGGTTGAGACGCCCTTCACCGGCACCATCGAACTGCGCTTCGTCGGTCAGCAGGTCCACGCCAGCTTCAGCAACAACGTCTACTTCATCAGCCCAGACGGCCCCACGCAGCTGGTTGGGCAGGCCAGCTAGCGAACCGCCTGGTGCTCAAGAACCCAGGTCCGGTTTCGCTATTTCCTTTCTCTTCTCCTGAGCCATTCATGGCAAGAGAATGACATTTTGAGCAAACGCTATTGAGTCATCGATGAAAAATCACGAATTAAGCATGGACCCCACCCTGCGCCTGTTGGCCGCCTGCACACCCCTTGACCCGGACCCAGGTGGCACTACAGCCATTTTACAAGCCGTCGCGCCCATCCAAAATTGGAATGCGCTGCTTGAGGAAGCCGAGCTGCAGGGCATGGCCCCTTTACTGCACCGCGCCCTTAAAACGGCCGGGCTGACCCTGGAGGATGAAATTCGGCTCAAGCTCAAGGGTATGGTGCTGCGGCACCGCCTGGCCAACCAGGTACGCCGCCAGGTGCTGATCGACATCCTCGCAAAAGCGGATGCAGCCAACCTGCAGCCGGTGCTGGTCAAAGGCGCTGCCCTGGCAGACCTGGTCTACCCCGACCCGGCCCTCAGGCCCATGCGCGATATGGACATGCTCTTGAGCGCCGCCCAGCTGCAGCCCATGCAGCAGCTTCTGCTGGAGATGGGCTTCGCCGAAACCCATCCCGGCGAGTTGTTTACCCACCACCGCCACCTGCCCACGCTGACAAAAACGGTGGATGGCTTCAAAATTGGGATCGAGGTACACCACAGCCTGTTTTCGGTCGGCATTGGCCAGCATTGGGGCTCGATGGATGAGCTAATCAGCCCGCTGAACGAATACCAGTTGGCCGGAACATCCCTAACCGCCCGCTGCCTGGGGCCTGAAGATATGCTGGTGCAGTTATGCTCCCATTTCAACCGCAGCGGGGGTGAATACGAACCCCTGCGCATGATGTGGGTGGCGGACCTGCTGGCCTTCCTGGCCGCATTTTCTGCCCGCCTGAATTGGCCGCTGCTCAAGACCAGCCAACCGCAAGTACTCAGCACCCTGGCCCAGGTCCACCAGCTCACCCCCCTGCCAGCCGGGCTCGCCACCCAATTGGCCCTCGAAAGCTATCCACAACCGGCTGGCGTTGGGCAACCCTACCAGGGCTGGCCCAATATCTCGATTGAACAAATCAAAAAAGCCGGTCGGGGACAATTTTTGCGTCGCACCTTTCAACCTTCAGAATGGTGGTTGGCGCTCTATTATGGCCGCAGCGGGCCATTCTGGCTGTGGCGCAGCCGGGCCGAGCACCTGCTGCGCATCCTGCAGCGTGCCAGCCAGCACCTGTTGCTGGCTCGGAACGCAAAAATCACGCCCACAACCCTCGGCGCGAAAAAGTAGATATTCAAATAAAGACCGTTGGGAATTGTCCCGCCCTGGCTCAGGCAATCAGCGTATTGATTTCAGGTAAGAGCTTGTCAAAGTTGGAATACATCAGGCTGTAGACCGGCAGTTCGCGGGCCAGCCTGAATAACTCGGGGAAGCCGTTCTCGGGCAGGTTGCGGGCATTGACCAGGGTGCTGGTCAGGTTGAGCACGCTGTGCGCCCCGCTCATTTTAACCAGCGCAAGCGAGGCATCTTTGTCATAGTGCGGAAAGAGGATCGCTGCCAGCTGAGCCTGGGGAATGAATGTCTCGGGTTGGACCATCAGGCTGCTTGCGCCCAGCGCACCCGGGCTGGCAGGCATCGCCCGCTCGCTGGCTGGCTCGGGAAACAAAGCGATCGACGTCTTTTTTAGATGCACCGGCCGTGGCAAACCGCGCGCTTCCAGGCCGGCCATGGGTATATACACCAGCTCATCACTCAGGTAATCATAACCCTTCTGCGACAACCACAAGGCCAGCGTACTTTTGCCGGAGCCGGAAGTGCCAGGCAGCAGAACAGCGCGCCCATTTTTCGCCAGGCAGGCCGCGTGGACCAACGCACCGCCCTGGCTGCCATCCGCCAGGAAATAGGTTACCCGTTCAATGAAATAATAGGCCAGGTCACGGGCCTTGCCCGCCCGCTTTTCTCCCTGGTTGGTTACCAGCAGCAGTTCATCCGAGCCCGGCTCGGGGGACATCAGCTCAAAGATAATCGCGGGGTCCGGCCGGTCGGCCGGGTTGGCAGGTTGGGCCTTCAGGCTTTGCCCAAACAAAAATTCCACCAAGCGCTCGGCGGGTAAGCCTTGCCAGGCCAGGCCCACAGCACTACCGGCAAAATAGAGGGTTGCCTGCTTCATGCGAGGCTCAGGCAGCCTTTATTGATCAGGTCCTGCAGCGTATCGTGCACATCCGCCGGGATCTCGGCACTGGCTTCCGGGTAGCTCTCCACCAGCAGCCGGATCAACTCATCGGTCGTACGCTGACCGTCACACAACTGCCAGATCAGCGCGGCAGTCGGGTTGAGATAATGGATTTTGGTTTTCCCTGGGTGAAACAGCATGACATCCTCATCGACAGTTTCCAGCCGATAACCAACGTTGCGAGTAGGTTTATCCTGAGGTTCCATTATTTTCCTTTCAGTGTAGAGGGCTTTCGCCTCTTCGGCCAGGCCCAGTCCGGTTAAAACAACGCAGGGATTGTTCTCACCAGCCTGGCAGTCCATGGTTCAAGACCACTCCACACCCAGCCAGGTCTGACGAACGCACAAAAGCCAAATACCTTCCAGCCTATCGGCCAGAAGGTATTTGGCTACATTTGACTATATTTTCCTAAGCGACAGCGCCCCAATAATCGGTGTTATCGATTACGACGGTTTCCTCGCAGGCATTAATGGTGGTCTTGAAGGTGACAGACCAGGCTGTACCACCCGCTCCAGGCGCATCCGGGGTAATTGTAAAGGTTTCATCGAAGTCAACGTATACCAACCCATCCGAATATAGGAACGTGGTTTGTGATCCGCTGTCACCTACTTTTAGCGACACATTGCCAGTCACCGCAGTAACTTCGTAGGAAAACTCCACATCAAGCGGAAAGTCAGCCGGGAATTGGATCGAGAGATAATATATACCATCTCCAGTTGTTGAGTTCCAATAATTTCCCCACCATTTGCCAGAATCGCAATATGGAGCAGAGGTGGCGGCATGCACCGGCAGCACCCCGGTGGTAACGAATGGCTTTAGCCATTTGCCCGGCAGAAAAGCCGATGCGGCAATACCACCGCCCCCGGCCAGCATCACCTTCAACATATCTCGTCGCGTAATCTTCTTTTCCATTTTCCCTATATCTCCCATTTAATTGAAATTATGCTCTGGATTGCATAACCATGCACGAAAGAACTGGTCGATAGCTTTCCGCCACTAACCAGTGAAAGACCTATCCCTTACCTCTAAAACAATACCTGAGTCAACCTTGCGGCCCACCCATGAACAAAATAATTTTATTACAAAGACACTAACCAATAAATTGTGTATATATTTTATCACCCATATAAAAATTAAAAAAGGGATTATTTGAAAATAATAACGGTTTTTCCGTTTACTAAATCCCTTCTCACATGGCAAGGGCCGATTGCGTACTTTTTACGCAAAATGCAAGGCCAATCAAATGAACAAGCACCTGGCTGATCGTTTTGGCTATTTACCGCCCAGCTGCCATCTCGCAAGCGGGTTTATGGGATGAAATTTTCAACCATATCTGGTGCTTGTTTTTATTTAGGGAAAGACTGAATTTGATGTTCCCATCCTCATTGGAAATGGGGTTTGAACGCATTTGTACGCCAATCTCCAATACCTGGTCTTTCCACCATCCAAACGATATGAATTGATCCTACGGCGTAGCGTACTGATTACTTTTAGAAGACAAATCCACACGGATATGAATCAACCTTACCGGTTCGATCGCATCACTCCAAAATGCGTCAGCCCATTTCTTAGCATGTTGCTCACCTCTCCACGTTGTAGCCTGCCCTTTCGAGTTCCCAAATTTGAAGGGGTAGGGGAATATTTCTCTGTCGTAAAGTAAGTTGGAAACAGCGCATATACAGGTCGTAATATTTAGTGCTTAGACCAGCATCATTTTGTAACGCTTTATTTAATTTCCTGAGATTTTGATACACATCTGCCAGTTCAGCGGATACCTCTCCATCCGAAACGCGTTTTTGCAAATCATTTTGTATCAATCCCAACTGCTTTTGATAATTCGTTTTTGGATAGATCACAACTTGAACATCACCAAAAGTATGAACCGGGTAAACCGATTGAATATCCAGGCCGGTCACAACAAAGTAGAGTTTCGTAACGGCCTGTTCATCTGTCCATTCGCTGAAATGGTTTTGACTTTCAATAATTTCCAGCCAGTTGAGTGTAAATGACCGGTGATAAGCCGAGTAATTCCAAAATACGAGCCTGTAAATCTGAGATTGGTGTAACATGGCGAACAACGCCATCGGGC
>CAIVSQ010000513.1 GCA_903908605.1 uncultured Anaerolineae bacterium
CCTCTTTCCAGGCGGTCGATCACCCGGGGGAGAATCGTTTGGTCGCCTGGGCCATAAATCGCACGAGGGCGAATGGTAATGACGGACAATCCTTCTAAAAAGGCTTTGTCTATGAGCTCTTCGGCGAGAAGTTTCGTGCGCGCATATTCATTGACGGCTTTGGTGGGCAGGGGATCGGTTTCTTTTACATTGAGTCTGGGCTTGTTTTGGAAATAAATGCTTGGGGTGGAGACATGCACCAATCTTTTTACTTGATTATGCATGCACCCTTGGATCACATTCTGAGTTCCCAATACATTACTGTTATAAAAATCCTGTTTGTTGCCCCAATCAGAAGCCAGTGCGCCTGAGTGGAAGACAATATCCTGGTTTTTACACGCTGCCATTACCTGATCTTTATCAGCCAGGTCAGCTTTTACTACCTGCAGCCCCTGGGATGCGAGCAGTTTTAGTATGCCATCATTCCTGCCCAGGGCTGTCACCTGCCAGCCCATGGTTTGAAGGCGATTGGCGAGGGCTTTGCCCAAGAAACCGGTTGCACCTGTGACAAGGGCTTTCATCGTAATTTCTCCAGTGCCAGGAAAGCAAGTTTTTCGCGAATTATTTTTGAGTTGTGCCTGACATCTGTTGGAAATTTATCTTTGAATAAAAATGTGTGAATTTTGGAAGCATGGGTATGGTTTTTTGCCATTTGAATTAATTCCTGAATGATAACTTTCTTATCAATATGTTTATCCGCTGCGTTTAATTCCACCCATAAAACTGGTTTTCCAAAAACTCCCACAACTGCGGTTCTGTAGATTTTCGGGTGAGCGTTGAATAACCCTTCGATTTGTTCGGTGAAAAGGGGACCAAATTCCGTTTCGATTCGGTGGGATTTTCGACCACAAAACCATAGCCTGCCTTGCACGTCAAAATAGCCAAGATCGCCCATGCGATGAACAATCTCATCACCTTCATGGATTTTTGCCAGTTCATTTTGCTCAAGAGATGACAGGTATTGGGCTGTCACTGAAGGGCCTTTGACGGTTATTTCACCTACGGACCCGTATTCGTTAATAACTATATCTTCGCTCCAGTTTATTATTGATGAATCAGTAATTTTAATGATCCTTACGCAAACACCAGTGATGGGCTTGCCGATACATACGCCTGCGCCAAGCATGGTTTTGTGGTTCGTTTCCTCTAGAATTTCCTGACAATCAATACTGGTGATAGGGAGGGATTCTGTCGCACCGTATATGCCATTCAAAATGCAAGATTCTGGTAGGATTTTCCTGAAATTCTGGATCACATGAACAGGAGCTGGTGCTCCCGCGGTAATCACTCTTTTGAGCGGTTTTAGTGTGGACGCATTACTTAGGGCATAAGTGGCCAAATTATCGAGCAAAATTGGAGAGGCAAAAAGCGTCGATACTTGGAACCGGTTGATACCTTCCACGACACGTTTTGGATCGATGCGGGCGGGTTGGGGAAAATTGATATCGGGTACGATTGCTGTAATCCCCAATAAAATATCAATGAGTGCAAATACCGGGAAGGCGGGTAAATCTATTTCATCGGGGTTTATGTTGAATGTATTTCGAAGTAAATCCAACTGTGCCAACAAATTTCCGTGAGTGAGGATAACCCCTTTTGGCGCTCCCGTGCTGCCACTCGTGTAAATAACGGCGGCTGGTGAAGAAGTTTTTGCTGATTTGGGGTTGATAGTTTGGGTGGGAGTGTAATCGGGCCGTATCAAGTCACTCAGGGTTACATTATGCTTGATCGTATTTTTTCCCCATCCGAGCATTTTCCGAAGCAAGTGGGTTTGCCAATTTCCAATAAATATATCGGGTTGACTTTCAGCGAATGAATTCGATAAATTTTGAAGACCAATGGCCGGATCGACAATGATTGGAATGACCTGTGTTTTCAAGAGAGCGAAAACCAGGGCAAAAAAATCAACACTTGGTGGCACCATCAAGGCAGCACGTGGACCAGGCAGTGTTGTAGATTGCTGTACCGGAAGGAGTGGATAATTTTCTGAGGCTAGGAGTAATGACTGGAGGCCATGAGTAATGGCTTGTGTCTTTAGGTGAAGGTCTTTATAGGTAACGTAATCCCAGTTATTTTTCCCTGAATTGAAGAAAATGAGGGCCGGTTTGCCTGGTATTTTGGTTGCATGCTCATCCAATCGGTTTTGCAGGTGGTTTTCTGAGGACATCATCTTCAACATTTAATGAATAAAGGCGGAATGGGGCATGGAATGAGTAAACCAAAAAATCAGACTACCAAGGTGGGACAGTATTGTATGTAGCATTTATTTCCATACAAGGCCAGGCGGAAAATAAGAAAATCCGCTAAAAAAATGGTAAACGCGCTATCCGAGTTTGTAGTTGCAACTCGTGGCATTATATTTTTTGCTGCCTGTTTACCAGGTAAATTCCAAAGATGGTTATGGCACCGCCCAAAATGGATGCCAGTGTGATGGCTTCTGATAATAACATTGCTGCCACCAGCATGGTTACCAGGGGTTCAATGTAAATAAATACCCCCAACTGTGAAGCTGGCAATGCTTTCAGGGCGTCATACCAGGCTATGTATGCGAGACCGGAACCAAAAATTCCCAGGATAAGGATGCTTATCCATCCCTGGGTAGATACCGATGGAATCTCCTTCAGGCCAGAGCCTGCTCCAAACAACCATATACTGGCGAAGATCCAGCCAAAAAGCATCACATAAAACATCATGCGGGCGGGGGGATGCGTGGCAAGACCTTTTCTCGACAAAATTGAAAATATTGCCCAGTTTAGCGCACTGATTAATATCAAGATGTCGCCCGGGGTGCCAAAATGGCCGGATGCAAGTGACATAAGATTGCCCTTGCTTACCACCAGTAGAACTCCAAGACTGGCTATGAAAATCCCAATTATTCGGATGGGACCGAGTTGTTCTTTTAGGAATAGCCAGCCTAACATGGCGGTGAAAATTGGGATGGTGGCTACGATCCAGGCAGTTACGGTTGCCTGGGCGGTGATCAAGCCAGTTGCCTGCAGCCATTGGTGAAAGGTGACCCCGATAAAGCCGGTAAGGGCAAGGTATCCCAATTCGCTGGGCTTAGGTAATGCGAATTGACGCCGAATCACGACTGTAGCACCAAGTATGACAATCCCGATTCCAAATCGAAGCCAAACAATGCTGGCTGGTGTGAGTTCGCGAAGAGCGAATTTTGTGGCGACAAAAGTACCGCCCCAGATTGCAACTGCGAAGAAGGCTTCCATAAATACTGAAAATTTTGATTGTTTTTCCATTAGCGTCTCATGTAAATTGAAAATTGGCAACAATAGTATAATGACTGAATGGGAAAAGATTATACAACTAACTTACTTCGGGAATAATTTCAAAGAAAACAATATGGGAAATCAAACACAGAAAAGAAAAGATCGTTCCTCATTAACCAAGTTTGCCTGGTTATCTGTTGCGGCTGCGGTCACAACAATTATCATGAAATCAGTTGCGTATTTATTGACTGGTTCCGTTGGCTTATTATCGGACGCTGTTGAATCGATTGTGAACCTTCTGGGGGCCTTAATGGCCCTGGGAATGTTAACCATCGCAGCACGTCCAGCAGACGATGAACATGCCTTTGGGCACACAAAAGCTGAGTATTTTGCCAGTACAGTAGAAGGTGTATTGATCCTGATAGCTGCCATCGGTATTGGTTATACAGCGATAGAACGAATTCTCAATCCCAAACCACTGGAGCAGGTTGGAATCGGTTTGGTGGTTTCCATCCTCGCTTCGGTCGTTAATTTCATTGTTGCGCGAATATTAATGAAAGCAGGTAAGGAGAATAATTCCATTACCCTTGAGGCTGATTCGCAGCATTTGATGACGGACGTCTGGACCTCTGCCGGCGTCATCAGTGGTATTGGCCTGATTGCTATCACCGGTTGGGAGCGGTTGGATCCGATTGTGGCTTTGGTGGTCGCTGTAAACATCGTCTGGACCGGGATCGGTCTGGTTCGGCGTTCGGTGGACGGATTAATGGATATTGCTTTGCCCGAACAAGAGCAAGCAGCAATTGAAGTTGTTATGCAGCGGTACCGGGAAAAAGAAGTTCAATTTCACGCACTGCGGACCCGACAAGCAGCATCGCAGCGATTTGTTTCAGTTCATATGTTGGTTCCAGGAAATTGGTCCGTGCACGATGCTCATCATGTTGCGGAAGATTTTGAAGGCGAAATCCGCGCTGTGTTAAGCGGCACAATTATTAGCACTCATATTGAGCCTGTTGAAGATCATATTTCGATGGACGATATCCACGAATTGTAATTGGCATAGTACAAGAAAAGAAGCAGGCTGCTTACGAAAAGCAGCCTGCTTCTTTTTATTGTTGTAATTTTTCCCATTCGGACATTTTATTATCCATCTCTGCTTGAATTTTTTGATATTCATTCGAGAGCCTAATGACTTCGTTAGGATTAATGGATTGTGTTTCCATTTGGCGAGTAATTTCGCCAATTTGATTTTCAAGGGTGGAGATTGTGTTTTCAAGTTCTTGAAGCCGGGCCAGCTTGCGACGTTCTTCTTTTACGGAAGGATCTCTGGCCTGGGTCGTTTTGCGCAAGGAATCATTTTGCCTGATTTCAGTTTCTTGCATTGTTGACAAGGCCGCCAGACGTTCGCGTTCTTCGCGCATCTGAGAATAACTACCCTTGAAAATGGATAGCGTTGATTGATCTGGCATTATCTCCCAAACCTGGGTGGCTAGCGCATCAACCAGGTAGCGGTCGTGACTGACTAGTAAAATAGTCCCTGGATACGCTTCCAAGACCTGTTCAAGAATTTCTTGTGATGGAATATCGAGGTGGTTGGTTGGTTCGTCAAGTAATAGAAGATTGGTATCTTCCAGTGCTAGTTTTGCTAATGCCAACCTGCCACGTTCTCCACCAGAGAGAACCTCGATTTTTTTGTAGGCATCATCGCCACTAAAAAGAAATTTCCCCAAGTATTGGCGTGCGTCTGCAGCCAGCATATTGGGAGCGGCATATTGAATTTCCTGGATGAGCGTATTGGCTGGGTTTAGTCCTTCATGCGCCTGGGCAAAATAGCCAATGTGTAAACTGGCACCCAGGATAACCTCCCCCTGGCGAGGTGGGATTTGATTAAGTATCGTTTTTAAGAAGGTCGATTTTCCGGCTCCATTAGGGCCAATGAGGGCTGCACAATCGGTGCGGCGCAGCTCGATATCCGGAGAATAAAAGAGCGACTTATCAGACCAGCCAATTTCGAGATCCTTTGAGCGAATTACAAGATCTCCGGAACGTTTTTCGGCGCGTAAATTCAAGTGGAGTTGGGGTGGACGGATATCTGGCAAACGCAAAGCACGCACCCGGCGCTCAGCCTCGTCCACTCCGAATGGGCTGGTAGATGTTTCAACATCCAGTTGCGCCCAGCTGGAATTTACAGCTGCATCCATTCCAACCTGTTCAATGGCCTGGACAACCCTGGTGAGTCGCTTAAGTTTGCCTTTTGCTTGTAATGTGTTTTGACCGGCAATATTTTTCTTAATATATTCCAGGTCGCGGACTAATTTTTCTTTTTCGCTTTCAAAAACTTCAAACCTTCGTTCCCACCTTTCCTGGCGCTGACGAAGGTAATGGCTGTAATTGCCCTTGTATTCCTCAATACCTGCTGCTGTCATTTCCAAGATTCCGTTGGCAGCCTTGTCCAGAAAATAACGATCGTGAGAGACTATGATGGCCGCGCCTTCCCATTGACTCAAATAGCCTTCCAGCCATTCCACTGCGGCCATATCAAGATGGTTGGTTGGTTCGTCTAGAAGCAAAAGGTCTGGATCAGTTAGGAGCAGTCTTGCAAGGAATGCGCGGGTACGTTGACCGCCAGAAAGATGGTCAATGCTTAGCGTGTAGTCATTTTGATCGAATCCCAAGCCACTTAATACCTGTCGAATTCGGGTTTGGTATGTGTAACCGCCGCGACGTTCAAATTCATGCTGCAAAGCGCCATACTTTTCGAGTACTTCAGCCTCGTGGTTGGCCATTTCATGTTCGAGACGGGTGAGCTCTTCCTGTTGGTGAATGATGTCAGCGAAAACGGATTCGCACACATCCCACAGGTTTCCAGTCATTTGAAAATCAGCTTCCTGGGGAAGATAACCAAGCCGGACCCCCCGGGACTTATGAATTGCTCCGGAGGAAGCATCATCCTCCTCTGCCAGGATGCGCAGAAGAGATGTTTTTCCAACACCATTTGGGCCAACAATCCCAAGTCTGGCACCTTTTTCGACTCCAAATGACAAACCTGCGAAAATATCGCGGTGCCCGAAAGACTTCGTAAGATTGGAAATTGTTAGTAATGACATAAGGTTGGTTGATAACTACTTTTGTGACGCCAATATTGGTTGACTGAAAATGGACACGATCCGAATTTCGGGAAAATTAATTTTCACTCGTAATTTAATTTTTTTCAGTAAATTTTACTGGCACTGTCGTTATTAGTGATCATTTCACGCTGTACGAGCCGCGCGATTATTAAGCAAATTAGTGCATATATTTTTTGCTTTTCAAAAAAAAATATTATTTTCTGACGGATAAGAAGGTTTCAGTTCAGGAAGTGTCAGACGAATAGGCTTGCGAGAAAGTTCTCTATAGAGATATTCAAATTTTGACTAATGGTTATCGTCTTCATTTGAGTGCGTATCGGGGATATGCACTGGTTGTTCCTTGCCAAGTTCAAGCGAGCGTTGATATGCTGCCCAGACCGCGCGGGAAATGGCGGTTCGGAAGCCGGCTTTTTCGAGGTAATAAAGAGCTTCTGCAGACGTGCCACCTGGAGAAGTAACCTGGTTTCGTAATGCGGCTACGTGTACATCGTTTGTTTTATAAAAATCCACCGAACCACGGATTGTTTGTACAACAAGCTGTTCAGCAATTCTGCGAGGAAAACCCATGTGTACACCGGCATCTATCATGGCTTCCATGAACATGAAGACATAAGCAGGACCGGTTCCCGACAAGGCTGTTGCCATATCCAGGTAGTGCTCGTCTTCGACAAAAACTTCCTGGCCCAAGGCTCCTAAAATTGCCTGAGCAGTCTCCTTTTGTTCTGTGGTGACTGAGTTTGAAGCGGTCCAAACGGTGATTCCTTCGCCGATTTGGGCTGGGGTATTCGGCATCGATCGAACAATGGTGTGATGGTTAAGACCTTTGCTCATTTTTTTAATTGTAGCGCCGGCGATAATGGATAATACCAGCGCATGTTGTGGTATGGCACCTTTTAGATTTTCCATTACGCCTGTTAGCCTTTGGGGCTTGACAGATAAGACGATAACATCTGCTTGCCGGGCTGCCTGTGCGTTGTCAGTATATGGCTGAAGGCCATATTTTTCGTGGAGCTGCTGACCACGTTCTGCGCGTGGTCCTGAGACAAGTAAATGATCAGGAGCTGCCAAATTTTGCCGAATTAGACCACTAAACATGGCTTCGGCCATTGCGCCTGGACCTATAAATGCTATTTTTTTATTTAACATTGAAAACTCCGCAATGAATAATAGTTTTGGGGCTAGCAGCTACTTTTATTTTATTGGAAATATCCCAGTGCGAGCCGCAGTTTTTCTTCTACGGCATCTGGGGCGTCTTTGGGTAAGGATTGCAGGGCGGTTTGGGCTTCAATGACAGAATAC
>CAIVSQ010000514.1 GCA_903908605.1 uncultured Anaerolineae bacterium
ATTTTGATCACCCGGATGCGGAAAAAATTCCGGCCGATGGAACTTTTGATCACCCGGATGCGGAAAAAATTCCGGCCGATGGAACTTTTGATCATCCGGACGCAGAAAAAATTCCGGCCGATGGAACTTTTGATCACCCGGACGCAGAAAAAATTCCGGAGGATGGACATTTTGATCATCCCGACCCGGAAAAAATTCCGGAAAATGGACATTTTGATCACCCAGATCCGCAAAAAAATCCCGTGGATGGCACTTTTGTCGATTCGGGCGGCTCAAAAATTGAAGCCTCGCGCGAAAGTACTATTATTATTAATACAGATTCTTTAAATCAAACCAAAGGATTTAATAATAATAATAGTTCTGCATCAGCAAAAATTAACAAAGACCCAGGCGCCCAGGCAGGCATCTGGCGTGAACTGAGCCGCATGCGCATCTACCAGAACTCGCGCACCCTGGGGATGGTGCAATTGGCTCACGTCACGCCCGAATACGTTGGCGCGCTGATGGACCAGTTTGAGGCCGAGGGGCGTGGCGGCGTTGGCTGGTCTGGGTTGTTTATTCAGCACTGCGAGCGTAACGAGCCCATCCGCAGCCGGCACAGCCAAATGCAAGAGCAGTTTGAAAAATTCTTTTGCCGGGAGGTGTGATGATGTTGCTGCGCAGGCTGGAAGGTAGTATTTTTCACCAGGTGGTCTGGGTCTCTGGCCGAGGAACCCGGGTGCGCTGCCTGTGTGGGCTGAACATGCGGGTGGAGGATCTTTCGCGTCAACTGCGCCCGGAGGGAATTTACTCGCGCTGCCTGACCTGCAGCCGCATCGAAAAAGCCCATTTCATGGCCATTCACCGCACTGGAGAGCGCTAATGCTGCCCAAGCGAGCCCTCTCCACCCGCCAGCAGCAGGTGCTTGCGCTGCTGGCGCGCGGCCTCACCCGCGATGCGGTCGCCCGCGAACTGTCCATCTCAACCCACACGGTCGATAGCCACATGGACCGCATCTTTCGCTTTTTGGAGGTCACCAACCTGTTGGTCGCCTTGCGGCAGATTGACCCGGATGGTAGTTTGAACCTGCCAAAACGGCGACCCCGGCGCCGGTTTTGAGCACCTGCGCCGGCCGGGATGTCGGCGGCGGGGATGTCGGCTGCTGGGATTGATCAAATCGCGGGCTTCTGGTAACATGCAGGTACTCATTCTGCAAGCCAGGAGAACCGTATGCCAATCAGCCCGCGTGAACGTGTCCAGCTCGCCATCAACCACCAGGAACCCGACCGGGTGCCGATTATTCTCGGGACCAGCAATACCACCGGTATGAAAGTCCGGCCCTACCGGGGCTTGAAGAAAATGCTCGGCATTGAATCACCCGAGCGCTGGTTGTACGATTGGCCCGAGTTGGGCACCATCCAACCGGACGAAGCCGTGCTGCGCCGCTTGCGCAGTGACGCGCGTGGGGTGCACGACCGTTTTGCGGCGCATGTCTACGAGCGTGCCCGCCTGCGACCCGAGCACAGCCCATTCATCGATGATTGGGGCATTGGTCAGAGTGAAATTGAGCCGGGTGTCTGGTTCCCGGGTGTGCACCCCATGCCCGAGGCCAAAACGCTGGCCGAGATCGAGAACTTCCCCTGGCCCGATATGGACGATCCCTCGCGCGTGGCGCATGTGCAGGCCGAGGCCGCCCGCCTGGCGCAGGAGAACGAATTCGCCATCATCGGTACGCCCTGGCTGCTTT
The DNA here is from genome assembly GCA_903908605.1 of uncultured Anaerolineae bacterium. GTDB lineage: Bacteria > Chloroflexota > Anaerolineae > Anaerolineales > Villigracilaceae > UBA5195. Next base: position 1,727 of record CAIVSQ010000514.1, read on the forward strand.
TCCCGCTGGAGCGCGCCTTTGCCCTGCAGGGCATGGATAAATTTCTGCTCAACATGGCGCTCGAGCCCGAGTTCGCTGAGGCGCTGCTTAAGAAAATTGCCTCGCTGTGCAAGACGCTGATCGGGCATTTTCTGGATGCGGCCGGTGACAACCTGGATATCATCAAGATCGGTGATGATATCGGCACCCAGAACAGCCTGCTGATGTCGCCCAAGATGTACCGGCGCATCCTCAAGCCGATCCACGCCGATTATATTGCCCATATCAAGAGCAAGACCAAGGCCAAGATCTTCTTCCACACCGATGGCGATGTCTTCGACCTGATCCCCGACTTTATTGAGATTGGGGTCGATATCCTCAACCCCATCCAGACCTCGGCTGGCAAAATGTCCAACCTGGTTGAGTTGAAGAAGCGCTTTGGCGAGCAGTTGAGCTTCTGCGGCGCGGTCGATACGCATCACATCCTGCCCAACGGCACTCCCCAGCAAGTGCGCGACGAAGTCCGGCGCGTGATTGAGATCCTGGCGCCGGGCGGTGGTTATTTGCTTTCCTCCGTTCACACCATTGCCGAAGAAGTGCCGCCTGAGAATATTTTGGCGATGGTGGATGCGGTGGAGTGAGTGAAGACGGAAGACGGAGGACGGGCTTGACGGAGATGTTATTGGTGAGAGGGCGTGCTGCTTTGGCAGGCGCTCTCTTTTTATTTTTAACGGGGGCGCGGGAAAGTTGGCATTTTTTGGCAGTTTTTATTAAGACTTTGGCAGTGCGGTGTTCGTATACTTAATATGTAAGTACAACTCCCTGATCAATTTTATTCATTTTGGAGTACGGATTATGGAAACGAGTCTGTTGAGGTACCAGGCGAAGGTATTCAAACTATCAGGCCTGACGGTGGGTTCGGTTTTGATGTGGATGCAAAGGCAGCAGCTGGTTGCGTTTTTCGTGTGGGTCACGGACCGGCAGGCTGTCATCCAGGCCATCCATGGGTGGGGTGCCTGGGGGTTGGTCACTTTATTTGCGCTGCTTTTTCTGCAGGTCATCTTTGCCTTCATCCCCGGGCATGCGCTGGTATTGGCGGGGGGCTATGTTTATGGCCTGGCGGTTGGCAGCCTGGTGACGGCGGTCAGCACCATCCTGGGCGGTGAGGTGGCCTTCCTGCTTTCACGGCGTTATGGGCGCAGGATGGTGGAGCGCTTTGTGCCTGCCAGGCTGGTCAACCGCTGGGACCGGGTGGCTGTGAACCAGGGCGGCTGGTTCTATTTTATCTCCTTCATCCTGCCCGTCTTCCCGAGTGATGCGATGTGTTTTGTGGCTGGCCTGGGCAAGGTGAAACCGGGTCCCTTTTTGGCGGCGAATGCCTCTGCCCGCATCCTCAGCGCAGTCTTTCTGACGTTGATCGGGGCACGCGGGTTCAATATGCCCCTGCCGTTTTGGGTGGCAGCCGGGTGTGTTTTGCTGGCTTGTTATGCCGGCAGGTACCTCCCTGATCATTTTAAGCATGTCTTGATGGGTTATTTCAACCGCCTTTCAAATGGAGCATAAACGTGAGAATCGCCATTCTTTCCCAAACTTACCCGCCCATGGTCAGTGGTGCGGCGCTTGTAGCCGAAAAGCTGGCGGAGCATTTTTCGAGCCAGGGGCACCAGGTGCTGGTTATCACCGCCAGTGATCGGCCCGGCCCCTATCGCAGCACGCACGGGAATTTGCAGGTTGAGCGCTTACGTTCCTTGCGCAATCCTTTCAGGGTCGGGCAGCGCTGCGTGCTCTGGCCTCACCGGCAGGTCATGGGCAGCCTGAAGGATTTTGCGCCAGATCTCATCCACACCCACGACCCGCTGCAGCTGGGTTTATCGGGCCTGCAGTATGCCCGCCAACACATGGTGCCGGTTGTGTACACGATTCACCAGCTGCCCTGGTTCATCAGTGCCACCTTCTCGATCAACCTGCGGGGCAGGCAAAAATTCGAGAAACTCATGTGGACCTATGCCGAGTGGTTTATCAAGAAGTGTGCGAGTGTGACCGTTGCCACGCGCATGGTGTCAAAAGAGGTCATTCGCAACACCGGGGTGATCCCCAACGTCATAAGCTGCGGCATCGACCTGGCCCAATTTACGCCCCCAGGACCGGGTATGGACCAGAATACTGAACTGCGCAGCCGGCTGGGCATCCCGGCCGGGGTTCCCATCATCCTGCATGTAGGCAGGTTGGACCGGGATAAGCAGGTTGATATGGTGGTCAGGGAGGCTGCCCTGGCGATGGCAAAGACGCCCGCCCACCTGCTGGTGGTGGGTGATGGTACCGAAAAAAGCTGGCTGCAACTGTTGAGTAGCCAACTGGGGATCGGCGAACGAAGTCACTTCCCTGGTTATGTATCAAACAGGGATGGGCTGTCAGATATTTATAAAATGGCGAGTGTTTTTGTGACCACCAGTGTCTTTGAAACCCAGGGACTGGTCTTGTTGGAAGCCGCTGCAAGTGGTCTGCCGCTGGTGGCGATCGAATCCACCTGCCTGCACGAGGTCGTTCACCACGGGAAAAATGGTTACCTGGTGCCTGCCTCAGCCCTCCCGGGTACGCTGGCAGACAGGCTGGTTGAGCTGCTCACCAACCACGGTAAGCGCATCGAGATGGGCCGCCACAGTGTGCGGGTTGTGGATGTTCACCGCAATGAGAGTACCTTCCAGGCCTTTGAGGAGCTGTATCTGTCTACTTTATGGCATTATCGTTACTTTCCTTTTCCAAAACAAGTCGTGCGAGGCCGCGCAGCGCATTCCGACGAGTCCGGTTAAAGGTACCTTCTGAGATGTACAGGCGATTCATAATCTCGCGGTTAGGGATTTCCCTGGCATAGGCATCGTAGAGGACCACATAGTTGTACCATTCGCGAGGGATCGGGTCACCTGGCCGGGCCCCGCCTGGGTGCAGGCTTTCGATCATTTGAATGAGCTGATCGTGCAGATTCCGGCCGCGTTCCACGTGGTTTTTGCCTGTGATCTTCATCTGGCGGGCCAGCGGGGATTGCCCGAGGGTGATGTAATCTTGCAGGTGCCGCAGGGCTTCTTCCAGGGTGCTGACCAGTTCCTGGTTGGGGCTGCCGGCCAGGCTGGTCATGAGCGCGTCCTGCTTCAGGCGCAGTTGATCGGTCCGGGCGCTGGTTTCCAGTTGTAACTGGTTAAGTTGGTCTTGCGTGGCAGGCAGGCTGTCTTTGATGGCCAGGATCGAGCCGATTTTATCGGTCACATCTGAGAGCAGGTCCAGGTCGTCGGGGGTGTAACCAAGTTTGCGGCGTGGATGCGCTATGCCCACCACGGCCACCTGTCGTGTACCGGCCAGGGCCGGGGCGATCCAGGCACATTCCGGGTAGGCGCTGTCATCCAACTGCAGCAGGTCGGGCGTGGAAAATGGTTGCCCTGGCAGCAGGCTGCCAATGGCCAGGGCCTGGTAGCTGGCCGTCACCTGGTAACCATCGGCCTGGCGGGTGGCCACCCAGGCGCTGTCGGTGCCGATGTTTTCACACAGCAGCACCAGCGCTGCCTGGAAGAGCTCGCCCGGTGCCTTCGTCGGGGCTTCCAGGTTTTCCAGGTGGCGGACCTGTTGGTGGAGCTGGGTATTCACTTTGCTGCGCTTTCGCTCAAGGTATTCCCGGGCCAGATCCAGCAAACAATGGGTGCTGATGGCCAGCAGCATTATTCCGCCCAGGAAGAGCGGGCTCTTTTGCAGGTAGGCCGCGATCAGCACATACAGCCCGGAGAGCCCCAAAACGCTGAACATGGAGAGCGGAAAATCTTGCAGGGTGGTTCTGCGTTCCACCATGGTTTGGTGACGGGCGATCGATAGCCCCAAGATCAGCACACCCGAGAGCAGCAAGCCATCCTGGATCACGCGCGGCAGGGGCGTGCTAAACCCGAGCCCGGCAATCCCAAAGCTGACGGCGCTGATGGGCATGAGCGATGCCAGCAGGAAGTACTTACCCTGCATGTGTTGGCCGGTGCGCGGGAGCGATAGCAGGTTGAATAAGATCGCCCCGCTGGCGGCTACCTGGAAAAGCCCATAGGTCCCAAAGATGGGGCTCACCTTCATGTGGGCCACCCAGATGGAGTTGCCCTGTTCGGCCAGGAAGGAATCTTTGTTGCTGATCAGTGCCATGCTGACCAACAGGGTGGCCAGGTGGATGATGGCCAGCATGGGCAGCTTTGCTTTGTGTCTTTGGGCTGGCAGAAGTTGAACGGTCAGGCTGTACCAGGCCGAGAGGGCGATCATTAACATGGCGGCCCGGATGGATGCGCTGCCCACGATCTGGTTAAAAATATTGGTGTAGGCATTAAAAAAGAAGGCCGATAAGGCAAATAAAACGATGACGGCCCGCATGGTGACAGGCCCCGGGAAGCCCCGGCCGAGCAGGTAAAACGCGAGCCAGAGCGTCAGGCTGAAGGCGATGAAATCAGTTGTGATAGTCAGGTTTTGTAGAAACAATAGGACCCATCCTATTTCTGCAAGGTTGGCTTGTTATTTTTATCATACAGTTTTTGGGTGGGAAGGTCAAGGGGGGCGGATGGGGGACGGGGGACGGGCGGGACCCCGGTCG
>CAIVSQ010000515.1 GCA_903908605.1 uncultured Anaerolineae bacterium
GCATCCTGGGCATCGACCAGCAGGGTCGCATCCTGGATGAGGATGGGCAGATCCTCGGTTTCCTGGGCGTACAGCGCGATATCACCGAGCGAAAACTGGCCGAAGAAGCCATCCGCCAGCGCAACCGCGAGCTGACCACCCTCAACCAGATCGGGCAGGCCCTCAACAAGCAGGTCGAGCCAGCCGAGATCCTGGAACTGATCCACAGCATGGTTGGCCAGTTGATGGACAACAAGAACATGTTCATTGCACTGCACCACCCCACCACCCAATCCATCAGCTTCCCAGTTTACAAGCTGGATGGCGATCTCCGAAACGGCGGCGCGCGTCCACTGCGCAACGGCATTACCGATTATGTCATCCGCACCCGCCAGCCTTTCATGGTCAAGAAAGACCTGCAGAGCGAACTACAAAGCCGCGGCATCGAACTGATCGGCACCCTTTCGCGTTCCTTCCTGGCCGTCCCCATGCAAACCGAGGATGAGGTGCTGGGCGTGATTGCCTTGCAGGATTACGAACACGATAACGCCTACGACCAACACCACCTCGAGATCCTGGCCACCATTGCCGCCCAGGCCAGCATCGCCCTGGTCAATGCCCGCCTCTTCCACGCCGTCCAACGCGAGTTGGAAGAACGCAAACGCGCCGAAGAAGCCCTTTTGATCAGCGAGAAAAATTACCGCCTGCTGTTTGAAAACGCACCCGTCGGCATCCTGGGCATCGACCAGCAGGGTCGCATCCTGGATGTCAACCCCGCAGCGCTCAACATCCTCGGCTCACCCTCGGCCGAAGCCACCCGCCAGATCAACTTTCTGACCTACCCAACGCTGATTGAAGTCGGCGCGGCCGATGCGGCCCGGCGCTGCCTGCAAAATGGCGAGACCATCTCTTTTGATACCAGTTACACCAGCAAATGGGGTCGCACCACCTACCTGCAGTACCGCATGAACCCCATCTACAACGAAGCCGGGCAAATTGAGCTGGCCCAACTGATCCTGGAAGACATCACCGAGCGCAAACGTTCCGAAACCCTGGTGCGCATGCGCCTGGAGTTGGTGGAGTTTTCATACACGCAGTCCATTGAACAGGTGCTGCAAAAAACCCTCGACCAGGTCGGCGAATTAACCGGCAGCCCAATCGGCTATTACTGCCTGGTAAGCGCCGACCAGCAAACCATCTCGCTGCAAACCTGGTCCACACGCAGCCTGCGGGAATACAGCCAGCTGCAGGAAGGGCCACAAGCCATCCCATCGCAGCAAGCCGGGGCGTGGGCCGAGTGTGTCAAATCTCACGAGGCGATCATCCACAACAACCTTGCCAATCCGGCCGTTCAGCCGGGTGACCCCAGCGGGCAAACCAGCATCCAACGTGAGCTGGCGGTGCCGATTGTGCGCGGCGCACAGGTCGTCGCCGTACTGGGCCTGGGCAACAAAGCATCCGATTACGATGCCAAAGACATGGACCTGGTCAGCTATTTTGCCGATATGGCCTGGGAAATCGCCGAACGCAAACGCGCCGAGAGCGAACGTGAATCACTGCTGGTGCAGGTAACCGCCGCACGCGATGAGACCAGCCAGGCCAAGGATACGATGGTGGGCGTAATGGAGCGCGTCAGCGACGGCATTGTGGCCCTGGATAAAGATTTCAACTACACCTATGTCAACACCTATGGCGGCGAACTGCTCGGGCGCTCAGCCACCTACCTGGTTGGCAAAAATTACTGGACGGAATACCCCGAGTCACGCGAAACACCCTTCGCCAAGGCCTACGTTGAAGCCATGCAAACCCAGCTGCCCCGTTTCTTCGAAGCTTATTACAGCCACTGGCAGCGTTGGTTCACCAACCGTGTCTACCCCTCGGCAGAGGGCATCACCATCTTCTTCAGCGACATCACCGAACGCAAAAACGCCGAAATCGCCCTGCGCGAAAGCGAGGAAAAATTCGCCGCCGCCTTCAATGACGCGCCAGTACTGATCTGCATTAACGACATGCAGACCGGCCTCTACCTGGATGTGAATGCCGAAGGACTGCGTATTTCTGGCTTCAGCCGCGAAGAAGTCATTGGGCACCACCCGGTGGACCTGGGCTGGATCAGCAAGGATGAGTTTGAGCGGCTGGTGTTTGAACTTCAAACCCGCGGGCTGATTGACAACACCGAGATGAATTTCCGCACCCGCCAGGGAACGCGCCTGACCGGGCTGGTGAAGGGCGATATTATCCGCATCGCCGGTCGCGACTGCCTGCTGACCGTCACCATGGATATCACCGAACGCAAGGTGCACGAACGCGAATTGCAAGCCATCGCCACGCTCAGCGCTGCCCTGCGCACCGCACCCACCCGCGATGAAATGTTCCCCGTCATTGTAGATCAGATGGTCAACCTGCTGAATGTCGATGCGGCCGTGATCGAGATCGTTGAGCCTGAGAGCCACGACACGCTGGTGGAGGCGGCCTACGGCAGTTGGGCCAACCTGGTGGGCGAACGCCAGGCGCCTAACAGCGGTCTGAATGGGCTGATCAACCAAACCAACCAACCCTTCCTATCGCAAGATTTAACCAACGACTCACGCTTAAGCCAGGCCGCCAATTGGCCTTACGCCGGCTTGCTCGGCTGCGCCGGCCTGGCACTCACCGCCCAGGAGACCCTGGTCGGTTATCTGTGGATCGGTTGCCGTACCCGCATTAATGAAAAAGAATTACAAATTTTTATCGCCATCGGCGATATCGTTGCCAACGCCATCCACCGCGCCACCCTGCATGATACCGCCATCACCGCCGCCCGCGACCTGGTCACCGCCTACGATAGCACCCTGTTGGGCTGGGCGCGCGCGCTTGAACTGCGCGACCAGGAGACCGAAGGACATTCGCAGCGCGTGGTCGGGCTGACGATTGAGCTGGCCAGGCACTTTAACCTACCGGCAGAAGAGCTGGTGCACATCCGCCATGGGGCCATCTTGCACGACATTGGCAAGATGGGCGTGCCCGATTCCATCCTGCATAAAGCCGGACCGCTCTCCGAAGCGGAATGGGCCATCATGCGCCGGCACCCGGTCAACGCCTACAATTTACTCGCCCCAATTGAACATCTGCGCCCGGCCCTTTCCATTCCGTACTGCCACCACGAAAAGTGGGATGGCAGCGGTTACCCACGCGGTTTGCACGGCGAGCAAATCCCGCTGGCAGCGCGCCTGTTCTCGGTGGTGGATGTGTGGGACGCGCTGCGCTCCCAACGCCCCTACCGTGAATCATGGTCGCTTGAACGAACAATTGAATATATCCGCGCCCAGGCTGGCCATCAGTTTGACCCGCGCGTGGTGGAGGCCTTCCTCAGCCTGATTGACGAAGCCTGATCAGAGTATAGTGATCACAGCCACCCACCTCAGACAGATGCAGCGACGCATGGAACCCTTCTTTAAACTTTCGCTATTCCCACCACCCATCAATCGCTAATTCGATGGCTGGCTATAGGTATTGTGTATTCCAATCGTAGGGCATTTATGGGATGGCGTTTTCAATAAATCTGTATACTTATCCATATTATGACCCATGAGAAAAAATGAAAAAATATTAGTAACTGCTCAGGCATGAGATACAGTCTGTAGGATTGCCAAAAAACCTAAAAGTCAAGCACAATTAGGGCATGGAAACGCCACCACTACCTACCGATGACGAGATTGGGAAAGCCTATGATCAAGGTAAAAGCGCCGTGATCACGCTTTTTCATGAAACCCTTGGACAGTTAAGTGCTCGTCTCCAGATTGTGGAAGACCGCGTTTCAAAAAATAGTCGTAATAGCGGTAAACCTCCATCGAGTGATGGGTTGAACAAACCCGCACCGAAAAGTAGACGCAAACGAGATGGTCGAAAAAGTGGCGGTCAGCCAGGACACAGTTTGAATATACTCTCCAAACTGTGTCCAAACCAGATTATGTAAAGCTCCACCACATTCATCGATGCCAAGCTTGTCAAAAGTCGCTGCGCCAGGCAAAAGTCTTGCGGTACGAAAGGCGACAAGTCTTTGAAATCCCGCCGATTCGCATGGAAGTCACCGAGCATCGGGTGGCAGTAAAGCAATGTACCTGTGGGCAAGAGAACAAAGGCGAATTTTCGCAGCATGTTACCCAACCCGTTCAGTACGGACCAGAAGTCAAAGCGCAAGCTGTGTATTTGAACCAGTATCAGATGATTCCACTTGAGCGCGTGAGTGAGACTTTTGAAGCTTTGTATGGGCAGCGCTTGGCAGAAGGAACCATTGTCGAGGCCTGCCAAGCGGCCGCCGAACGAGTTGCGTCTGTCAATCAGGCGGTCAAGAAATATTTTACCAAATTGGCAGATGTGGTGCACTTCGATGAAACCGGTCTGCGAATTGAAGGTAAGTTGCATTGGTTGCATGTCGCTTGCACTTCGCTGTTGACGTATTATGAAGTGAATGCCAAGCGTGGCCAGGAAGCGATCGATACGATTGGTATTCTGCCTGGGTTTGGCGGTACGGCAGTCCATGATGTTTGGAAACCTTATCTTGCCTATGACAAAGCCCAATACGGTCTCTGTAACGAACACCATCTGCGCGAGCTGGAGTTCATCGGTGAAAGATACCCACACGACTGGGTCAAAAAGTTCGGTGATTTGCTGATGGAAATCAAAACTGCGGTTGATTTTGCAAAATTACCCTGCATTGTTTGAGTGAAACACAGTTGGGTGATTTCAACCTTCGCTATGATGTCATCATCAAGCAAGGCTTGTTGGCGAACTCGCCACCCGAACTACCCGAGATTGGCGAAAAGAAGCGCGGGCCCAAGATACAAAGCCCAGCTAAAAATCTTCTGGATCGCTTGTCTGACTATAAGACCGCAGTACTGGCCTTCATGAATGATTTTAAGGTGCCATTTGATAATAATCAGGCCGAACAAGATAGTCGGATGATGA
>CAIVSQ010000516.1 GCA_903908605.1 uncultured Anaerolineae bacterium
GGACCAGCCAATATTTTCGAATCGCAAGATGAAGCCATGGTTGGTATTCTTGGTGGTAAAGTTAAGGCCGGTGATGTAGTAATTGTTCGTTACGAGGGTCCAAAGGGTGGACCAGGTATGCAGGAAATGCTTTCCCCCACCAGCGCAATCATGGGGCAGGGACTTGGTGAAAAGGTAGCTTTAATTACCGATGGTCGTTTTAGCGGTGGTACCCGCGGGGCTTGTATTGGGCATGTTTCGCCCGAAGCTGCTGCGGGAGGCCCGATTGCTGCCGTGGAAAATGGAGATATTATTGACATCGATTTGGAAGCCAGAGCACTCAATGTTAGATTGAGCGAATCGGAAATTAATGCAAGACTGGCTGCGTTGCCGCCATTTTTACCGAAGGTGACAAGCAAATGGCTGAAACGTTATTCTCATTTTGTGACATCCGCTGATACAGGCGCTGTTTTACAAAGCTAAACTAAGGAGAAGAAATCATGAAACGTAGTGGCGCTCAAATTGTTTGGGAATGTTTGTTGAAAGAAGGGGTCGAAGTTGTTTTTGGCTACCCCGGTGGTGCGAATTTGCCAATTTATGATGCCATGAAAGGCTATCCAGGCATTCATCATGTTCTGCCTCGTCACGAACAGGGTGGGGCGCATATGGCAGATGGTTTTGCTCGTGTAAGTGGAAAAGTTGGCGTTGCGATGGGAACCTCTGGTCCGGGTGCAACGAACCTGGTGACAGGGATTGCCACTGCGCACATGGATTCGATCCCAGTTGTGTTTATTACGGCGCAGGTTTCTTCGAAGTTGATCGGTTATGATGCTTTTCAGGAGACTGATGTGACTGGCATTACTCTGCCGATCACCAAGCATAATTACCTGGTCACCGATGTTAAAGAGATCATGCCTACTTTGCGCGAGGCGTTTTACGTTGCGCAGTCTGGTCGTCCAGGTCCAGTTTTGGTTGATATCACCAAGGATGCCCAGCAGGCGTTCATCGAAAACTGGGAATATGATAATACGCCAATCAAATTGAAAGGATACCGACCTGATCTTCGGCCGGAATCCGCAAGCATTCAAAAAGCAGTCGAGATGATAAATCATGCCAAGCGGCCTTTGGTTCTGGCTGGTCATGGTGTGTTAATGAGCAATTCCATGGAGGAACTGCGTCTTTTTACTGAGAAAGCCAATGTACCTGTGGCGGTTACTTTGCTTGGTATTGGCTCTTTGCCTGCATCGCACCCACTTAACCTGGGTATGATGGGGATGCATGGAGAATCCTGGGTTAACAATGCCATTCAAGAAGCGGATTTATTACTTGCGTTTGGTATGCGATTTGATGATCGTGTGACTGGTAATCCGAAAACTTATAATAAGTCGGCCAAGAAGATCCACATTGAAATTGATCCTTCAGAAGTAAACAAAAATGTTAAAGTGGATATTGGTCTGGTTGGAGATCTGAGGGATATTCTTCGCCAGATTAACCCACTGGTTGGCAAAGTTGAGCGAGGAGACTGGCTTGAGCATATCGCCGAAATGAAGGGCAATGTGGCGGTGCGCGATATTCAAAATCTTCCCGATAATGGGCATTTATATGCTGCGCACGTGATTAACGATTTGTGGCGTTTTGCAAATGAAGATACGGTTATCACGACCGACGTTGGTCAGCACCAAATGTGGTCGGCCCAGTATTACCGAGTGGATAAACCGCATCACTGGGTTACTTCCGGTGGTTTGGGAACGATGGGTTTCGGTCTGCCATCCGCAATTGGGGCGAAATTCGCCAGCCCGAAGAGCGAAGTCTGGACGATCGTGGGTGATGGCGGTTTTCAAATGACCGCTGCTGAATTATCAACGGCTGCCCAAGAAGGTATTAAGGTCAACGTTGCCATTATAAACAATGGATTTTTGGGAATGGTGCGGCAGTGGCAGGAATTCTTTTACGATAAAAATTATGCCGCTACTCCAATGAAGAGTCCCGATTTTGTGAAACTGGCAGAAGCGCATGGACTAAAGGGTATCCGCGTAACTGAAAGGTCTCAGGTTGAGGCTGCCATTCGCGAGGCCCAGGCAACTGAGGGGAGTGTCGTAATTGATTTCAGAGTCGAACAGGAAGACTCAGTTTACCCAATGGTGCCTGCCGGGGCCGATCTACACGAGATGATTCGTCGTCCAAATGTCCTCGTGGAAACCCCACAGGATCAGTAATTTGATCAATTGACCTGGTTGAATCCGTTTTGATCAGGTCTGAAACTGGAGAAAATATATGCTGCATACATTAGTGATTTTGGTCGAAGATAAGCCTGGTGTCTTAAACCGAGTGGCTTCCTTGTTTCGTCGCAGAGCGTATAATATTGAGTCGCTAACTGTCGGTCATACCGATATGGTTGGCGTTTCTCGTATGACCGTAACCGTCGAAGGTGATGATAATCACATTGAACGTCTGACTTCCTACTTATATAAACTTGTAAATGTGATTCAAATTGAAGATTTGTCGAAGAAACATATGGTTTCACGTGACCTGGCACTCATCAAGGTAAGCACGGTCTCCGAAAAACGGGCTGAAATTTTCCAGATGGTTGAGGTTTTCAGGGCTCGTGTTATCGATGTGACCAGCGCTTCTTTGATCATAGAAATCACAGGTGATGGTGGAAAAATCGATGGTTTTGTGGATGTGCTTAAGCCACTTGGGATCATTGAGATGGTTCGGACTGGTGCGGTCGCAATGGAACGTGGCAGCGAATCCCTTGTTATTCCAGCTGGCCTGTAAGAATAGTTTATTAAGACAATTCTTTTTTAGATCAAAACTGATCTGCAAAGCATTCGATCATAAAAAATAAGGAGAAATTATAAAATGGCAAAAATTAACTTTGGTGGCACTGTTGAAGATGTGGTTACTCGCGATGAATTCAGCCTTGATAAGGCTCGGGAAGTATTGAAAAATGAAGTGGTGGCTGTGCTTGGTTATGGTGTTCAAGGACCCGCGCAAGCCATGAATATGCGTGACAATGGCATTAATGTTATCGTTGGGCAGCGCCAGGGTACCGCCAACTGGGATCGCGCCATTGCAGACGGGTGGGTTCCAGGTGAAACGTTGTTTGGTATTGAAGAGGCCGCTGAACGGGGCACTGTAATTCAGTACCTGCTTTCAGATGCTGGCCAGCGATCGCAGTGGCCGAGCCTGATTGAATGTTTGAATGAGGGTGATATGCTTTATTTCTCTCATGGTTTTTCAGTCACTTTTAAGGATGACACTGGTGTGGTTCCCCCTCCGCATGTGGATGTCGCTCTTGTTGCGCCAAAAGGTTCTGGAACCAGCGTTCGCCGAAATTTCCTGGCTGGTAGTGGCATTAACGCCAGCTATGCAGTTCACCAGGATTTTACCGGGCATGCTTCTGAACGCGCAATTGCGTTGGGAATCGCGATTGGCGCCGGGTATCTCTTTCCAACTACTTTTGAAAAAGAGGTCACGAGCGATCTGACCGGTGAGCGTGGCATTTTAATTGGTGCATTATCTGGTGTGATGGAAGCACAGTACAACGTTCTTCGCAAAAACGGTCACAGCCCAAGCGAGGCTTTTAACGAAACTGTTGAAGAATTAACCCAGAGTCTCATTCGCCTGGTTGGTGAAAATGGCATGGATTTTATGTATGCGAATTGTTCGACGACTGCTCAGCGTGGTGCGCTCGATTGGCATCCTCGTTTTCGCGATGCCGTTGCGCCAGTTTTTGAAGATCTCTACAACTCTGTAAAGACCGGAAATGAAGCCCGCATTACACTCGAGGCTAATAGCCGGCCCGATTACCGGGAGAAGCTTGAAGTTGAGCTAAAGGCCATCCGCGAATCAGAGATGTGGCGAGCCGGAGCTGCTGTTCGATCACTGCGGCCAGAAAACTGGAAGAAATAAGTAGACTTAATAAAAATTACCATGGGCTATGTCTGTGGAAAGGTCATCTAAAATTAGGTGACAAGGAGAATGGCGGTTATGTCTAATTATGTAAAGATATTCGATACTACTCTGCGCGATGGTGAGCAGTCTCCCGGTGCAACAATGACTTCGGCTGAGAAGTTGGAGGTTGCCCGCTCTCTTGCCAAGCTTGGTGTCGATGTCATTGAAGCGGGTTTCCCTGCGGCATCTCCGGATGATTTGGAAGCTGTCAGGCGAATTGCCGAGGAAGTCGGTAATCCCTCAAGGGGGGATTCTGAATTAAAAGTGCCGACCATAGCCGGTTTGGCCCGCGCAACGAAGGGCGATATTGACAAGGCCTGGGAAGCAGTTAAAGGTGCCAGGAATCCTCGAATTCACCTGTTCCTGGCTACTTCCGAAATACACATGAAGTACAAGTTAAACATGGATCGTGAACAGGTGCTTGAGCGTGTTTCTCAAATGGTTAAATATGCCAGCGCCAAGTGTGGAGACATTGAGTTTTCTCCAGAAGATGCTGGACGTTCAGATCCTGAGTTTTTGTACGTTGTGTTGGAAGAAGCAATAAAATCTGGCGCTACCACATTAAACATCCCAGATACTGTTGGCTATACTACTCCTGAAGAATTCGGGGCCATGATTGCCGGCATTATGAAAAATGTTAAGGGTGTGGAAAATGTGACAATATCTGTCCATACACACGATGATTTGGGTTTGGCCACTGCCAATGCCCTGGCAGGTATTCAAGCTGGTGCTCGACAAGCCGAAGTGACCATTAATGGTATCGGTGGACGTGCAGGCAACACTTCGTTGGAAGAAGTTGTCATGGCGTTAAGAACCCGGAATTCGGTCTATCAGCTTGAAACGGGTATTGACGCAACTCAAATTAGCCGAATAAGCAAATTGGTCAGTAATTACACAGGCATGGTTGTGCAGCCTAACAAAGCGATTGTTGGTGCAAATGCATTTGCGCATGAAGCCGGCATTCACCAGGACGGAATGTTAAAGCACAATCAAACCTATGAGATCATGCGTCCTGAGGATGTCGGGGTAAATCAATCCCGCCTGGTTCTTGGTAAACACTCCGGCAGGCATGCTTTGCGTGCGAGATTGGCTGAGATGGGCCACATGTTGGACGAAGCTGAACTGGACAAGGCTTTTGCTCGCTTCAAAGAATTGGCAGATCGTAAGAAGGTGATCACCGATTTGGATCTGGAAGCGATCATTGCGGACGAATTTTATCGTCCCCGGGATGTGTTTGCTCTTGATGGCTTGCAAGTAGCTTGTGGAACGATGGGTCTTCCCACTGCGACAATTCGCCTGCGCGGTCCGGATGGGAAAATTCATACCCATGCATGTATTGGAACCGGCCCAGTTGATGCAACTTATAAAGCCATCGACTCCATCGTGAAAACTCCTGCGACATTGCTGGAATTTAATATTCATGCGATTACCGAAGGAATTGACGCGCTTGGTGAAGTTACTGTAAGGGTGCAGTCCAAGGCTGGCTCGCAAACAATGGATGCGCAGAAGGAAGTGGCATATTCACGTGTTTACGGTGGGCATGGTGCTGATAGCGACATTATTGTTGCAAGCGCAAAAGCCTATCTTGCCGCTTTGAACAAGCTGATAGTAGCCCAAATGGAAAGCGATAAATCGCCTCATTCTGACCTGGGTGTGATGCTTGTTGGTTGATCCATCCGAATTAGAAACTTTGTAATTCAATAAAAATTGGAAACATATATGCCAAAGACACTTTTCGAAAAAATATGGGATGCGCACGTTGTAGCCCAGCAGCCAGAATCCCCTGCGGTCTTGTATATCGATTTGCACTTGATTCATGAAGTGACTTCGCCACAGGCATTTACGGGCTTGCGCCAGCGAGGATTAAAAGTTCGGCGACCAGAAAAAACTGTAGCTACAATGGATCATTCAATCCCTACTCATGATCCATCATTGCCAATAACCGATCTCCTGGCAGCCGCCCAAATCAAGCAAATGGAAAAGAATGCTTCGGAATTTGGTATTCAATTATACGGAATGACCAGCGCCCACCGGGGGATTGTGCATGTTATCGGTCCGGAGTTGGGGTTCACCCAACCTGGGATGACCATCGTTTGTGGCGATAGCCACACTGCCACTCATGGTGCTTTTGGTTCATTGGCATTCGGGATTGGGACTTCCGAGGTAGAGCATGTCCTTGCGACACAGTGCCTGCTTCAACGGAAACCCAAGACATTTGAGGTTCGAGTGGAAGGTACTCTTTCCAAGGGTGTGTCGGCAAAAGATATTATTTTGGCGCTGATCGCCGAAATTGGTGTTGGCGGTGGCACCGAGCATGTTTTTGAATTTACAGGTTCGGCCATTCGCGGTTTGACGATGGAAGAACGGATGACTATCTGTAACATGTCAATCGAAGGCGGCGCGCGAGCTGGCTTAATCGCTCCAGATCAAACTACTTTTGATTACCTAAAAGGACGTGAATTTGCTCCACAGGGTGCAGACTGGGATCGTTCGGTCGAATATTGGAAAACACTTCCGAGTGATGAAGGCGCTGTGTACGACAAATCCATCACATTGGATGCCTCAAAACTTGAGCCAATGATCACCTATGGAACCAATCCTGGCATGGGCATGAAGATTTCCGATAACGTTCCAAATCCAGAGACCATGGTTGGAGAAGAAGTTAGCAGTCAGAAGGCAGCTCTGGAAAAATCCCTAAAATATATGGGCTTATTACCTGGCCAGAAATTAATCGGGAAGAGTGTTGACGTGGTATTCATTGGGTCTTGCACAAATTCCCGTATTTCTGATCTGCGCCTGGCAGCCAGTATTATGAAGGGAAAGAAAGTCTCTGCCAACACCCGGGTTATGGTTGTACCTGGTTCACAGGATGTAAAGAAACAAGCCGAACAAGAAGGCTTGGATGTGATATTCCGTGAAGCCGGCGCTGAATGGCGTGAAGCTGGTTGTTCAATGTGTATCGCAATGAATGGTGATCAATTACAACCTGGACAATATGCAGTGAGCACAAGTAATCGTAATTTTGAGGGTCGCCAGGGCAAGGGCGGTCGCACGTTCTTGGTCAGCCCGTTGACCGCAGCCGCTACTGCACTCACGGGGCAGGTAACTGATGTGAGGACATTAATCTAATGGCACAATTTACTACACTATCAACCAGGCTAATGCCTCTTGCCGTAAATGATATTGACACCGATCAAATTATTCCGGCACGATTTCTAAAGGCTACAGATAAAGTCGGTATGGGCGATAATCTGTTCGCTGATTGGCGCTATAACACGGATGGATCTCCGAAAGCCGAATTTGTATTAAACAACCCCGTTTATCAGGGAGCAAAAATACTACTGGCGGGTGATAATTTTGGTTGTGGTTCATCACGTGAGCATGCGCCCTGGGCGCTAACTGGTTTTGGGTTTCGGGCAGTGATCAGTACGTCATTCGCTGATATTTTTAGAAACAATGCGTTGAAGAATGGCTTGCTGCCGATTATTGTCGATGTCCAGACATTGAAAACCCTGTTTGCATTGGCTGAGAGCAATACCTTTGCTCAAGTGGATGTTGATCTTGCGACTCAAACCTTACAATTGCCTGATGGTAAGAAAATTAGTTTTCCAATAGATGGCTTCTCCAAAGCGTGCCTTCTGAATGGGGTTGATGAACTTGGTTATATCTTGGGCTTCGAGGAACAAATCGCTGCTTTTGAATCGAAGAAGTTGTAGAAGGGTATCACCATGACATTACAAATTTATGATACGACCTTGCGGGATGGCACTCAAAGTGAAGGCTTTAACCTTTCAGTCAGTGACAAGATTCGGATTGCAAAGCGCTTGGATGATTTGGGAGTGGCATTCATTGAAGGCGGCTGGCCAGGATCAAACCCGAAGGATGTCGAGTTCTTTGAGCGCGCACAACAAATTGAGTGGAAAACGGCCAGAATAGCGGCATTTGGTGCTACCTGTCGGGCGAAGGGCGGCCCTGAGGATGATGCCAATATCAAGGCGCTGCTCGATGCTCAAACCCCGGTTTGTACCATTTTTGGTAAAACCTGGACCCTCCATGTAACAGATGTTTTACAGACAACTCTTGAAGATAACCTGCGAATTATCGAACAATCGGTTGCTTACCTACGCGTCAACGGAAAATATGTTATTTATGACGCAGAACATTTTTTCGATGGCTACAAGGCCGATCCTGGATACGCGGTTGAAACCTTACAGGCTGCCATTCGTGGTGGCGCTGAAACTGTTGTGTTGTGTGACACCAACGGTGGAACCATGCCCTGGGAAGTCGATGAGATCTTGAAAAATTTGAAGACAGTGATTTCTCATCCGTTTGGAATCCATACTCACAACGATGGGGAATGCGCTGTAGTCAATTCGCTTATGGCGGTTAGGCAGGGCGCCATCCAGGTTCAAGGAACCATGAATGGGGTAGGGGAGCGCTGTGGTAATGCAAATTTAATTTCAGTCATAGCTGATGTTGAATTAAAGCTTGGCATTCGTTGCCTACCCGAAGGTGGTGTCGAAAAGCTATTTGAGATATCTCATTTTATCGATGAGGTAGCAAACATAACC
>CAIVSQ010000517.1 GCA_903908605.1 uncultured Anaerolineae bacterium
GCCATGCCCGGGCTGACGCCCTTCTATTGTGCCCCGACAGTCGATTCTGTCACCCATCTCTGCAGGCGAGGTGGGCGGCAGCGTTAGTACGAAAGCTCATTCACGCTTCTGAAAAAGCGATGGACGCAGGCATGTATCTGCTGGCTTATAATCCACCGCTATAGCTATTAGCCCACGAGGTTCTTTGTGAAGAATCAGTATTTTGGTGATGTGAATGATTATCGAAAGTATGGGTTGTTGCGCACTCTGGCAAATTATGGCCAATTGAAGATTGGTGTATGCTGGATGTTAACAGCTGACGACGGCCGAACTGACGGAAAATTCACCACATATCTTGATAAACCACAGCGTTGGCGACAGTATGATCCCCAACTCTTTGACCTACTGTACCAATGGATTGCGGCGGATCGTAGGCGGAATGTACTGTTGGCAGAAAACGAAAAAGTGCTGCCCGGCGTCAGTTTTCACAGTAAGCTGCTTACAGCCTCCGGCGACAAACGAGCAACGTATTTCGATGAAATGGGGGAACAGCTTGCAGGATGTGACCTGATCTTTTTTGATCCAGACAATGGCGTGGAAGTAAAGTCGATTGCGAAAGGCCGGCGGAACTCCGAAAAATACATTTATTGGGATGAAATAGTCAAAACATTCCAGGCTGGTCATTCAATTTTGCTATATCAGCATTTTCGACGGGAAGAACGAACCGCGTTCATCCAGCGTATCGTCACAGAACTTCAGGCGCGTTTGAACCCAAGCAAGATCTACTGGTTCCGCTCATCACAGGTAGTTTATTGTCTCAGACTGCTTTAGCCGCCGAAGGCGAAAGGCGGTAAAAACCGCCGCCTTTAGGCGCATAATCTTTCAGGCGGCGGTTTAGCCCGCCGCTGGTTTTGAACCTACCGGCTTCAGCCGGTAGTGGTTCAGTTTCTGTGCGCGCAAGAAAAGGATGCGGATTACATCGCTTCCAGAGTCAAATTGGTAAGTGAATTGTGGAACGGCCAGATTCAGGTTGGCTAATTTCTGCATGTTATACCCGCCCAGATGTTGATCAAGTTCTTATCATGCGAAATAGATTACGGTAACCATAAGGAATACTTGACTGATTTCGCGCAACAATTGGTACTATGATGGAGGCTTCCTTGAACTCTAAACTTCTGCTTGTTGATTTCGAAAATGTTCACCAGGTTGACCTGGCGCACTTGGATGAGCATTTCAATGTGATCATCTTTGTGGGTCTTGTTCAGAAAACCATCCCAATTGAGCTGGTCGTGTCTGCCCAGAAACTCGGCAGCCGGGTGGAATGGCAACGAGTTGAAGGGAACGGCAGTAATGCACTTGATTTTTACATTGCATGCTACCTTGGGCGAGTTCTCGAAAAGTCACCAACCCAGCATTGTATTGTTCTATCAAAAGACAAAGGCTTTGATCCCCTTCTTCGTCACTTGAGCAAAATCGGTCTGAAATGCAAACGAATCAACAGCCTACTTGAGCTTGAGCCCGAATCGGCTGCGGCAGAAGAGCCTAATTACAAACGGGTGTTGGATCAGTTGGGAAAAACAGAAAAGAAATTGCGACCACGCAAACGCACAACGCTGTCCACATATATTTCGTTCATGTTTCAGAATAATATTCCCCAGGCTGATGTTGACCGGATCATCGACATTTTCTTCGCCAATAAATTGATATCTGAAGCAAACAACAGAATCACTTATGAGTTTTGATCGCTGCTCGCCTAATAAACGACAGATCAATAAGCCACTTCTACGTCCCGACCTTATAGTGAGATCCGACAGATGTACCGATAATCCCAACAGGTGCCTCTTTTTACTAGCAAGATAATGTCACAAGACACTATAAATTGTATCGTCAGTTTTAGTGTTTTGGGGTAAAATTAGGGCATAAATACCCTGTTTTTTTGATTTAGCGGGGGGTAAATCTCGCAAGATAATATATTAGCGACCAGAAAGAAAGTATAGTAATCATGCCAAAAACCATCAAAATAGCTCACGTCAAAAAAGGTGTCGAGCTTAAACGGGTCAGCAAATTAAACCGGGAAAATTTCGAGAATTTCTTGTCCCTGGCGCAAGAAGAATTGCGCGTTGTTGTCGGTGATATTAATGATCTGATGCGCCTGGAACACACAACCTTTGCTCTCGAACACGATCCTCAGCCAACCATTCACGGTAAGGATTACGATACCGAACACGGTTACTGCGACTTTGTGTTTAGTAACATCTTTAACGCCGAGAGCCACTGGCGCGCCACCGTGGCGGTCTCGCGCGAGGATGCCTTTGCGCACGAATGGGGCCACTACCTGATGCACTTGTGGCAGGAGTTGTGCAGCGACGGTAGAAGTGAAGGAGTTAAGTTTGCAGACTTCGTTTGTACTTATCCAGCCATGTGGAAACTGATCAAGATTGGCCTCGAGTTGGACAAGGAAGTAGTAGACGATGATTACCTATCCGATCCTCGGGAAATTTTTGCTCGTATGTTTGAGACCTATATCTCCTATCGCGCCGGGTATCGCTTCGAAGGATACACCCTTGAATCTTGTCATTCTTACGAGCTTTTGAGTCAAGGCTACTACGACCAAGAAGGAAACCATTATTATTTAGTGGGCTATGGTTTCGCTGCCGAATGGCTCGAAATTGACGCACGTTTTCACAGGGCCATTTTGCGTATTCAACGAGATATTCGTTCGACCATTGCTGCGCAACCAGCGGAAGGAGACTAACGATGAATTACCAGGAACAACTAAAGGTTCTGTTTATCGATTTAAAATTACCGACTGGCAAACAAGAAAACTAATTGCACCCCGGATCGCAGAGTTGCAACGCGAGATTATCATATATCTGAGACTCAGTCGCACTATATTTGAGACTATACGCACACTCAATTCCCAAACAATAAATATTCAAGCGGAATTGTCAAAAAGGATTACGATGAGCGCCCATAATAATAGAAAGAATGAATATGCAAAACTCATCAATTGACCCCTGGCTCCAGTACCTGTCCGATGAAGGTCGCAGCCCGTACACGCTGGCTGGTTATCGGCGTGGCCTGACCCATTTTCTCAACTGGTACCAGCAAGCCTATCACGATCAGGCCGTCTTTAACCCAGCCGCTGTTTTACCAAAAGATTTTACGGAGTGGAAAGTGTTTCAGCAGACAGTCGTTGGGGATAAACCCGCTACGATTAATCAGCGTGTGGCCGCTGTCCGTCAGTATTTTTCCTGGTTGTATAATAGCGGTCAAATCAGTCGCAATCCCGCCGGAAGCGTCAAAGCCCTGGATTTGGATGACGATGATTTCAAGGGGCTGGACGAGCAAGAATATCGGCAGTTTATGCGTGCGGTCTATGCGGATGAAAACCTCCGGGATATTGCCATCATCGAGGTCATGGTTGGCGCGGGCCTTCGGATTGGCGAGGCACTTGATTTGAGGATTGGTGAC
>CAIVSQ010000518.1 GCA_903908605.1 uncultured Anaerolineae bacterium
CCTTGTTGGTAAAGTCGCTAAATCGCTTAACCAAAAAACGACAGTTTTTAGACTGTCGTTTTTTGGTTAATTTGGAAAATCTGTAATCATTAGGAAGAACAGCGCAGGGTGGCTGTGAATGTGGTTCCCGTCGAACTGCTGCTGAATAAACGGATGCTGCCGCCCAAACCTTCCATAATTGACTTGACGATATACAATCCCACGCCGCTGCCAGGAATTTCGGCGATGGTCACATCGCGTGCCCGGAAAAACCGTTCGAACAGGTGGGAGGTCTGGTTGGGAGGGATGCCCATGCCCTGATCGATCACTGAAACTTCGATGGTATTCCCTTGCAATACGGCCACCACATTGACACTGCTTCCTTCCGGAGAAAATTTCGTTGCGTTGTTGATCAGGTTGATAAACACCTGTTCCAGACCACTTTTATCACCAAGGATGCGCGGCAAGTAAGCAGGGATGGAAAGGCTGATCTGAATATGTTTTTTTCGTGCAATCGGCTTGACCGCATTAATCGATTCACGCAGAATCGGCTCCAGCTCAATCGGCGACATCTCCAGGTGCATCATGCCGCTTTCCAGCCGACCGGCGATCAGCAAGCGGTCAATCAGGATTTTTTGACGGTTCAACTCACTATTGAGGATCTGCCAGTATTCCTCAATTTCTTGGGGAGTGCCACCGCCCTGTATTAGCTCCGTCATCAGAATTGCAGCAGTGACAGGTGTACGCAGCTCGTGAGAGGCCTGGTTGATAAAATCCGATTTCATTTGGCGCAGCTCGGCTTGCTCGGTCACATCGCGAATCATGATCAGGGCTTCCTGTGAGCTAATTGGCTCGAGACGTGATTCATATACCTTGTTACTAAAGGGAAGCTTGAACTCGTCTACGAATTGCTGAGCGAGTCCACGGCTTTTTTTCTTCCCATGTATTATTTTTTTAACAATCACCTTGGGCCAGATTTCAGAAAGCAGTTTGCCGGTTACTTCATCGCGATTGATGAACAGTGGATGGTCTTTACGGGCGGTGTAATCAAGGATTTTTCCGAGGGCATCGACGCGGATAACCAAATCGGGCAGCGAATTAATGATGACTCGATTCCTGATTTCGTTTTCTCTAAATTTCTCCTCAAGTTGGTAACGGTCCTGTATAGCCCCGGTTAGCACGGCGGTGGTACGCAACGCATCCCGTAGATCGGCCGGCCAGGCTTGTTCTGCTGGATCGCAGAACAGAGTAAGATACCCCGATAAAATTTCAGCCTGGTGCGTTGGAATGACAGCCAGCGAATAGGAGGCGAAGCCTGGGTGTGTCGCTCCAATTGAGAGCGAATCAATAAAAAGTCCATCGATCGATTGGTTTGTGCGTGGCAGGATTTGTGCAAGAATACCCACCATATCCCATTCTTCGGTGGATGGCCTGTCCCATTTTGCCAAAATGCGGATTTCCGGGCTGCCAGAAGGCGATTCAAGGTTGAATAATAAACAGTGACTGGCCGAACAAGATCCGCCGATGGCCGAAAGAATATCTTCGAGCTTATTTTCAAAAATATTGGATCGTAATACTCGCGCGGCAGAAATTCCAAGTGCTGCAAGAACATTTTGCGCGGTAGGAAAAATATTCATTGATTGGTTTTGATCTGGGCTTTTTTCGGGCAAATATTCATTCATGGGGCAATCTGCTGTCAATCGTTACTTCCCGCCAATTTAATAAAGTTGCGGAATCAAGTGCACAGCATCCTGTTGGACTTTTTTCTGTTTCGGGCAAGACATAAGGTGGAAATATGGGTTTCATATTTTTATTCCACACCTGTATTTTCGTCTGGGCTGAGTGGGGGGATGCGCATTTCGACGGAAAAACCAACTGGCGAGGGAATAAACTCCACCAGGCCGCCATTGGCTTCAGCAATCGATTTTGCAATTGTCAGCCCAACCCCTAGACCGTCGAACTCCCGGCTGTCACCCTGGCTAATTTGGTAAAAGCGGATAAAAACTTTTTCCAACAATTCTTTGGGGATACCTGGGCCCTGGTCACTGACGCGAACAGTGATGCCACCCTGGCCGGTTGCGCTGATTACAATATTTACGCTTCCACCCGGTGGGCTGAATTTAAAGGCATTATCTGCCAGGTGGGTGACTGCATGGATGAAGTCTGAACGTGGAACGAGGATATCATCGCCCGGGTTTACATCAATCACCAGCTCGATATTCTTTTCCTTGTAGCGTTCCAGTCTTTTCCTGATTGGTTTTACCAGGTGCAAGTTGGGGTCAAGGGGCTGCCTGAAAGTGTTAAGTTGGTTTTGGTCGATATTGGTCAGAATAATAAAATCCGAGACCAGTGATTCAAGGCGATCGAGATTGGAAAGCGCAATCTTAATAAATTCGATTTGCTGCCCAGGGTCTTCAAATTTATGAGACACAGCCAACTGCAGCGGCATGACAATATTGGTCAGGGGGGTGCGGAATTCATGGTGGATATTTTGTAAAATTTCTCGCCGTAATTTATCCATTTCCTGGGCGGCGTCTTTTCGCATTTGTTCTCGGCCCGCTTCCTGGGCTGCCTCTATTCGCCTGAAAATGGCCTCAATTCGGGCCAGAAGCTCCTCGGTCTGAAAGGGCTTCGTGATGTAATCGTCAGCACCCTGGCGGATGCCAAAAATTTTATCGATTCCTTCGCTGCGGGCTGTCAGAAAAATGAATGGAATAGAAGCCAGTTCTGCTTCCTGGTTGATCATTTTCCTCAACTCAAAACCGTTGGGAGGAGGCATCATCACATCTGAGATGATCAAGTCAGGTTGCATGGCTTTGGCCAGGGCCAGGCCTTCAGTTCCATTGCTGGCTGAAATAACTTGGTAACCATGGCGGCGCATCATCGATGATAAACCTACCAATAGCGAAGGTTCATCATCGATGATGAGGATTGTTTTGCCTTTTTCCATTATTGATTGTTCCTTTGATGCGGCTATTTCCTGGAAAATGGTGCGACTGCTTTTTACTCAAAAGTATTTTTTTCTAGTTAAAAACCAGGTCAGTTCTTGCACAAAAAATAATTTGTTTACCTACAAGAATTAGCCTTAATTTTAACCTGTTTTTATCCTATGTTCCGACGCAAATCGGAACAATATTTATTCAATAAAGAGTAAAATATACTCAAAGATCAAATTTTCGCCTTCTTGTGATTAATAAAATTAAACTTTAGGGATTAATCGGTTAATCCTTAAGGGGTAGATACCTGTAAAAGAATACTCAAACTGGTAAAAAAATAAAAATGATAAATCGTAAGATTTCCCTTTCGTCTCCCTTTTTGCTCCATTTACTATTCGGCCTGGGCTTTGGGGTACTATTTCCACTCTGCGGAACCATTATTGAGATCATCGCCAGAGAGTTGGATTTTTCATGGAATTCCGTAATGACCATCCAATCCTCACCACTGATGTGGTTGATGGATTCTGCACCTTTCTTCCTTTCGATCTCCTTTGGGCTGGCGGGTTGGCGCCAGGCTCAATTAGTAAGCCTTACCGCAAATCTGGATAAACGTCTTCAGGAAGGTACTTCGGAATTGACCCTGGCCAATAAAAAATTGGAAGAGGACATGTTGGTTTTGCGTGGGCTTGAATCGGTAATTGAGCGTGGAAAAAAGGAATGGGAAACCATCTTTGATACCATCGTTGATATGATTTTCATGGTCGATTCGAACGGTAATGTGATGCGCTGCAACCACGCTGTGATCGACCGTTTTCATACCTCTTTTCCGAATGTACTCGGTAAACCCCTGATCGGATTGCTTTACCCAAATGCCCCTGAAACCCAGTTGCAACTTGGCAGCATCGAAATCCCCAATGTCAAAGGGTACTATGATCTTTCCGAAGTTTCGTTTGAATTGGATAACGGCATTAAGCGGACGATTTATGTTTTCCATGACATGACAGACAGCAAGCAGGCCCAGGATGCGCTTGCCGAGGAGCGCAATCTTCTGAGGACCCTGGTGGATAACATTCCTGATCGGGTCTACGTGAAAGATCTCCGGGGTCGAAAAACCATGACCAATAGTGCTGATTGTTTGGCCGCCGGGGGAAAATCTCCTAATGAAATTATCGGGAAATCCGATTTTGAATTTTATCCGCCCGAATTGGCTGGGCAATACTGGGCTGTCGATAAACAAGTTATCGACACCGGTCAGGCAGTGGTTAATCATGAAGAACCCGGTCGGGATTCTAACGGCAACACGGTTTGGATCTCGACGACCAAAGCGCCTTTGCGCGATACACGTGGAAAAATTTTCGGTCTGGTAGGGATTGGCCGGGATATTACCGAGAAAAAACGTGCTGAAGCCGAACTGTTGCACGAAAAGCAATTCCTGGAAGCATTAAACCTGAACAGCCCGGTAGCCATTGTTGTTTTAGATGACCAGGATCTGATTGTCTCAAGCAACCCGGCTTTTGAACATTTATTTGGTTACACAAACAGCGAAATAAGAGGTCAGAACCTCGACCAATTAATCACTTCCAGTGACACAATCAACGAGGCTTTGGCTTACACCATGCAAGCCCGCAATAATACAGTTCATGGCATTGGCAAGCGGCGCAGGAAAGATGGTCTGACCGTCACGGTTGAGATGTTTGGGGTCCCGGTGGCAGTGGCCGGCAGGAAGGCTGGTACCCTGGCAATTTACCATGATATTTCTGAACTTGACCAGGCTCGCAAGGAAGCTGAGAACGCCAACCGCGCCAAGACCGAATTCCTCGCCAATATGAGCCATGAAATCAGAACCCCAATGAATGGGGTGATTGGTATGTTGGAATTGGCCCTTGATACCAATCTTTCAGATGAACAACGCGATTACCTGAGTATTTCCCTGCAAAGTGCCGAAAATCTCCTGGCATTGATCAATGATATCCTCGATTTTTCCAAAATTGAAGCGCAGAAGCTGGTGCTGGAGAGCATCGATTTCGATTTGCGTACTGTGGTTGAAGATATTGGTCAGATGATGGCGCAGCGCGCCCAGGACAAAGGCTTGGAAATTGTCTGTTTGGTTCATCCTGATGTCAATACCCAACTCAAAGGGGATCCTGCAAGATTGCGTCAGGTGCTTTTTAACCTGCTTGGTAATGCCATAAAATTCACCCACCAGGGCGAAGTGGTTATTCGGGCCGAGCCGATGGTTGAAACCGATGAAGAGGTGGTGGTTACTTTTTCCGTCCAGGACACCGGCATAGGTATTCCCAAAGACCGGATTTCAGCTGTTTTTGATCGGTTTACCCAGGCGGATGGATCAACTACCAGGAAATATGGTGGGACGGGCCTCGGGCTAACCATCAGCAAGCAACTTGTGGAAGCCATGGGCGGCTCGATTGGTGTCAACAGTGAGGCTGGTATAGGGAGCACGTTTTGGTTTACGGCTACTTTTAAAAAGCAGCCGAATAAAGTCTCTGTTAACCCGGCTTTGCCCGTCTCCGAATTGAAGAGCAGTATTAAAAATTTACGTGTGCTTGGTATTGATGACAACAGTACCAATCGCAAGGTTTTATCAAAAATGGTGGAGGGTTTTGGATGCGAGATTGACACTGCTTCGAGCGGTGCCAAGGGCGTGGAAATGCTTCGAAGGGCCTACACCGAGGGGAAACCTTACCATGTCATTTTGCTGGATATGCAAATGCCCGGGATGGATGGAGAACAGGCAGCCAGGGAGATTAAAAGTGATCCCTCTGGGAAAGATGCGCATATTGTAATCTTAACCTCCATGGGGCAACGCGGCGATGCGGTCCGGCTCGAAGCCCTGGGTTGTTCTGCCTACCTCGTAAAGCCAGTAAAGCAACGTATGCTACTAGACACCCTGCACGCAGTGTTAGGTTTGGCGGAAACTGAACAGCCTCGCCTGGTGACCCGGCACATTATTTCAGAACAAAAACGCCACGGGTTACAAATACTGCTTGCCGAAGATAACCCCATCAATCAGAAACTCGCCCTGATCCTGCTGCAAAAAGCAGGTTACTCAGCCGATGCTGTTGAGAACGGTTTACGCGCAATTGAAAAGGTGCAAACCGGCACCTACAGTCTGGTCTTGATGGATGTTCAAATGCCTGAATTGGATGGCCTTGAGGCTACCCGTCGAATTCGCCAATGGGAAAAAGGAAAAAACCAGCATATCCCAATTATTGCCATGACCGCCCATGCTCTTAAGGGTGACCGCGATATGTGCATTCAGGCGGGGATGGATGATTATGTTACCAAGCCACTCGATCCGGGTCTGCTTTTCTCGGCGGTTGAAAAATGGATCCAGGTGCCAGGGCAGGCGGTGATTGAAGTAGAGGAAGTTCAGGACTATACCGGTTCGGCTGAGAAATTTGCACTTGAGATGGACATCGATTTTGAAGGTGGTCTATTTGGCGATCCGGGAATGGATAAGCAGAAAACGGAAGAAATCCATGAAGCGCAGCTTTCGTTTGAAAACGAAACTCCCATGGATTTGGTAGGCGCTGCTTCCCGTTTCTTTAATGATCCAAAATTTTTCAATGAAATGTGCCTGGAATTTATTAAAAACTTACCTGAACGGATTGACGAGCTATCCATGGCCGTAAAAGCTGGCAACGCAGGTGAAGTTACCAAGCATGCCCATAATCTCAAAGGATTAAGCGCTAATTTTAGCGCGGGACCCGTTACAAAGCTCGCCGCACGGCTGGAAACTATGGGAAAAAAAGAAGACCTTACTGGTGCGCTCGATTATCTGGCTCAACTTCATCACGAAGTAAACCGGTTGTATCGATATTGTGAAGTGGAACTTGGAGTTAAAGGATAACCTGATGACGCATGTACTGACGATTGATGATGAACCAATTTTTCACGCTCTGGTTGCCAAAGCGCTGGCGGATTTTAATTTCAAAATAACCTCTGCTGAAGGTGGCGTCAAAGGTCTGTATCTAGCCAAATCGATACGGCCGGATATCATCATCAGTGATGTGATGATGCCCGACATGATCGGGTATGATGTAGTGCGGACTCTGCGCAGGGATCCTCTTTTTGCCCAAACTCCCATATTGATGTTGACGGCTCAGTCGGGGCTGCAGGATAAATTAAAGGCATTTGAAGCCGGCGCTGATGATCATCTGACCAAGCCTTTTGAGCCAGCCGAGCTGGCCGCCAGGGTGAGCGTATTGTTGCGCCGCGCGGAGGCACTGAAAGCAGCTTCTGCAATTGCTCCTGTTGCGGTAAAAGAGGATGCTCGTTTTATCGTGGTGCACAGTTTGCGTGGTGGCACTGGTGGCTCAAGCCTGGCGGTAAACCTGGCCATGGGACTGAAGGGTCTATGGCAGAGTTCAACCATCCTGATCGACCTGACCATGATGGCGGGACAGGTGGCCTTGATGTTGAATGTCGCCTTGAAGCGTACCTGGTCTGATATTGCCAACTATAACAAGGAAGATATCGACGAAGATGTAATGAATTCGATCATCGCCAGGCACGAAACCGGGTTGGATTTCATCGCAGCACCAACCCTGCCAACTGAAGCAGATCGCATTAACATTGAGACCCTGGGCGAAGCTCTCCGGTATATCAAGTCTCATTATGATTATGTGATCGTTGATTTGCCTCATGATTTTCACGAGATGACCCTGCAAGCCCTGGATTTGGCCGACCTGATCTTGATGGTAGCCACTCCCGATATGGCCTCTGTGCGGGCTAGTGCAGCGGCCCTGGATACTTATAAAAAACTTGGTTTTACCCAAGACCAAATAAAAATGGTATTGAACGCCACCTTCCCACGCAAGGGTTTGCCACACGATAAAATTGCAGCCGGGCTTGGTCAGCCGGTTTCAGTGATTATTCCTCACTCACCGGATTTGTTTGTAGAGGCTATTAATGCGGGTAAGCCTTTTATGTATTTCAAGCCCAATGATCCGATCTCAGAGCTGATTGAAGATTACGCTTTCAATATCAGTAAACCAGACCAAAAGAAATATCGCCCGGATCATCCATCCGATGCGTGGTTACGGGTATACAAACGTTACGGTGACCGCAGAAAATAAATCCATTTTTCCAGGTCAGGTTATATTCAATAAACGGGCAATCATGTGATTGCCCGTTTATTTTTAAGCACAAAAAGGTACATTGGTCCTATTAACAAATTTATCAACCAGGATGACCGCCAGCGGACGTACAATAAATTTGTGACCGGCATTCCAGGAGAATCTAAGCTATGAAAATTACAGGATCTGCCCACATTTTAAAGGGCTTGCGAATCATGCTGGCTGTGCTTTGCATGAGTCAATTGATTACCAACCGACCTGTGTCGGCTGCCCCAACCGCAGTGACAGGCCCAGGGATAACGGTCGATGCCGAGATAGGTCAGCACCTGATCAGCCCAGATATTTACGGGTTGAATTTTGCCACTGAGAGCTTTGCGCAGGAATTAGCACTGCCATTGCGGCGCTGGGGTGGTAATGGCACTTCAAAATATAACTGGCAAACTGCAAACACCAATACCGCCCTGGATTGGTACTTTGAGAATGTCAGTAATTACAACCCGGTCAGTGGGGCTGCAGAAACACATTTGCAATGGATCGACCAGAATATTCGCACTGCCACACGCTCATTGCTGACCATACCGATGCTCGGTTACGTGGCAAAAAATAATAGCAGTTGTTCATACAGTATTAGCAAGTATGGTGCCCAGCAAGATAGTGATGCTGCCTGGCGCCCAGATTGCGGAAATGGAACAACCCCTGGGGGAAGCCCTTTGACGGGTAATACCCCCACCGATGCCAGCCAGGCTGTAGATGTTAATTTCATGAAGGGTTGGGTTCAAAGCCTGGTCACTAAATATGGAAGCGCTGCCACAACAGGCGTTCGCTATTACGCATTGGATAATGAACCTGACCTGTGGGGTGACACGCATCGCGATGTGCACCCGTCCCCCCAAAGTTATGACGAATTATTTTCAAAGTCGATTGCATATGGCGAGGCCATTAAGAGCGCTGACCCTGCTGCCAGGCTGCTTGGGTATAGTTCCTTCGGATGGACGGGCTACTGGTATTCAGAGCTGGATACGGTTACGGCTGCCGCCAATGGTTATACCTATTTTCCGGATTACCAGTCTCATGGCTCCAAGTACCAGGTGGAGTGGTACCTGGCAAAAATGAAGGAATACGAACAATTAAATAACAAGCGTCTGCTCGACGTGCTTGATTTACATTATTACCCCTCGGCAGGGACCAGCCTTAACACTGCCGGTGATGCAGCCCGGCAGGCCAAGCGCCTGCGCACCACCAGGTCCTTATGGGATGCGACTTATACAGACGAGAGTTGGATTGGTGGTAGCGATCAACCGCTGGATTGGCGGGTGGTACGCCTGCTGCCGCGTATGCGCACCTGGGTAAATACAAATTATCCCGGCACCGGGCTGGCGATTACGGAATATAACTTTGGTGGTCTTGAACACATCAATGGCGCTTTAGCTCAGGCAGATGTGCTTGGAATATTTGGCCGGGAAAGCCTGGATATGGCCGCACTCTGGAATTATCCCGATAGTGCCCTAGGCTATGATCATTTTGAGACTCTACCAGGTGCTTACGCATTCCGCATGTACCGAAACTATGATGGACTGGGTGGAAAATTTGGGGCGACGAGCATCAGCGCGGTCAGTGCAGACCAGGCCCAACTGGCGGTGTATGCCGCAAAAAGGGCCACAGATGGCGCTCTGACGGTGATGGTGATTAATAAGAGTTCGCAGGCCCAGGTCAGTGCTTTGCAGTTGAAGAATTTTCTGCCGGCCGCAACGGCCAAAGTCTATCAATACAGTGCGGCCAACCTGGGTGCGATCGTAAGGAAACCCGATCAGGATGTGACATCCAGCGGATTTTCGGCCGAATTCCCTGCCAATTCGATCACTCTGGTGGTTTTGGCCGCTGCCAGCAGTGCCAACCCCGGAAATTGTGCGTTATTCCCTACCAATAATATATGGAATGCGCGGGTGGATAGTTTGCCGGTCCATGCACGTTCCACTGATTGGATCAATTCGATCGGGCGCAGCAGTGGGTTTCATATGGATTTTGGTTCGGGCACCTGGAATGGTGGACTGATCGGTATTCCGGTCAATATCGTTGACGGGACGGTTTCAAAGGCGAGCGTTGATTTTTATTACCCGGATGAATCGGATGCGGGACCGTATCCAATTCCTGCCAGCCCGAAGATTGAATATGGAAGTGATCACCACATCCTGATTGTAGATAGCAGTACCTGTAAATTATATGAGATTTATGATGCCAGCTACTCAGCGGGGAACTGGTCGGGTGGATCAGGCGCTATCTGGAGCCTGGGATCCAACGCGCTACGCCCGGATACATGGACTTCTGCCGATGCCGCTGGTCTGCCCATTCTGCCAGGTCTGGTGCGGTACGAGGAAATACTGACAGGAAGCATCAACCATGCCCTCCGTTTTACTGCCGCACAAACCAATCGTTACATCTGGCCGGCGCGTCACCTGACCTCCAACGATGCTACGGCTCCACAAATCCCGCCGATGGGGGCGCGTTTCCGCCTGAAATCCTCTTTTAACATCTCGGGATATTCGGCAGAGATGCAGGTGATTTTGAAAGCCATGAAACAGTATGGAATTATCCTGGCGGATAATGGTTCAAACTGGTATGTTAGCGGCGCTCCTGATGAGCGCTGGAATAATGATATGCTCCATACCCTGGATGTGCTGACTGGCGACGATTTTGAGGCTGTTGACAGTTCTGTTCTTATGGCGGACCCAAATTCGGGTGCAGTCAAACCCGTCAATGTGACGATCAGCGGCAATACGGGGGCAGCGGGTGTGACTCTCACTTATGTGAGTGGCGTTCAAAAAACCGTGCTTTCCGACGTTTCTGGAAATTATAGAATCAGCGTGCCATATAACTGGAGTGGGAAAATCACACCCACAAAGAGCGGGGTTATTTCCTTTAGCCCGGCCTTCCGTAGCTATAGTGCCATAAAAAATTCCCCGATAGGGCAAAACTTTCGCGTTAATCACCTGGCGATTTTTGTTTCAAACGCTGGGCAGGATGGCTTTTTGCGGGAATCGAGTGAGACAAGTGGTGTGGCTGGTTTGCTCAATAGCACATCAGGTACTTTCCTGATTGGAGATGACACGTCCAGGCGCCAAACGATGGGTATGTTGTCTTTTAATACCGCTGCTTTACCTGATACCGCTGTGTTGACTTCGGTTCGTGTGAAGTTAACTTTCCAGGGTATGGTCGGAACCAATCCATTTAGTACGCATGGCGGGTTGGTGATGGATATTCGCCAGCCAAATTTTGGTTCAAGCGCAGGCCTGTCTTTTGATGACTTCAGCGCCGTTGCTGGTTTGCGGTCAGCAGGATCGATTGGCAAGCTGCCCGTGAATGGAGTCTACAGCGGTTTGCTAAGCGCCGCTGCTTTCGCACATATCAATCGTACTGGAACCACACAGCTTCGGCTGCGCTTCCAACTGGATGATGACAATGATGCCATTGCAGACCGGCTCGCTTTTTATAGCGGTGATGCCCTAAACACGGCCTACCGTCCGGTTTTGGCCATTGTTTATTACCTTCCTTGATTGGCCTGGACTGGGTTAAGTTGCCGAAATGGGATTGTATGGGCTGAGTTTCAGGTATAATAAAAAATGTTAAGTTTCAATCGTGATTGTTCCGAACAATTAAGACCGGTTGGTATGAATGAATCCCAGGTGGTCAACCGGTAAAGAAATGGAACAATCCGCCTGATTCCAACGTCTGGTCTCTATTCGCAGGTTTTGCCGTCCCGGTTGGGCTCTTGCTCACCGCGTTTAAGATTGATGGCTTCCCAGGAAACCGGATCGTTGGAAAAATTCTGTTGGAGGAAAAATGGGTAATACTGTTAAAAAAGTTGTATTTGCGTTGATTATTTTGCTGGTGGTAGCTTCCACTGGCGCATGGCAGGGAGTATATACCGCTGCCGCAGCGGATGCCCCGGGGACTCCCCTGGCCGCGGGGTTGAGCTGGAAGGAACTTGGCGTCACCAACCGTGATCTACAGATCAATATGAAGGGTGATGCGCTGCGTGTTGCCGGGCAAGGATACCAGGCCGCTGAAGTATTTACGGAAGGTGTGCCCCAGGAAGTATCTGATTTCTATTCAAATGTTGAACTTTTCAAGGCTGGCTGGACTTCAGACAATGCCTATGAAGATGAACAAGGCGTGCATAAAGTTTTCTATCATGAGTCTGGTTATTACCTGGCAATCGACTTCGTAAAATGCCAGAGTAATCCATCGGCCACCTGTGTAAAGGTTTGGCAGAGCCAGAATAAGGGCATGGGCAAGGTTGTCATTAACAAGTCTGCCCTGGGTTCGGTTGTGACCCTGTCTGACCCGATCACTGAATGCGACCCGGCTGCGGTTGTATTATTCTGTAAGGGTGACAACTATGTTAATGATGGCATCAAGAATATCAATCCATCCAATGTCAAGTTGAAATGGGCAGATGACCCGGCTTCCAAGGCTGAAAAATACAGCTATTGTGTTAAAGAAGGTGGTCCCTGCGTTGATAACGACCCGAACTGGACTGGCACGTACCTGAATAAGAGTGTCACCCTGAGTGGTCTCAACTTTCGCAAGGTTTATTACTGGCAGGTCAAGGGAATTTCTTGCATGAGCTGTACCACCAAGAAGTTCGTTTTTGCTGATAGCAATACCTGGTGGAAGTTCACCACTGCTTTTGGCCAAATTACACTTAAGGGTAATGTGGGCACCGGCGGTGTCAAGCTTACCTGGTTGGACACGGACAATTCCACCAAGAGTGTGTACAGTGATGACACCGGGGCTTATGCGATGGTGGTTTCCAGCAGCTGGCCCACCAATACGCCCCCAATTAATTGGACCTTCACCGTTACTCCCACCAAAACCAACTGGACGTTTGCACCTGCATTTAGAACTTATGTTGATGCAACCGTTAGCCAGACCAATCAGAATTATAAAGGCACCGAGACACGCTGCACCATTTCTGGGAATGCTGGCATTGGCTTGGCTGTCCTCAGCCATGTGGAAGGCACCACCCGAAAATCGGTGGTGGCGGATACGGATGGAAATTATTCCCTGACTGTACCGATCGGTTGGTCTGGCAAGGTAACCCCTTCCAGCCCGGAAGCCCCAAGCTTTACTGCCAAACCCGGTACCGAAACCTCTTATACCTGCACGCTCGTTCTTGGCGTCCCCACCGATTATCTTGGCCAGGATTACTATGCCAACGAATTGATGGGTTTCACCTCCAATGGGGCTCAGGATGGCTATGTGAAGGAATCGAGCGAATTTAGTGCGATTGGTGGTACGGCTCACTCGACCTCCAACACTTTTATGCTGGGTGATACCATTCTGAACCAGCAGATGCGCGGTGTCCTGTCTTTCGATACTTCCACCCTGCCTGTTGGCGCTGTGATTGTCTCTGCGCGCATCCGGCTCAAGGCTCAAACCTTTACCGGTGTCAACCCGATAGGTACGCACGGTTCTATGGTGTTTGATATCGTCAGCCCCTCTTTTGGCGGTAGTGGCCTGACCAAGACCGACTTTGAAGCTGCTGCAGGCCTGAAGATTGCTGGCACCCTGAGCAAAATACCTTCAGGCGGCTACTATCGCGGTTCTCTCTCCACGTCTGGCTTGAATTTTATTGGCGTGGGCTCAACCACTCAAATTCGTTTGCGCTTCCAGATCGATGACAATAACAACCATGTACAGGATGCCATCATGTTCTACAGCGGCAATGAGGTTAACACCTCCTATCGCCCGGTATTACAAGTGGTCTATTACATCCCGTAAACAAATTAATAGAACTGCAGGAGGATCGGCCAAAAAGGTCGGTCCTCTTTTTTATTTATGAACTGGGTGAGGAAACAGGACGAAAATCTTCCCCGACCCTGCCTGGGTAGAGTGTATAATTATTATAGGTATAAAACTGACCCCGTAATTTTGATTATCCTGGGAACAAATTTGGCATGAGTAACGTCCATGTTTGAAAGCGACTCTCACGAGTTCCCTATTGGGTTTGCTGCCCCATCGACGCGAAAGTGTGTTTCAACCGATTAGTGGGTAGAAGACTCTCATGAAAAATTTTGTTGGAGGACCTAACAATATGATTACAGTAAGCAAGAAATTGATGTTGATTGTCACCATCCTGGTGGTACTTGTCACCAGCGGCGCATGGCAGGGAACAAGCACTGCGCATGCACAGGCTGCGGATGGCCTGACTGCCCCCCTGGCACCCTGGCTGACCTGGTCGGGACCGGCGGAACAGACCAAGAACCTGCAGATGAGCATCTCGGGTGATTTCCTTGAGATTTCAGGGCAGGTCTTTAGTGCTGCGGAGAAATTCGCAGGTGAAGTTCCGGCCGAGATCTGGGACTTTTATTCGAACGTGTCTTTGTACCAATCCGGATGGAAATCTGACAATGCTTACGAAGATGCGACAGGTGTGCACAGGGTGTTCTATCACGATGCTGGTTATTACCTCTCGATTGATTTCGTCCACTGTGCCGATGATGCCCAATCCTATTGCGTAACGGTTTGGTTGAGCACGCCTGCGGCGAGTGGCACCTTGCACGCTGCCCAGGGAGCACCCACAACAGAAATCAATCCCTCGGCAGTATTTTACAAGAAGGCTCCGCTGGATAAATCGACTGGCATCAACCCCGCCAGCGCTTTCCTGTCGTGGAGCTCGTATGCTGGCACTCTAAAATACAGTTACTGCATCACCGAAAACCTGGCCTGTGTGAAGAGTGACCCTAACTGGACGGGTACGTATGATAAAACCAGCATCACGATTACAAACCTGAACCCCAATAAGACCTACCACTGGAATGTGAAGGCCATCACCTGCACGACTTGCAACCCGAAGGTGTTTACCCTGGCGGATGGTGGTGTGTGGTGGATGTTTAAGACCAGCCTTTCTTTGATCAAAATCAGCGGCAATGTCGGAACCAGTTATGCCGAGCTGAGCTGGTTCGATGGGGTCAACAAGACCACTTCGGCCGATTCCTCGGGAAATTACATCCTGTATGTGACCTATGGTTGGACGGGGACTGTTACCCCCAGCAAGACTGGTTTTGCCTTTAACCCCGTGAGTCGCAGTTATACCAATGTGATTGCCAACCAGATCGGCCGGAACTACCTGGCGACCGCTTCCCTGACCATCTCTGGCAATGCCGGTGTGAGTGGGGCGACCCTGACCTATGACGATGGTGGTATTCACACCGTCACCGCTGATTCGAGCGGCAATTATGTTTTGCCGGTTTCGGATGGTTGGACAGGCAGCGTTACTCCCACCAAGGTCGGTTACACATTCTCGCCAACTGTTCGGAATTACTCGGCCGTTGCCGATAACAAAATTGGTCAAAATTATACGGCCACCATTCGCAAGATGACCATTTCTGGTGATGCCGGTGCGGGCAATGTGAAACTGACCTGGGTGGATGGCGGTGTGACTAAATCGGTCCTATCCGCTTCTGATGGGTCCTATTCGCTGCAAGTGCCATACAACTGGGCTGGCAAGATTACCCCCTCCAAAGTGGGCGTGACGGCATTTTCCCCGGCCTATCGAACCTATGGCGGCGTCACAGTAAACAAGACTGCTCAAAATTACCAGGCAAATATTCGCGCCAATTACAATTCAATCGGCGCCTGGGATGGCACGGTGGTTGAATCTGGTCAAAATACCGGTGTGGGTGGCAATGTAAACAGCACCCTGAATGTGGTCAAGCTGGGTGATACTGCGGGTAATGCCCAGTCGCTCTCGGTGCTAGCTTTCGACACCACCAGCCTGCCGGATACAGCTGTCATCCTCTCTGTGCGTTTGAAACTAACCTTGCAAAGCGTGGTGGGCGTAAACCCACTCAACACGCATGGTACCTTGAGCATCGATATCAAGAAACCTTTCTTTGGTGCCACTTCCAGCCTTGAGGCTGATGACTTCAACGCGACTCCCGGCGGGGATGGCATTGGTTGGCTCTCCAAGACGCCGGTTGGGTCTGTCTACGATGGTATTTTCAACGCCACAGCGTTCCCGTTCATAAATAAAACCGGCATGACTCAGCTGCGCCTGGGTTTCATGGTGAATAACAACAATAACGGCGTTGCCGACTATATGGCTTTCTATAGTGGTGATGCAACCACCTTGGCCTTCCAGCCGGTGCTGCAGGTGACCTATTACATTCCATAACCCTGGGTTCTGGTAAGCAGGTATAAAAAAATCCTGGCTGGGATCGTCTCCAGCCAGGATTTTTGTGTATATGTTTAGTGGGCTCGTTTTGCCAGTTCGTTGAGCGATTTGTAATACGGTTCGATACTGGGTATGTAATGCTGCTCATTTTTGGCATGGGGTCCGATGCCGGTCTGGCCCCAGACAACGGCCTGGCCACCGGGGGCGAAGCGTGCGCTGGTGCCGGGCAGCTTGCGCCCGATGCGTGGTTCCTGGCCGGAGACGGTTCTGACCGCATCGATGAGAGCTAACAGGGCCGGGTTTTGCGGATCGCAGGCTACCCCGTTTTCCATGACAGAATAGACCACTTCCAGCCCGTTTTCGGCGCAGTAGGCATCGACGGCCAGTTTTAGCGCGCTGGTGTCATCCTGTGGGATGGGGCGGATTTCCACGCCAAGGATACCGTGGGCGGCGGTGACATTGTAGACACCGGGCGTCCCGACTTTGATGAAGGGGAATTTTGCCTGGGACTGCCAGCCATCCGGCGATTTGAGGGTGAGGTGTTGTGAGAAGATCTCGTTGAGGGCAGCGCGTGCGGCAATCAGTTTGTCGCTCAGGTCGCCGCTGCCAGCTACACCAGAGTGGGCTTTTGCGCCACGGGCAACGACATCAAAACGCATGACACCGCGGTTTTCGATACAAATCTCGCCAAACAGTTCGGTTCCTTTTTCACCAGTGCGTTCGCCCGCAATGAAGAAGCTGGGGCTGTAGCCGTGTTCTTGCTTGAGCAGATTGAGGACTTGCGGGGTGCCCCAGGCTTCGGATTCACCGTTTTCTTCGTTGCCAACCAGCAGCAGCGAAATATCGGGGTAGGGTTTGCCGGCCCTGAGGGTATCCTTCATCCAGACCAGGTAGGTGGCAACCACGGTTTTCATATCTGCTGAGCCGCGGCCTTTGAGATAGTCACCTTCAATGGAGGGTTGGAATTGGCTGTCATCCGGTTCGGGTTCAACAACATCAAAATGGCCGGTTAGCAGGATGTTGCCGGTGCTGGATTTTTTGCCCTTTGCGCCAGGACCGCCGCCGGGGAAATTGGCCAGAACGGCGGGATACTTGCCATCAAAGTAGCGTACTTCCAGCCCGTGGCTTTTGAGATAGTCATGGATAAAGGTGCCGGCTCGGTGGACTTCATCGAGACGTTCGTCCGGGCAGGCGGTAACGGAGGGGAAGCGGATAAGGCGCTGGGAAAGATCGAGAATTTCGGCGGTCTTATCGGCGTAGTCGGTATCGGCGACGGTTTCGACGACCGGGCGGAAGCGGTAAGGCAGCTCGGGATGGGTGCGGGCTTCCTGGCGGGCGTGCTGGAGCAGCTCGCCAATTTTTTCGGTTTCATCGCCAAGCAGGCCGAGCCGGTTGGTAATTTTCTCGAGGTCGGCACGCACCTGTTCTTCGCGTTCCTCGGCCAGCTCGCGCATGACACTGGGGGTGATTTCATCATTGGCACCCAATTCCATCTTTAAGCGGGCGCGCATTTTTTCGGCGGTGTTGGGAGCGCCGGCGGCCATTTCGACCAGCGGGCTGAGGTCTTCCCACATGTTGAGCGATTCGGCCAGCGGGCGCAGTTCGTCGAGGGTCCACTTTAAGAAGGCGCGCATGCCGATCGGTTTGCCGGTCAGCGGGTTTTCAATTTCGGAGCGTAACCCATCGCGGGCGGCGATGAGCTCGTTGGCGCGTGCGCGGCTGATGTCTTCGTGGTCATAGCGGAAGGAGCGGGCGAATTTATCATCGGCGTAGAAACGGATCAGCAGCAGGTGCTTGAGGGTCATGTTAGCAACGTCGATATCCAGCGGGTGACCGCCGTCATCGGTGCGGATTTCTACGCGTCCCATCGGCAGGTTGATACGTGCCAGCAGGTTTTGTTTCTCGATCTGGCGGGCCATTTCTTCAGCGGGGGTGGTTTCGCCGATGGAATACAGGCCGCGGGTGTAAAGGTCTTTCAGTTGGTCGCCGGTGGTGGAAATGAGACGCTCAACCGGTTCGGCAAAGGAACGTGCGCGCACCGGGGTCCAGTTGTTGTTACCAAAGCGGATGCCGCGCTGTACCAGGTCATACGAAACAGCCTTGTAATCCTTGTAGGAGCGGTACAGGTTCGGCAGGTCGATCTCGGGTGGGTTGGGGAAGGTAAGGTTGCGGACAGAGTCGTTTTCGGTCAACACAACCACGGCGCGACCGCCGCGTACCTGGGCTTGCAGCGGTGTGGAAGCTGATGTGGCGATGAACAGGGATGCCCAGGCGCGCAGCAGGCGGGTGGAGGTGATATAAAATTCGGATTTGTATTGGTCGAGGTGCCGGTTGGTGCGTTCGGCCTCGGGCAGGTGCATGAAATCCCAGGTAA
Source organism: uncultured Anaerolineae bacterium (assembly GCA_903908605.1). Taxonomy (GTDB): domain Bacteria; phylum Chloroflexota; class Anaerolineae; order Anaerolineales; family Villigracilaceae; genus UBA5195. The sequence goes on from CAIVSQ010000518.1 coordinate 18,565, forward strand.
AGAGCGGGTCAGGCAGCGAGAGGTTGACATGGATGCCAGCGGTGGCCAGGGTGGTGTTGTAGAGGTCCACGCAGCGTTCCAGGTAGCGGCGCTTGGCGATGCCCCAGTTGCCGGGGATCGAATCGTGATTGATTTCGGTCAGGAAGAGCAGGTTGCCGTGCCAGTAAAACAGGCGTTCGCCAAACTGGTCGCCGGCGCGCGCGAGGGCGTTGGCAAGAACTGCTTCGAGCAAGCGAGCTTCGTAAATGGCCCCGCGGGGTGAGTAATACGGGCGGGTGGCAAATTCCACCATCCAGTGGAAAACTTCCAACTGGGAGAAGGTTTGCAGCCAGGGCGGCAGGCACTCGGCGCGCAGGTAATCCACGAAGGATTGGCGGGCCGGGCCGGAACCGACGGTCAGCAGGGGACGAAACTGCTCATCCAGCAGGTTCCATTCCAGTTCAAAACCGTTCAGGCCGCCGGCGGGTTTGTCCTTACTGGCTGATTGGAGCGCCAGCTTGTATTTTTCGGCAAATTGGGCAGGGTCATATAGCATCTGGTAGCTCTTTATCCGGCTGAATCAGCCTTTTAGTGAATTTAACCCGTCCATCAGGCGGCTAAAAGCGCCAGTGGTACGTTCGACGGGTGTGGCGTAGGAGAAACGGATCCAGTCGTTGCCGAATGGGGAGAAGAAGGCTCCGGGGACAATGGCCACGCCATAATTTTCAGCCAGGTATTGGCCGAGTGGTTCACTATCGGCCCAGCCCTTGGCGCGCAGGTATTCGCCGACGTTCATAAAGGCGTAATAGCCCTTGCCGATGATGTGCTGCATGCCGGACTGTTCGAGCAGAGGTTTGAGGGCTTTGCGGCTGGCATTGGTCGGTTCAACGATGGTCTTGGAGGCTTCGGCGTAACCGATTTCGTAGGCTGCCATGGCAACGGCCAGGGAGTAGAAGGTGGGCATGACGGTGTGGGAAGCCCGTGCGACTGTGAATTTGACCACGTCTTCGCTGGCGATGAGGTGGCAGTTGCGGATATTGGAGCCGCCCAGTGACTTGGTGATGCCATCCAGGAACATGAGGTGTTTGCGTTCTTCGGGTGTGAAATTGCCCAGGAAGCTGTTTAATTCCATGGGTTGTTCGTCGGTGACGTAATGGTACATCCAGTCGAAGAGGACGAAGGGGATGCCGGCGGCCAGGGCGGCTTTGGCCAGGGTAACCTGGCGATCGACAGGGGTGGTCAGGCCGGTGGGGTTATCGGGGTTGGTGATGACCAGGCCGGCTACTTTGCGACCGGAGCTGGCTGCAAATTCCACGCTGGCGCGGATGCCGTCTTCGGAATAGGCCCAGCCATTGTCGGGGTCACCAGGTGACCACATGACGTTGGCGCCGATGCCGTAGGGACCCCAGTTGTACGAAATCCAGGGGACGCGCGAGACTGCGATGACATCGCCTTGCCGGCCGTGACCGAGGCTGAGCATGGCCTGGTAGGCTTTGATCAGGCCGTCGCGTCCGCCGCAGGTGCCGATTACGTTGGCAGGCCCAAAACCAAGGGCGGGGTCGAGTTTCCAATATTTTTCAACGACCGATTTGCGGTAGGCATCGGTGCCGAAGGGCATGTCGTAGGCGGTGCCGTGTTCAATTTGCATTTCGGTGGCACGTTCCAGGATGGCGCGGGGAACACCCGGGAGGGAAGCGCCGCCATCGCCTTGAGAAGCATCAAAGACCGGGGAGCCCGGGTTCTTTTCCTGGTAGACCTTGAGGGATTTGTTGATCAGGAACATACGGGAGGCCGGGATGGCTTGCATGTCCTTTAAATAGCCACTCACTGGCACAAGATTTGTGTCTGCAACGGCGTAGACTGGGGTAGTGTTGGAAATATTCATGATTTCTCTCCTTTTTTTGAGCGTTGTGATGCTCTGAGTGTGCGGCTATTATGCTGCCTGGCTTTTACCTAAAAAAACACCCCGAATTTTCGGGGCGTTGGTGTGTGTTAGGCGTTGCCTGATTTCCGTCGACTGGACTGAGAGGCTTGACCTGCGCACCAACGACCCGCGCACTTACGAGTGCGGGTAATGGTGGTAGTCGAATTAGCGTCAGCCAGCAAGAAATAAGTCATCATTTTAATCCGTGCAAGGATACCATCAGGCACTAAAGTCGTCAAGGAAAGGAGGGTAATTTACGGTGTTTGCAGTGGGTGGTGGTGCGATTAAAAACGGACGAAGTGGGACTGGGTCAGCAGGCCGCCAGGGGGGATGAGCACGAATTCTTCGTCCAGCAGGCGCAGGTCGAGGGCGATATCGATCAGCTTTCCAAGGAACTGGTCTCCGCCGATGCGTTCTTCATAGCGCATGCCCCAGCGCGCGCAGTATTCGGCTACTTCGATGGCCTGGGTGCGGTATTCCTGCAGTTCCTGCGGGTTGCGTGCGACCATGATCAGCCGTTTGTACTTCTGGAACTGGTAATCCATTAACCAGCTGGCTTTGGCCGGGCCGTATTTGGCTTCAAGATTGCGGCTTTCCTGGAGGGGGTTGGTGCCGGCTTCCAGCCAGCCTTTGGAGAGGTAATAGGTGCCAGGTTCGCGCTGTATTTCCTGGCGGTAGGCCTGGTAAGAACCCAGTTGAATGGCGATGCAGTCATCGCTGCGTGGGATGAGCAGGTAATGTTTGCCGGCCTGGATGTTGTTGAGGCCATTTCCGCACAGCCCAAAGGCCAGAACAACCAGACTGGGTTGTTCAATGGCATCGACGGCTTGCTGAATGGCGAGGCGCAGGTTTTTGGGGACGGAATGCAGACCGTAATCGAAATAGGTTACCTTACCGGCCAGTCCGCTGCCGGGTGGGATCAGTTGTTCGAGCCAGTGTTGAAAGACTTTGCAGCCTAAGATGACAGTTGGGAGGGGTTCTGATGGCAAGGTGGAAGGTTCACTCAATGACTTTTCCTTTTGTAGGCTGGGTGAATCCCATCCGGCCGAGGGAAGTTGGCGTGGCAGCTGGTTGGCTGGAGTTTTGTGGGCAAAATGGGGTCGGGCGAATCCATTTCGCCCAACCCCATTCGGCCGTGGTACGCGGAGGTCCGATTATATGGGCCTAGCGCAGCACGGATTGGATTTTCTCCAACGCGCGTTCGATATTCTTGATGGAATTGGCGTAAGACAGGCGCAGGTAACCTTCGCCGTATTCGCCAAAGGAGGAGCCTGGCAGCAGGGCGACACCGGCCTTCTCGAGGATCAGGTTGGCAACTTCGGAGGAAGTCATGCCGGTGGCCTTGATGTTGGGGAAGACATAGAAAGCGCCCTGCGGGCTCTGGCAATGAACACCTGCGGTGTTGTTTAAGCCGGAGACGATCAGGTCACGGCGGCGTTGGTATTCGGCGACGACCTCGTCGACCTGGTGCTGCTGGCCGAGAATGGCAGCCAGCCCGGCGACCTGGGTGAACTGAGCGGTGGAACCGACCGAGTGGGTCATGAGCAGCCCGACTTTATCGGCCAGGCCGCGCGGCATGATGCCGTAGCCCAGTCGCCAACCGGTCATGGCGTAGGTCTTGGAGAAGCCGTCGATGATGATGGTGCGTTCTTGCATGCCGGGCAGGCTGGTGATGGAGGGCACACTCAGGCCGTCATAGGCGATGCGGGCGTAGATTTCATCTGACATGACCCAGCAGTCAAATTCGATCGCTTTTTGGGCGATATGCAGCAGATCCTCGAGCGGCATGACGCCGCCGGTGGGGTTGCTGGGCGAGTTGAGGATGATCATTTTGGTGCGGGCGTTGACCAGGCGGTCAAAGACTTCCAGATCGAAGGAGAAGTTCTTCTCCTCCAAGAGCGGGACGGGGACTGGTATGCCACCGGCTACCTGGATCATGGCTTCGTAGGTGGGGAAGCCAGGGTTGGGGTAGATGACTTCGTCGCCGGGTTCGATCAGCGCGAGGGTGGGGAAGAAGAGGGCTGGCTTGGCGCCTGGGCCCACCACCACTTCGGCCGGGTCGATGTGGATGCCACGCCGGCGGCCGCAGTCATCGGCGATGACTTGCTGGAGGGAGGGCATGCCGGAGGGGGCGGTATAGCGGGTCTTCCCTTCGGTGATGGCGCGGATGCCGGCCATGCTGATGTTGGAGAAGGTGTCGAAATCGGGTTGGCCGATTTCAAAGTGAAGGATCTCACGCCCGGCGGCTTCCAGCTGGTTGGCTTTGGCCAATACCTGGTAAGCACCCTCGGCCTTAAGCTGGCTGGTGCGTTGTGCGTAGGTCATGCTTTCACCCTAGAGCATCTTTTTCAGTTCGTCGAATTCTTCATCCTTCATGCCAAACCAGTTTTCGGCCTGGGGGAAGGAACCGGCAGTGACTTCGGAGGCGTACTGCTTGAGCCCGTTGAGGATGACTTCGCCGGCGTTCCCAAAGACTTTGGCCATTTTGGGGGTGAATTTGGGATAGAGGCCGAACATGTCGTGGTAAATCAGCAGCTGGCCGTGGGCGTGCGGGCCGGAGCCTAGGCCCATGATGATGCAGTTGTCGGCGCGTTCCATGATCAATTTGCACAGGCGGTCGGGAACCAGTTCGAGCAGGACGGCGAAAGCGCCGGCTTTTTCGAGGGTCTTGGCATCGTCCACTATTTTCTTGGCCATGGCGGCAGATTTACCCTGGACGCGGAAACCACCCAGGGCGGAGACGGACTGGGGGGTGAGGCCGAGGTGACCAATGGCGGGGATGCCGGCATCGACGATGCCCTTGAGGCGGTCAGCCATGGCAGCGCCGCCTTCGAGCTTGATGGCGTCACAGCCGGCTTCGGCCATGAAGCGGCCGGCGTTGCGGATGGCGGTTTCGACCGAGGGCTGGTAGCTCATGTAGGGCATGTCGCCGACCAGGAAGGCAGTGGGGGCGCCACGGCGGACGGCCTGGGTATGGCGGATCATATCTTCCATGGTGACGGGCAAGGTGGAGTCGTAGCCCAGCATGGTCATGCCGAGGCTGTCACCAACCAGGATCATATCGATTTCGGCTTTTTCCTGCAGGAATGCGGTGGGGTAATCGTAACAAGTCAACCAGGTGATCGGTTGGCCATCGGACACCTTTTTGAAAAGGGTGGGCAGGGTTACTTTTTTGCGGTCGCTCATTGTTCTCTCCTGGGTTGGAATGGTTCTTGCCGGGCAGGTGGTATTTTACTCAGACCACGATTTTGCTGCTGGCAGAAATTATGTTTATGAATGATTTTTATCAGCGATGATACAAACTGTCAACATGGTTTTTTGGGCGCTGGCAGGTTTTTGGCATGGACGGAAACCTTTTTTGGGGGCTGCGAAGATTGCAGGGCGGCCGTGGGGGAGCTGGTTGTGGGCGTGAGGAGAGGGGATTGAAAACCCTCATTTCGGCATTTTTTGGCCTGTCGATGTATTATTATCCAGGTTGATGTATGGTTATCCATGGTTTTTGGCAAAAAACCCGCGGGGTAACCTGGTTTGGCAGTGGTTGGGCGGGTGTTTGAGCAGGAGGACGGGCAGCAGGTTGTGTGCATGTTAATAGCAGTGTACACGGTTTTTCCGGTAAAGACCAGTCAGTAGATTCATCTACATTTGGTTTTTTAAGGTTGCGGGCGGGGACTGGATGGTGTGGTGAGCGAATGCAATCGCATCTAAATTTTGGAGCAGAATTTGCTGGA
>CAIVSQ010000519.1 GCA_903908605.1 uncultured Anaerolineae bacterium
CAAAGGATTGAAGATAGCTCCCATCGCAAAAACCACCGCTACTCCTGGGGCGGGCAGCAAGACGGTGGCGTTTGCGAGTATTGAGATGAGGAAGATACCGGGGTAGCCGAACTTGGCCAGGTCGGCAGCTTTGTCCCGAATGCTGAAGATCCAGATACTGATTGCGATGACCGCCAACAAGCTTAAGACTCGCAGAAGGGTGGTGCGTTGGGCGGTCGTCATCAACACCCTATTCGCTTTCTGTGATGGTGACGGACAGAATCTTGACGTAGGGCGATGAGGTGCGCATCGGGTCACGTTCTGGTATGGAGTTCAGCACATCCATCCCGGCGGTGATTTGGCCAAAGACGGCGTGATGGTTATCCAGGTGCGGGGTTGGTACATGGGTGATAAAGAACTGGGATCCGTTTGTATTGGGTCCGGCATTAGCCATGGAGAGGATACCGGGTTTGCTGTGTTTCAGGCTGGGGTGAAATTCATCCTGGAAGCGATAACCAGGGCCACCGCGGCCGGTTCCGGTCGGATCGCCACCTTGGACCATGAAACCAGTGATCACACGGTGGAAAAATGTGTCATCGTAGAAACCTTCCCTGGCCAGGAAAACGAAATTGTTGACGGTCTTGGGTGTTTTGTCAGCAAAGAGCTCGATGACCATATCGCCTTTATCGGTAGCGATGGTGGCGCTATACTTTTTTTTGGGATCGATGATCATTGCGGGTGGGGTGTTCCATTGCTTGGGTTCCATTTGTGATAACTCCTAAGGGGGATGGGGTGGGCGACTATCGTAACATTTCCTCTATGCGGGCCACTACCATATCCAACGCGGCGGCATTATGGCCGCCTTCTGGAATAATGATGTCCGCATAGCGTTTGGATGATTCGACAAATTCGAGGTGCATGGGGCGTACGGTCTTTAAATACTGCTTGATGACCGAATCTGGGGTTCTACCGCGTTCGGTAATATCTCTTTGCAAGCGCCGGATGAAGCGCAAATCAGAATCGGTGTCAACAAAAATCTTTATGTCAAACAAAGGTCTCAAGGCCGGTTCTGCATAAATCAGGATGCCTTCGACGATGATTACCCGGTGAGGGAAAATGGGAATCGAGCGAGTCGTGCGGCTGTGAGTGGAAAAATCGTAAATGGGTAGTTCGACAGGTTGCCCGGATTTGAGGAGCTTGACGTGTTCGATCAATAATTCGGTTTCGAGCGAATTGGGATGATCAAAATTGACATCAGCTTTTTGAACTGGTGGCAGGCCGCTCAAGTCCTTATAGTAGGCGTCGTGTGGCAAGTAGGCAATTCGTTCAGGGCCAACCCGGTTGAGAATCTCCTGCGCGACCGTGGTTTTGCCTGAACCGGAACCGCCAGCGATTCCGATGATGAGGGGGTTGGGGCTGTCTTGCATACCGAAATTATACCTTTTCTGCTTGGTTCGGGGTGTGTATCCAAAGTACCAATCATAATGGAAATTATGGTTGTATGTCAAAAAAAAGAGCGTTCCGGGTAGGGAACGCTCTTTTGGGGGTTTCTTTCCTTACAGGTCGGCCATATACGCCAGGCCGACGGTACCTGGGCCGATATGTGAGCCAACCACCGGGCTGACTGAGGTAAAGACAGATTCGACCGCATTGGTGGCTTTGCTGGCCTTATCAAGTAAATCGCGGGCTTCAGCGGAGGCGTTTGCATGCAGAGATGCCAGGCGAATATGGGATTTCCCTTCGATGTGGGTACCAACAATTTCAACCATGCGCTCGATGGCTTTGCCCTTGGTACGAATGCGTTCAAGCGAGTCGACTTTGCCGTCGTTAATGGTTAGGATGGGTTTGAGATTGAGGGCGGTACCCAGCAGGCGAGCAGCGCCGCCAATACGACCACCACGGTGGAGGAACTCGAGCGTATCCACAACGAAATAGACGCCTGTGTTGGCGCGAGCCTGTTCGATCAACTTCTTGATCTCGGCCATGGGCGCACCGGCTTGGGCGGCACGGGCGGCCGCTAGAACCTGAAAACCCATCGCCATGGCGGTGGTGTAGCTATCTATAATTTCCACCTTGTCTTGCCCGCTGGTAAGAGCTTCACGTCCCTGTACAGCGGATTGGATGGTGCCGGATAATTTGGAGGATAGAAAAATCCCTAAGACCTCAAAGCCCTGTTCCAGAAGTGTGGTAAAGGCCTGTTTCATGTGAGGGACGGAAACCTGCGAGGTGGTTGGGAGGATTTTGGCTGTGCTCAGGCGAGTGTAAAATTCGTCCGACTGGATCGTAACACCGTCTTCATAGGTCTGTTCGCCCCAAATTAATACCAAAGGTACGACAGTGATGTTATATTGATCTACAAGATCTTTCGGTATGTATGCAGAGCTATCAGTGACGATCGCTACTTTTGACATAAAATTCTCCATCCTACAAAATGATATTTAGATTGATAACCCATGCGTGTTCTCTGAGTTACGAGATAGAATGCTACTAACGGGCTGATCGAGCCGTGATGTTACCACATGTTTTATCAAGAAGACTGTGATCTGTTGGCATGGTATAATACTCACGTTTTTTAAGCAATCATTGGCTTATTAAGGAGCACCCCTTGGCTTTTAACCCACTTAACTGGCTGCTTGGCTGGTTTTCTTTAGACATTGGTATTGATCTTGGTACAGCAAATACGCTTGTGTATGTTAAGAATCGCGGGATCGTCATAAATGAACCTTCCTGGGTGACTATCGAGAAGCGCACGCGAGAGCCTTTGGCTGTCGGTCAAAAGGCGAAGGAAATGATGGGCCGTACCGCCGGCAATATATTAACTTTGCGCCCGATTCGAGATGGGGTTATATCTGAATTTGATATTACCCAGGTGATGCTGACATATTTTATTGGGCAGGTGCATGAACAAAGCATCGTGCCACTGCCGCGCCCACGGGTGGTTATTGGTATTCCGGCGGGCGTTACTGAAGTTGAAAAACGTGCGGTCTATGATGCGGCAATGTCAGCTGGAGCGCGTGAGGCCTATTTGATTGAGGAGCCAATAGCGGCTGCACTGGGTGCGGGCTTGCCGGTCGGTGATGTTAAGGGTTCCATGGTGGTTGATATTGGTGGCGGCACCACTGAGGTGGCGGTTGTTGCCATGGGTGGGGTGATCGTCTCTCGCTCTTTGCGTGTAGCTGGTGATGAGATGGATCAGGACGTGGTTCAATACATTCGCAATAAATATAACCTGTTGGTTGGCGAAGGCGTTGCTGAGCAAATAAAGATAAAAATTGGTTCTGCCTATCCCTTGCCACAAGAGAAAACCGCTGAGGCACGTGGCCGAAACCTGGTGAATGGTTTACCCGAATCGATCGATATTTCCTCCGTTGAAGTGCGCGATGCCCTCTCTGGTTCGATCCAGGTGATCGTGGATACCATTCGCGATGCCTTGGATGAGGTTCCGCCCGAGGTGGTGGCTGATTTGATGGATACCGGGATTTGTCTTGCTGGTGGCGGTGCCTTGCTGCAGGGGCTTGCTGATCGTCTGGCAGATGAATTAAACCTGCGTGTTTGGCAGGCAGAAGACCCGCTCACTTGTGTGGCGCGCGGAACTGGTGTGATATTAAGCGATTTTGAGAACATGCGTCATTATTTGGTTGGCCTGGAGCGCGGCTCCACGCGCCATAATTCTTGAGTGACAATCAACGCGGCTTTTTGCCGTGTGTGTTATAAGTAATTTTAATATGAGAAATTTCCTGTCAGGTTCAATCCAAACTACGCTGATCTTTTTGCTTGTGGGGGGTATTCTTGCTCTGGCGTTGAGTGGTTCGCTCGGTTTTATCTCGAACAATTTCAATACTTACCTGGTGATGGCTCAATCCTGGGTTTATACACGTTTTGTCGTTATCCAAGATTTTATTACTGTACCACGTGATGTAGTTGCCTTACGCCAACGCAACGCGCAGTTGGAAACAGAGGTTTCCAAATTGCAAGCCCAGGTAGTGCAATTACAAAACAGTGTTTCACAGGCCGATGCGCTTGCGGCACTGGTTAACTTTTCCCGCTCGAATCCAGAGAATTCCTATACCGCAGCATCTGTTATCGGGCGCGATCCAAGCCCATTTCTGCGCTATATCATTATTGATAAAGGCTCTAACCAAAATTTGCGTCGAGGTATGCCGGTTGTGACCGATCAGGGGCTGGTTGGACGCGTGGATGCTGTGATCAACAGTGCGGCTCGCATACAACTAATCACGGACACGGCTTCTTCGGTTAATATCCGCCTGGAAAAAGCAAAGAAGGAAGCCATTCTTACTGGAACAATCTCTGGGGACCTTGTGCTGGATCTTGTATCCCAGGATGTCACGATTGCAACGGGTGATCTTGTGCTTACCTCTGGTTTGTCGGGCGGGTTTCCTGCTGATTTGATTGTTGGTCAGGTGATCAACGCTCGTCAACGTGATTCTGATTTGTTCCAAGAAGCTGTTGTGCAGCCAGTGGTGGATTTTACCAAACTCAAAATCGTCTTGGTCATTACCGATTTCCGACCGGTCGATATCAGTCCCTTAATCATCCAGCCTTAAATTGTGAAAAACCTGATTGCTGTGCCCATCCTGGCTATTGCTTTTATGCTGCAGACTGCGGTCATCAGCCGAATTACCCTGCTCTCTGGCACAGCCGATCTGGTCTTGTTGATTCTTGTGGCCTGGGCAATCCAGGATCAGGTTAAATCATCCTTGCATTGGGCTGGAATGGCTGGCTTGATTGGAGCCTTTGTATCTGGCCTGCCACCCTACGCGATGATCGGCTCGTACATTGTTTCGGTAATTTTGGCCAGATATGTTGTACGACAGACCTGGCAAACACCGATCCTGGCCTTGCTTTCCGTCACCTTTTTTTCCACCATAATTTTGAATATATTTAGCTACGTGTCACTGGTCTTAAACGGCTCCACCATTTCAGCAGGTGACACGGTGGCATTCATCACCCTTCCGAGCCTATTTTTGAACCTGATATTCGTAATCCCTGTACATTCTTTTATTAGTGACCTGGCTTTGTGGGTGTATCCGTTGGAGGATATGGTATGACAACTCCGGTTGTTCCGCGCATGAAAATTGAACCATGGCGTGTCTTCGTGTTTTATGCAATCCTGACGGTTGGCTTTTCAGTTTTGGTGTTCCAGCTTTTCAACTTGCAAGTCCTTCAGTACGAAACCAGGCTTGCACAAGCCGATGAAAACCGTACACGGGAAATCAGCGTCCCGCCGCTGCGAGGGATAATTTATGATCGCAACGGAAGTATCCTGGCGCGCAACGCTGCCTCATACAATGTGGTTATCACACCAGCCAATCTCCCTAACGATGAGGCGGATATCCAGAGGGTTTTTCGTGAATTATCTGCATTGATTGGCGTGCCGGTTAATAAAGGCACACTCGATGATGCCAAGCTGGTTTCCGCCTGTATACCTGGACCTGGTATTGCCCAGCTGGTGGAACTTCAGGATAGCCTTGCTCCGTACAGCCCGGCAAAAATTCAATGCAATATCAGTGAGGAAACTGCGCGCATCGTCCGGGAAAAATCGATGGATTGGCCGGGTATCAGTGTGGAGATTGAACCAATCCGCGAATATCCAACCGGGTATTTGACATCGGCAGTCATTGGTTTCCTTGGCCCCATCCCTGCACGGGATGAAGACTTTTTTGTAGAACAAGGTTTTCAGCTAAACCGAGATAAAGTGGGCTATTCTGGCCTCGAGGCCTATTTTCAGGATTTGCTTGCGGGTGTGCCAGGGAAACGCGTGGTGGAACGCGATGTAGCCGGCCAGGAATTACGTAACCTGCTTCCACCAATTCCCCCTCAATCAGGGAATAATCTGATCACAACCATCGATACACGTCTACAAAAGGCAGCCGACGCCGCGCTAAACAGGGAAATAAATTTCTGGAATACCTATTTTGCGCGTATTCGTATTACCACAGGCGCAGTGATTGCGATGAATCCCAAAACAGGCGAGATTCTTGCCATGGTTTCTTTTCCGACCTATGAAAATAACCGCATGGCCAGATTTATTCCAGCTTATTACTATAACCAACTTGCTGAAGATCCGGCTAAGCCGATGCTTAATCACGCCGTCTCAGATCAATTTCCCCCGGGGTCGGTTTTTAAACTTTCAACTGCGACCGGGGCGTTAAATGAAAGTGTGGTGAGCCTGAGCCAGATCATCGAAGCCCCAGGTGAATTGCGTCTAACTGAGTCATTTTCTCCTAACGACCCAGGTCGGGAACGAGCCTTCGTTGATTGGAATGCGGCAGGGTTTGGTACGATTGATTTTCTTCACTGTATCGCCTATTCGAGCAATGTGTGTTTTTACAAGCTGGGTGGTGGATATAAAACTGAAATTCCACAGGGTTTGGGTATTGAACGATTGCGTGAATATGCCCGTGCCCTGGGCTATGACCAGCTCTCAAACATTGAGCTGCTTGGTGAGGCCAAGGGTCTCATCCCTTATCCGCAGTGGAAACGTATTCAGCGCGGTGAGAACTGGTCGACTGGTGATACGTATATTGCGAGCGTAGGTCAGGGGTATGTCCTTTCCACTCCGCTGCAGGTATTGTTATCGGCCGCGACCATTGCTAATAATGGTCGACACCCGCAGGCGACCCTGGTGCGTGAGATTACGGATAGCAATGGGAAACCTTTAATCATTTGGCGCGATAATGATGGCAACCTCTATCGGCAATGTACAGGTAAAGACAAGGAAAATAAATTGACCTCAGGCTGGTGTGATACCGGTAATCCAATATCCAACCAGATCGTTTTTACTTTATGTGAACGCAAGAACGACCAGGACGTGAATATTTCAGGTTGGTGTGGTTTTGACTCCAAGGGGATCGAGGTATTCCGCCAGGGAGCATGGCAAATTTCACCATTTGTTGGGCACACAAAATGGGATATTACAGTGGATCCAATCATTACAGATTATCAATGCGAGGGTGCATATTGTACGCCGACTGGTTTGATGAAATCGGTTCGCCCAGATGTGGTCAGGAGTATCCAGGAAGGGATGCGCCTGGCGGTGACCTCAGAGCCGACCGGCACCTTGAATGCGGTATTTATGGGCCGGACAACCGAATTTACGAAACCATTCGACATCCCGATCGCCGGGAAAACAGGGACGGCTGAGTATTGTGATAACGTTGCGCAGGCTCAAAACCGTTGTCAATTCGGTTCGTGGCCGACGCACTCGTGGACGGTGGCATACGGTCCCTACGACGACCCCGAAATTGCCGTGGTGGCATTTTTCTACAACGGTGGTGAAGGGGCCAGTGTAGCCGCCCCGGTTGTGCGCCGGGTAATGGAAGCTTATTTCGAATTAAAGGCTATCGATAAGGCACAACAAGGCACAGCTCCGTGATGCCTGTGCTATAATTTAGGGTCATAACCTATGAATGATACGACGCTTGTTCAGATAAAAGGGATGCGGGATGGTTTATTGGTGTCGCTTGGGGATGCCGGTTGGCCGGTCGTTCAACGCGCTTTGATTGAACGAATCGAGGAGCAACCTGCTTTTTTCCAGGGGGCCCGTCTTGCCCTGGACGTAGGCGGGCAAACGCTGAAATCGGCTGAATTGGCTGGTTTACGCGATAAGCTGTCAGAACATGGCATCATGCTTTGGGCGGTGTTGAGTGTTTCGCCAGTCACCGAAAATACAGCGCAAATTTTAGGCCTTGCCACCCGATTAAGTAAGCCTCGACCGCATGAACAACCGGCTGCTCGTAAGAGCGATGAGGATGGGGCTCTCTGGATTAATAAAACCATTCGCTCAGGTACCCGTATTGAGCATGCTGGACATGTTGTGATTTTGGGTGATGTCAACCCCGGTGCTGAGGTGATTGCCGGTGGTAGCGTCATCGTTTGGGGAAGACTGCGTGGTGTGGTTCATGCTGGCGCCACCGGTAACCAATCGGCAGTGGTATGTGCACTGGATTTATCCCCAACTCAATTGCGTATAGCTGGCGAGATTGCTATGTCGCCTGAACGTCGAGGCAAACCCGCCCCGGAAATTGTTTGTTTAAAAGATGGCCAATTGCAGGCCGAAACATGGACCCCAGGTTAGAGTGGAGTAAGGGATGACCGGAAAAGTAATCACAGTGACATCTGGAAAAGGTGGGGTTGGTAAGACTACCACCGTGGCGAATATTGCTGTTGCCCTGGCATTGGACGGGAAGAAAGTGGTCTGCATTGATGGCGATATTGGCCTGCGCAACCTGGATGTAGTCATGGGCTTGGAAAATCGGATTGTTTACGATATCGTCGATATCGTGGAAGGCCGTTGTCGCACCCGCCAGGCAATGATCCGAGATAAGCGTTTGCCTGAACTTTTCTTGATCCCTGCTGCGCAAACACGTGATAAAAACGCGGTTTCGCCCAGCGATATGGTCCGTCTGTGTGATGAGCTGCGTGAAGAGATGGATTGGATTATCATCGATTCGCCTGCTGGCATAGAACGTGGCTTTCGGAATTCGATCGCTGCGGCCGACAAAATCCTGATTGTCACCAACCCAGAAATGTCAGCGGTGCGTGACGCCGACCGCGTTATTGGTCTGCTCGAAGCAGAACAAAAAAATGCACCTTCGTTGATTCTGAACCGCTTGAACCCAACACTGGTCAAGCGTGGCGACATGCTTTCGGTTGAAGATGTTTACGATTTGCTGCGTATTGAACTGATTGGCATTGTTCCCGAGGATGAAAACGTTATCCTGGCTTCTAATAAGGGCATGCCCTTGGCTATGGAAACCAAGACGCGGGCGGGCCAGGCATTCCGAAATATTTCCCGGCGGTTGAATGGTGAGGAAGTGCCATTCATGGATCTTGAGTCTCACAGCCTCTGGGACCGTTTGGGTAAAATAAGCTGGAGGAAGTGATATGAACTTTCTGGATCGTCTTACTGGGAAGAAAAGCGCTCAAAGTGCTAAGGAGCGGCTTCAATTGGTGCTGATTCATGATCGAACTGATCTTACACCGGCATCGCTAGAGGCGCTTAAGGACGAGCTGATCCAGGCTATTTCAAAATATATTGATATTGATCCTTCCAGTGTGCGCATTGATGTGGAGCATGAAGGTCGCTCCCAGCGCCTGATCGCGGATATTCCCCTGCGTGTTGCCCAACGCCGGCGTAATGGTTAAGGAGTCTGTTTACCGGGGAGGTTGAGCCCCGGGACAGCATATCGGTATGCGTGGAGGTTTTTGGCGATATTTTGATTTTTGGCTGTTGGGGGCAGTTACGGTCCTGGTAATCATCGGGATTACCATGATTCGTTCAGCGTTGGCCGGTAATTATGAATTAACTGTAACAACCCCATTGGTAAATCGCCAAATTATTTTTGCCCTGATTGGTTTTGCTTTTTTGATTGCCACAGCGAGTATTGATTACCGTTTGTGGTCTTCCATGAGCAATACCTTATATATTATTATGATCATTGTTCTGTTGGCACTGAACGTGATTGGGGCAGCATTATTTGGTTCCGCCCGTTGGTTTCGAACGACTCTCGTTTTCATTCAACCATCCGAATTCGCCAAGATAGTCATCATCCTATCCATGTCGCATTTTTTTGTTCAGCACATGCATGAGATGGATCAACCCATATGGACATTTCGCAGTTTGATCATGGCGATGGGGATTACCATCTGGGTTATCTTACAGCCCAACCTGAGCACGTCGATTGTGCTGCTGGTTTTGTGGTTTGTTTTGCTTTGGATGTCCGGGGTGCGAATGAAGCACCTGTTCCTTTATGGACTGGCCGGGAGCACTGGGTTGGCAATCACTTTTCCATTGTTGTTAAATTTCCAAATCATCCAGGATTACCAGTTAAAACGCATCCTTAACTTTGTCGCGCCAGATCCAAATGCGCGGTACGGTGAAATTTATAATATTCAACAAGCGCTCATATCGATTGGTTCTGGCGGTATGTTTGGGCAAGGCTATGGACATGGTTCCCAG
>CAIVSQ010000520.1 GCA_903908605.1 uncultured Anaerolineae bacterium
GAACTTGAAGATATCGCCGCCATCATTACATTCCCCAAAACAACGCCATGTGCCCGTCTCAGGCCAGATGACAAAGGCCGGTGTGCGCGTATTGGAATGAAACGGGCAAAAACCCGTTTGAGTACGCCCGCTGCGACGCAGCTTGACGCCGGCCTCTGAGGCGAGGTCTACAATATCAATACGTGCTTTAACATCATCAATCGAAGACATAGCAAAGTTATTATAGACTCGCTTTTGACGGGACGCAAATTAAAGCTGTCATAAATTTACAACCCGCCTGACTGGGATATTACCCAGCTGGCGGGTTGTAAGATAATAATGGGGTGAAGTAACTCCCGCGAGGAAAAAGCGGTTTAAAACCCTTCCAATTTGGTCAAATCTGCCAGGCCACTGGAGAGGGCAGCAATTTGTTGGAGCATGCCAAGGCGGTTTTGCTTGACAACCGGATCTTCCGCCATGACGAGCACCTTATCGAAAAAGGTGCTGATGGTGGGGATGATGGGTAGGATGGCAGAGAAAAGACTGTCGATGGATGTGATGCGCTGTGCGGCCGCAGATTGGACCGCCACGTACAGATCTCGTTCAACCTGTTCCTCAAAACGTTCGGGGGTGACTTCAAATTGGGCAGCACCGGCAGAGCGGACGATACGCACACAGCGAGCATAACCATCCAGGATGGTGATCCAATCCGGACGGGCGACCCAGGTCATTAGCTGGCGCACAGCACGCAAAGCACCGGCCGGGTTATTGGATTGGGCAGCAAGCACGGCATCGACCACGTCATAACGATAGCCCTGGTCATTCAGGACGACCTTGAGACGCCCGGCGATAAAGTCCAACACCTGGGTTTTGACTTCATCTGAAACAGGAATGGGCTGGGTTGAGGCAGATTTTTCAACAGCGTCACGCAAATCAAAATCAACTGCGTGCTCAATAAGAGGCTGGACGGTACCAATGGCGGCGCGGCGCAGACCAAAGGGATCTTTGGCACCACTGGGCACCAGCCCGGCGGCAAAAAGCCCAACCAGGGAGTCGATGCGATCTGAGAGGGCCACAACCAGGCCGACCTTGCCCTGGGGAACCGGGTGATACTGTTCGCCTATGGCAAGGGCAACAGCCTCATCTTCGCCCGAACGAAGTGCGTATTCACGGCCAATGTTCCCTTGCAGGGAGGTCATTTCCGTCACCATCTGGGTGGTGAGATCAGCCTTGGCAAGGAAAGCCGCACGGCGAATATGGACCAGGGTTAATTTATCATACGATAGCATGGTGCCCAAATCAGCGGCCAACTTGAGCATGCGCTCAGATTTATCAAGCATGGAACCAAGCTTGGTCTGGAAGATAAGCGTTTTGAGACCATCACGGTAATGTTCCAGGGGCTGCTTGACATCTTCACGAACGAAGAAGTTGGCATCTGCAAAGCGGGCACCAAGGACATGCTCATTACCGTGGGTGACAATATCCAGATGAAGATCATCGCCATTGCGAATGGCAATGAAATGCGGCAGAAGCGCGCGGGTACCCGATTTATTTTTGCTGGCTGGGTTTTCAACCGGGAAGTAGCGCTGATGCTTTTTCATGGTTGAGATCAAAACATCGCGCGGAAGAGCGAGAAAATCGGGGTTGAAGTTCCCGAGGAGGGCAGTGGGCATCTCAACCAGGTTGGTGACTTCAGAAAGCAGGCCGGGTTCAATGATCGCTTCACCACCCACGGTGACGGCGGCCTGTTTGACCAAGCTGGTAATTATCGCGGCACGTTCTTCCCCATCCAAGATAATGCCAGCAGAACGAATGGCATCAAAATAGGCAGGCGCGGATGAAATGGTAATTTCGGGAGAATCATAAGGTCGCAGACCTCGGGTCAGTGTACCTGACTGAACACCGGCATATTCAAATGGCAGCAGGTTGGAACCCAGGAGAGCCAATAACCAGCGCAGTGGGCGGGAGAAGGCTACACCAGAATTATTCCACTTCATCGACTTCTCAAACTTGATGCTGGCAACAAAAGCGGGCAGAGCCTCGGAGAGCACTTCGTAGGCAGGGCGGCCTTTCTGACTGACCACCGCCACCACATATTTGCCACCGTCAATCTCGCGCACCTGCAAATCAGACGTACTGACACCGTTCTTTTTGGCAAAACCAAGGGCAGCGGGGGTGGCAATACCGGCCTGGTCAAAGGCACGGTCAGCGGGAGGACCCTTGACGAGATCTTCGCGGTCGGGCTGCTGAGGAGAAAGCGCTTCAACATATGCCACCAGACGACGGGGAGTGGCATAGGCGCGAATGGACTGGTATTCAAGCCCGAGCGAAGCCAGCCAGGTGGGAACACGTTCGCGGAGCTGGGCCAAGGCGACATCCACGTCAGCGGCAGGAAGTTCCTCCACGCCAATTTCAAGCAGGAATGGCTCGGGATTCAGCTCCAATTTCGGGGTGGGTGGATTGACTGGTTTTGAAATTGAGGCTTGTTGCTGCTTGAGGAGGGGATACTCAAGCTCCTTACGCTGGGCCAGGTAGGTTTCGGCAACCCGGCGGGCCATCTCACGCATGCGACGGAAATATCCCTGGCGTTCTGTGACACCAATCGCGCCACGAGCATCCAAAATATTAAAGGTGTGCGAGCACTTAAGAACATAATCATGCGCTGGCAAAACCAGGCCCTGATCGAGACAAGCGTTGCACTCAGCCGCGTAAAGCTCATACATCTGTCGGGCGCGTTCTACGCCGGCAATTTCGTAATAATATTTGCTGTGTTCAAATTCTTCACGGCGGCGCATATCACCATAATTCACGCCCGGCGCCCAGGGTTCGCCCCAGATGGAGGGAGCGTCATTGAGGGCTATCAGGATGCGATCGAGCCCATAGGTGATTTCTACGGCGACCGGATCGAGCGTCATGCCACCCACCTGCTGAAAATAGGTAAACTGGGTAATTTCCTGACCATCCAGCCAGACTTCCCAGCCCAGACCCCAGGCCGAGATGGCGGGTTGTTCCCAGTTATCTTCCACGAAACGAATGTCATGTTCGCGCGGATCAATCCCGATGGCCTTGAGGGAATCGAGGTAGAGTTCCTGAGGATTGCCGGGATCTGGTTTTAAGATGACCTGGAACTGGTAGTGCATTTGAAGCCGGTTAGGATTTTCACCGTAGCGACCATCATCCGGGCGGACGGAGGGTTCCACATAAGCCACATTCCAGGGCTCTGGACCCAGGACGCGCAGGAAGGTGGCTGGGTTCATGGTACCGGCTCCCACCTGGGTGTAATAGGGCTGCCAGATTACACAACCACGTTCGGCCCAGAATTCCTGGAGCTTAAGGATGATGGATTGGAAGGTGTGTTTTGAAGTCATAGGTAGGTTCCACTGTTCAGTTTTTGATTATTACCATTAACGTGCCGCCAATGGCCAAAGGGGGATTATACCTTTAAAGAAATCAAATCGCCCGCTCACGTACTGTGGACAGGCGATTGTGGAAGGAAAAAATGCGGTTAACAACCCAGGGGCTATGACAGAATTAGAAACTAAAATCCTCACCTGGTTTGAGTATGTGCACCTGTGAATCAGTTTCACGGGTAACCCGCGCCGACCAATCCTGTGGGTTTTGATTGATCACATCCCATGTGCTGTAATGGATCGGAATGACGTGGCGGGGAGAAAGCATTTTCACCGCTCGCAAAGCATCATCCGGACCCATGGTGTAATTGTCGCCAATTGGCAGGATGGCCAGGTCAATACCTTCCTCACCAATCAGGCGCATATCGCCAAACAAGCCGGTATCACCGGCGATATATATCTTTTTTGAGTCACTGGTAGTCAACAAAAAACCGACCGGGTTACCACCATTGGACCCATCGGGCAGGGCCGAACCGTGCAAAGCCATGGTCAGCTTGAGATAACCAAAGGGATGACGATAGCCACCGCCAATATGCTGGGCATGACGTTTTTCAATACCTTGAATACCCATCCAGCCACTAATTTCAGCATTCGAGATGACGGTGGCACCGGTACGCAAAGCAATCTGGACAGTATCCCCAACATGATCGCCATGGCCATGCGTAACGAGGATGTAATCTGCGGCCACCTGATCGGGCGAAAGGGCGGCGGCCGGATTGCCATGAAAAAACGGATCTATCAGCAGGCGGTAGCCGCCGGTTTCAAGACCCAGGGTGGCATGACCATACCAGGTAAGAATATTCATATTTTTGCCTCCAATAATTAAACGAATGACTTTCCACGAGCCGGTGGAGCGAAAACATGCTTGCACCTGCAACAATAGAGTATACAGAGAATTAGAATTAAGGGCAAATTAGACCAAATTGGTCATGACAAGCAATGGAAAACATCCTATAATAGCGGCATCTTTAACTTAGGAGGTAACTTCGCATGTCCGAACCAACACTGAAAGAACGCTGGAATTATTGGTTTGATAATTATATGTCACGCGGTACACTGGCATTAATTGGTGGTCTGAGCGTAATATCGCTGGTTATTATATTCCTTGTCGCGGCAGTGATCAGCATGGGCGGGGTTGCATTTGCCCCCGAAGGCGCAACTGAAGGGGTCAGTTTTGTCGAAGCAGCCTGGTTGAGCTTGATGCGCACCCTGGATGCGGGCACCATGGGTGGCGACACTGGCTGGGGGTTCCGCCTGGCGATGTTCTTTGTTACGCTGGGGGGTGTCTTCATCATCAGCACCCTGATCGGTGTGCTCACCACCGGGGTGGAAGGAAAAATTGAAGAACTACGTAAAGGCCGTTCCCGCGTATTAGAGAACGGGCACACGGTTATCCTGGGCTGGTCACCACAAATTTTCACCATCATCCCTGAGATCGTAACCGCCAATGAAAACCAGTCCAAAGGCGTGATCGTCATCCTGGCAGACAAAGATAAAGTGGAGATGGAAGAGGAAATCCAGGCGCGGGTTGGCAACACTGGGAAAACAAAGGTGATCTGCCGCTCCGGGTTGCCGATTGACCCGTCCGAACTGGAAATTGTCAGCCCACACACAGCACGCGCGATTATCGTTCTGCCTCCTGAAGAAGGCGAACCTGATTCAGCCGTCATTAAGACCGTGCTGGCCCTGACCAACAGCCCCAAGCGGCATGCGGAACCCTACCACATCGTTACCCAAATTAGTGACGCTCGCAATTTGAGCGTGATCAAGATGCTGGGTGCCAAGGATAAAATTCGGGCAGTCCTGACTGGCGACATTATCGCACGCGTTACTGCACAGACCAGCCGTCAATCTGGGCTCTCAATGGTTTACACCGAACTGCTGAACTTTGGCGGAGATGAAATTTATTTCAAAGAAGAAACCGGGTTCACCGGCAAGGAATTTGGCACACTGCTTAACGCATACGAAAATTCAACCTTGATCGGTATTCAGCAAGCAGATGGTACCGTTCGGGTAATGCCGCCCTTGGATACCGTGCTGGCATCCGGTGATAAAATCATCGCAATTTCAGCGGATGATAATACTATTGTACAGAATGGTTTAAAAACCATCCCGATCCAAACCAGCCAAATTCACAGCGGTGCTCGACGCGAGAAAGCCCCAACTGAGAAGGGCTTGTTAATCGGATGGAACGAATCTGCGGCGATCATCACCCAGGAATTGGACAACTATGTTCCGGCTGGGTCAAGCATCACCATTGTGGCAGACGAAAGCTATGAAGATGATGTGAACCAGGTCGGGCCTTATAAGAATCTGAAAATCATCTTCCGAGGTGGCGACACAAACGACCGGACGCTGCTGGATGATTTGAATGTGGCTGATTATGACCACGTCATTGTCCTGGCGGATACACGCCTGGAGACCCAGGCGGCTGACGCGCGCACACTGATCACACTGCTGCACCTGCGTGATATCGCTGAAAAGGACGAAACGCCTTTCTCCATCGTCAGCGAAATGCTTGATTTGCGCAACCGCGAATTGGCCGAAGTAGCCAAAGTGAACGACTTTATTGTCAGCGATCACCTGATCAGCTTGATGATGTCTCAGCTTGCCGAAAACGGTGAGCTGTACGATGTCTTCGTGGATTTGTTTGACCCTGAGGGGGCAGAAATTTACCTCAAGCCGGCTTCCGACTATGTTGAGACTGGCAAACCGGTCAACTTTTATACCGTGGTCGAGGCAGCCCGGCAGCGGAATGAAATTGCGATCGGTTATCGCATTGTCAACGACCAACACAATGCGGAGAAATCCTACGGGGTTTTCACCAATCCGAAAAAATCCAAGGAAATCCTGCTGTCTGCAAATGACAAGGTAATTGTTCTGGCAGAGGAATAAGACAAGCAAAACGCTTTACGAACAGGCCTGGAGTAGTCTCCAGGCCTGTTTTTCATCAAGGCTATGTTTTGGCAAGCCGAGGGGTACAGCAATTTTAATAAATTAAGTTGAATTCATTGAGATCGATCAGCAGTACAATATTAAAGTAGATACTCAAATAGGTTGATACTCCACAACTGGATGCCGGATTACAACCCCGGCAAAACATCAACGTATATTGAATATCGTTTATTTACACACAAGGAGTTCGTATGGAAATATATTTGCTGTGTTTGGCGGGATTGGCAGGCTTGTTGCTTGTCATCCTGATTTCCGGGATACGTTTTATCCCGAACAACCGTATTGGCGTTGTCGAAAAACGCTGGAGCTTCGGCAAAGGGTCGGTTAAATCGGGCCTGATCGCCGTGAACGGCGAAGCTGGTTACCAACCACAGGTGCTGCGTGGTGGTCTGCATTACCTGATGCCGGTCCAATACGTCGTGCATGTGATGCCGCTGGTGACAATTGCCCAGGGCAAGATCGGTTACATCTTTGCTCGTGATGGCCGCCAGCTTGAGCCCTCACAAGTGCTGGCTTCGAACGTTGAGGTGCAGGACTTCCAGGACGTGATGAGCTTTTTGAAAGATGGGGGTCAACGCGGTCCCCAACGGCGGATTTTACGCGAAGGTACCTATGCGATCAACCTGGTACAGTTCATCGTGATCACAGAGGAACGAGTTTTCTCGCTGCCCATGAGCCGTGAAGAGAACGAGGTCATCCTGCGCATGGCGGAAGTGATCAAGGATCGCAGCGGCTTCCGACCGGTGGTGATCAAGGATACCGATGACATGATTGGTATCGTGACTGTGCACGATGGGCCTTCACTCGGACAAGGCGAGATTATTGCGCGCGTGGTGGGTGACGATCCGGCTGACGCCGGGACGTATCACAACAAGTTCCAGGATGCCGATCACTTCCTCAAGGCAGGCGGGCACCGCGGGCGCCAACTGCAGGTATTGGTGGAAGGCACCTATTACGTCAATCGACTGTTCGCTACAGTAGAGATGATCAATAAGACGATCATTGAGGTTGGCAATGTTGGCGTGGTGGTCTCCTACACAGGCGACACGGGCGCCGATCTTTCGGGCACTGAGTATCGCCACGGCGAACTGGTCTCAAAGGGCAACCGCGGCGTGTGGAGTGAACCACTGCTGCCAGGCAAGTACGCGTTCAATACATATGCCGGCAAATCCACAACCGTCCCGACGACCAACATCATCCTGAAGTGGATCCGCAACGAAGTTGGCGCTCACCATTTTGATGAGAACCTGACCGAAGTGTCGTTAATTACCAAGGATGCCTTTGAACCCAACCTGCCACTTTCGGTAGTGGTGCACATTGATTACCAAAAAGCACCGCTGGTTATCCAGCGCTTCGGTGACATCAAACGCCTGGTGGAACAGACCCTCGACCCGATGGTTTCGGCTTATTTCAAGAATATCGGCCAAACCAGAACCTTGATCCAACTGATCCAGGAACGCAGCGCCATCCAGCAGCAAGCCAGCATGGAAATGAAGGAAAAATTCGCCCATTACAACCTGGAGCTGGAAGAAGTGCTGATTGGGACACCCTCCTCACCCATTGGCGACACGCAGATTGAAACGATCCTGACCCAGCTGCGCTCACGGCAGGTGGCGGCTGAACAGGTGGAAACCTACAACCAACAGGAAAAAGCAGCGGTCAAGGAACGGGAACTGCGCGAGGCTGAATCACGGGCCCAGATGCAAACCCAGATGACCGAGGCCGAATTGAACATCAGCATCCAGAGCAACCAGGGTAAGGCTGATTACCAGCGCTCCATCCAGCAGGCTGCCCAAATTCGCGCGTTGGCAGAAGCTGAAGCGGAAAAGATCGCCCGCATCGGTGTGGCTCAAGCGCTGGCGACCGAAGAACAGGTGCGCGCTTACGGTGGTCCACAGTTCCAGGTGACCCAGCAGGTGCTCAACCGCTTCTCAGATGCCATTCAACAATCCAAAGTGGACGTGGTCCCGAGGATTATGGTCTCAGGCGGCGGGGAAGGCGGCAGCGCATCTGGCAGCATCATGGAAGCCTTGTTGACCATGCTGCTCTCAGACCGCTACAGCAACCTGGCGGGTGAAAGCGACAGAACAGATCGCTCACCAGAAGCAGAAGCCATGCGCCAACAAAGAATTGAGAGTATGTAGAAATCGGCCACCGATCAAGGAAATAAACCGGCCAAGTAAACACGGAGTTTAAACCAGGAGACCACCCAGTGGGTGGTCTCCTGAATTTTAACCATATGGTTTAGCCACCGCCCATTTTTAGCGCGCGGATCCAGGCGTCGCGCTCTGGTCCGATTTCCTCGCCAATAAAGCGATAGTCATTTTTGCGAATATACTCTGCCAACTCAGCGCGCAAGGCTGTTATGATCTCACGTTGAATTTGGAGCAAGAGATTGCGAGCATTAGTGTCACGCATAACACCAAGCGCATGGCGGAGGTGAGAAAAACATAAACCACGCGAAGAGCGCAGTGCGGCCTGAAGTTCTTCAGAATTGATATGCTTGGTCAGGTCAAGAAATATTCGCGCGGTCACCTGGGACTGGTTTTCACAGACCGGGCATTTTTTATCAATGGAAAGGGATGGACGCGATTTACCGGTTTGCTCGAGAACCACACGCAGCAGGTCATCATAAATAATGGCCACGCCCAGGGCCTTGGCATGAATTTCTTCATTGGCCATGCGAGAATGATTATGGCAAAAGCCCAGGCTGGCGCGCAAATGCACACGCAATTCATACTCATTCACGCGCTCGTAAAACAAACGGTCAATGTAGCGTAAATCAGCAGCATGTTCCAGGCGGCAAACCGGGCAGCCATCCTGGTGACAAGCCTCTAATAAATCCTGCGAAACTGCGGTGTTTGTCATGGTTATAATAATAACGTAAGCCATCCAAAACACAAGATGGAATCCAGATCCTCACCCAGGCTCATATGACAAAAAAACTCTTCAGGCTGCACAATCCTTTCCACAATATCCGTTCTTTATATGACGGTTTTGACTCACCCATCTGCGCACTTGACTGCGGTGAAAAGTGTGCGGTTCATAACCCAAGCGGCAAACCATTTTGCTGCGATATCTGCCAGGCGGTACCGGCAGTCTACCAGGACGAATGGAAATACCTGAAAACTGAAACTGGCCTCTGGCGAGCCTGGCAGGGGAATGAGTGCAGCGACGACACGCAGGCAGGTGCGGAGAAATTACTCTCTGAAACGCCGGATAATATGCTGCTGCTGGCCTGCCTCGGGCCACAACACTGTGAGCGGCCTTTCCGCAGCTTGAGCTGCCGGCAGTTCCCGTTTTTTCCATACGTAACAGCGGATTACCGCTTTGTTGGGATGGCTTACGATTGGGAGTTTGAACAAACTTGCTGGGTGATCAGCAATCTGGGTAATGTCACAGAAGAATACCGGCGTCAGTTCATCGAGGTGCACGACCAGGTATTCGCTTATTCGCAAGAGATTTTCGAGAGCTACCAGGCGCACTCAGAACGGGCACGCGAACAGTTCGCGATGCGGCGACGCAGAATCCCGCTGCTGCATCGCAACGGTGGCTATTACCTGATCAGCCCTGGCAGCGAACGCATGCAAAAGGTAGAGGCTGAACGGTTGATAAAATTTGGTCCATACAGGGGCTGATTTTCGCTGGTTTCAGCAGAAAGCCACGTTTGTGCGCGGGAATTACAACTCAAAAATACTGATGCTCTCAATGTGATAGGTCTGCGGAAAGAGATCAAAGGGCGTGACCTGTTTGAGGCGGTAGCCACCGGCGAGCAGGCGGGCGGCATCACGTGCAAGAGTGGCAGGGTCACAAGAAACATAGGCCAGGGCAGACGGGCGCAGAATGAGAAGAGCATCCAACACAGCACGGTCCAGGCCGGCACGCGGGGGGTCCAGAATGACCACATCGGGTTTTATACGCAAGGCAGGCAAAACATCCTGGGCAAGACCTTCATAGAGCTCAACGTTTTCAAACTCGTCCAAATTGACGGCAAAATCTTCACAAGCTGAGGTGGCCGATTCTATCCCCACCAACCGGGCAACCTTGCCAGCAAAAAATGCGCTGAACAAGCCAGCGCCACAATAAACATCAAGCAGCGTTGAGCCACTGGTTATTGGCAAATTGGCGAGTAAATGCTCAACCATTTTGGCAGCCATGACGGTATTGACCTGAAAGAAAGACCCGGCAGAAACCTTGAAGAGCCGGTCGAGCACACGAATGATCAGGTATCCATCACCAGCCACAACCACGGCATGATTTTCAGTCATATGAACGATGGAGATATCGGCTTCGATCTCCATTTCGGGGAGTTCAACCTCAGGCGACTCGAGCAAGAGTAGTAAATCCTCATTTACTCCGGCGCGCAAAGAAACTCGCTCGATGGGAGAATCACTTTCAAATTCGAGTGTTGGCCAAAAGGCAGCAATCGAATCTTCGGGCAGAAAACATTCCTGGATGGCAATCATTTCATCAGGGCTGCTGGCAGAGATAAAGCCCAGTACACCGCCTGGATCCAGGTGAAACTGGATGTTGTTACGGTAATTCCACTCAAGCGGCGAGGCTTCAACCGGCTGAACAGGTGGGTCCTGGATTTTACCAATGCGGGTGAGCTGGTCACGCAGGATGGATGCTTTCAGGCTAAGCTGGTCTGGGTAGGAGAGCTGCTGATAATGACAACCACCACAAGCGCCAAAATGCTGGCAGCGTGGGGTAATACGATTTGGCGCAGGTTTGACCACCTGAACAAGCTCGGCGCGCGCGTAGTTTTTGCGGTCATCCACAATACGGACCCGAACTGTTTCACCAGGCAACCCAAACGGAACGAAAACCGCACGACCGTTGTAACGGCCAATGGCATCGCCACCATAAGACAAAGCTGTTAGAACTATTTCGACCGGGTTATCCATAAACACCAATGGGGCGGTTTTCCAACCGCCCCACACATTTTAAAGGGAAGAAATTTGAAACACTGGCTATTTAATGATCAGGGGCATCACGATCGAAAGCACAATCAAAAAGGCAAAAAACCCAGCTGCGAGAATGCCGATTTGTTTGAGCTCGGTTTTGATGGTGGAATAGTCCGGGTTGAATTCGGTGTTGACGGTACCATGCTGAATACCAGCGAAGGTGGGGGCAGCTTTAGCTGTAACGTTTCTGGATTTCTTGGCCATTTTAATAACTCCTAAGGGTTTTGTAATACAGCGGATACAACGATCCGTTGGTTATCAATGAGGTAAGGATAACACGAAATCAGCGTGATGACAGCATCTGGCGTGGGGGCCATGACCTCCACGCGAGTTGGCTCCACGATCTGGGTGCCAGTGACCACGTACGTAAACTGGCGCGCATTGGTGTACAGGACGACCACATCGCCAGGCTGGAGCTGATCCAGGTTACGAAAGATTTCGCCAAAAATATCATTGTGCGCGGAGAAAACCACATTGCCGTTCTCTCCGGGGTTGGGTGTGCCGAGATGCTGGGCAACACCCTTTTTCAACTGTTCCCAACCATCGCCCTGGACAATCGGCGCATCGACCTTGATGGCAGGGATCTGGATACGCAGTGCTTGCTGCGGGCTGGAGGTGGGCACCGGCACACTGGCAAGAGAAGGCACCAACGGCCTGAGATGCTCCGGTATTTCGGCATCATTTGGCTGGGCGCCCTGGGCCGAATTTGGTGGTGTATGCCCGGAAGGCAACACCACGGCGGTAATCAGTGCGGTGGGAACCGGGCTGGGTGGAAGAATTGCCGCCGCAGCTTCCTGGTTCAGAGTCCTGAGAATTGAAAAGCCATTCAAGACCAGGCCAATCAGGATCATAACCGCCAGAACCTCAACACCCAGCAATAGGGTATCCGTCCAGCGAGCAGGACGACGATGGCGATCTGCAATAACATGCGCGCTAGAACCGCCCGGAATGGGAGGTGCGAACTCATCCTCTGTCTCAGCCGCCTGGTCAGCCTCGATCGATAAGATCCGACCGGTGCGCCGGAAACCATCCAAACGATCACGGCGATTGAGCCGGCGCTTTTCAAGCAAAAGGCGGCGCAATTCTTCAGCCGAAAGATCTTCCGGGCGTTTATCAACCATACCCGGCCGATTATACCGCGAATGATGACCCATATTGAGAACCCGTAGGGGAAAAAGCCAAATAAGGTGAAAAATGAGCTTCTGGCACCTTGACCAGGATTGGCTAGTCGGGTAGAATATTCCCTCGCTAATGCCTTCGTAGCTCAGTGGATTAGAGCGCTTGCTTGCGGAGCAATAGGTCGCGCGTTCGAGTCGCGCCGAAGGCACAGCCAAAAAAGAGCGGGAGACATCCCGCTCTTTTTATTTTAATAACATAAGAAGCCGTATTAAATTCAATGATCAAGGACATTCGACGCATGTCAAAACCAAACATACTACTCACCAACGACGACGGCATCCGCTCCCCAGGTTTATGGGCGGCAGCGGAAGCGCTCTCCCGAATCGGGTTCGTGACGGTGGCGGCTCCCAGGGAACAATCCTCCGGGGTGGGCCGCAGCCTGCCTTCCACCTCGGATGGAATCATCAGTGAGGAGATCATGGTTGTGCACGGGCAATCGTGGAAGGTGTACGCAATAGGCGGAACTCCAGCGCAGGCTGTGCAACATGGAGTGCTGGAAATACTGGAAAAAAAACCTGACCTGGTGGTCTCAGGCATCAATTATGGAGAAAATGTATCCACCGGCATCACTGTTTCGGGAACCGTAGGTGCTGCAATGGAGGCGGCCTCAATGGGGATCCCTGCACTGGCGATGTCGGTCGAAACGGATAAGATTCTCCATCTGTCCTACTCAACCGAGGTTAATTTTTCAACCGCCGCGTATTTCACGGAATATTTTGCGCGACTACTGCTGGAAAAACAAGCCCCAGCCGGGGTGGATCTCTTTAAGGTGGATGTGCCCGCCGATGCGACCCCACAGACCGCCTGGGAATGGACCCGGCTCTCTGTACAACGCTACTATCAACCTGTTCGCCCGCTGCGAACCCAATGGAATGTGCCCGAAACAGTCGGATACGAAGTCGGCGCGAACCTGAGACTGGAACCTGAAAACAGCGACGTTTTCACGATCCTGCGCAAACGGTTGGTATCCGTGACACCCCTGACCCTTGACATGACCGCTCAGGTCAGCAATGACTTATTGGAAGAATTCGCAATGTCAACATCCAGGTCATAAACTGGAGAAAACAGTGCACAAACAAAAAGACAGGCCATTTCTGCAGCCTGTCTTTTTGTTTGCCTGTGTCATTATCAGCGGGTGGCGATAAAGTAACTGGTTTCAATACCCTGCCAGTCTTCATCCTGGAGTTTCATGTAGGCGGCCAGCAGCGGGTGAACACGGCGAATTTCCTCGGCCATGCGTTGGGCAATCCGCCGGATGGAAAAGTGCGCGTTGGTTGCCGTGCGGATCTGACAGTAAGCATAAGCTTCGCGCAAATTGAAGGTGGCCAAGACGCGCCGGTTATAGCCATTGGGGACGACGTATTGGGCAACATCCGGGTTCCAGGCGGCCATTTTTTGCCAGAATTCACCGGCTGTGCGCATGGCATGGTGGTAACGATCGAGGAAACCGGCATCGGCGAAGCGGCGGGGAACAGCATAACCATGCGTGCAGGTAAGGCTCTGCGGGGTTTGGGTCATCATGCGGTGGCGCTTAAATTCTGCATAAGCACCCTGGTCCATCATCAAATCAAAGGTGTAGGTGGAATGTTCCAACTCACGGAGGGGCACATCGAAACGACCAAGACGTTTGAGCAACTCATCCGCCAGCCCGGCCGGGTCTGATGTGGTTTGCACCATGGCAAGCGCCTGCTGGTAGCTAACGCCAGCAAATCGATACAATGCTGCAGCCAGAACCCGTTGTTCGCCAGCCTGATCGTAATCCACCAATTGACACCAATCCTCATCGATTGGGCCGGGTTGCAGGGTTTGAGCAATTTGAGCCAGGCCAGTGGATGTTTCGAGCAGGTACGGCAGAGGCTCGGCATACTTCAACAACGTGGGAATTTCTGCTTTTGCTGCAGATTTGACAGTTTCACCGATTTCGCGCATCTCCAGCAGGGGACTTGAGGTCCACTTGCGGATGGCGCTCTCCAAAACACGGCCATTGGCGGTCATGCCCACATTGGCAAGCGATGCAGCTGGCAATAAAAACCTGCAAACATCCACATATTGTGAGCGAATGCGGCGATCCCAGGCTTCGTTGGTTTCATTTTCGCGGCGGGGGGAAGTTTTTTCCACCTGGGTCCGAAGCGGTTCGAGTGCAGCCGCATAGGTTTCAAATAACAGGCGGCAGGTGGCAATGTATTCAGCACGCAGGGGATGATCTTCCAACTCGGCGGGGATATGGAAATTTTCCAGATCCCATTTTTGATAGCGGGTGGATTTTTCGGTATAGGATGCCAGGCGGTTGGATTCGATCCCCTCCATGGCAAGCCGTGACGCATTTTCAATCGCCAGGTGCAAAACAGCATGCTCGGCAACCGATGCGTGCCCATAACCAAGTACCCATTTCTCATGAAACTGGGCAGATTTTTCATCGTTCAACTCGGCGGCTATTTCGCGAAACGATTCTGGCGCGCGCGAGGTCTTGGCGAATGCCACAGCGATGGTTTCTGGGCTGAGCTGTTTGGGTGAAAGCAGGTAAATATCACGCTTGGGGGCTGTCATGGTCACTCCTATGCGATCATGAGAATTAACAACAGGTCAATCTGATTCGGTCAACCTTTGTTACAAGGGATTGAAATAAAAAGGCACTTGGGTAAACCAAAGCTTTATGGCGGTCTCATGCAAACAACCGGTTATCCACCATCGCTGAAACCTGGGAATTATTCTTCACCGAGGATTGCATCCAGCCAGCCCGTGAAACCCTTTTTTGGTGTTTCGCCATGCACTTTGCCGGTCTGTCCGTTGATGAGAACGCGATATTCATGGTCCTCGAATACGTAAGTAACCGTCCAGAGTGGGATCAAGACCAGCTTAAAGGACAGGATCGAAAGGTTGGAGGTACTGTAATTCAGATCCTCGACATAACCCTTGTCCGACTTGATGCGGGCGCGCACTTTGTCCACAGATTGCTTACGGGCTTCGAGAGAAGCATCAGACATGGCCAACTCATAGACTTCCGCAGGCCAACCAGAAAGATAGCCTGGGTCATATGCAGGGGCGCTCGAGGTATCGTAATCTGGCAGAAGTGCGGGGAGCAGGGCTGCAAAACGGCGGACGCCGGGAATGACGACGTCGTTATAGCTGACACTTTCCTCGCCAGAAACAGCGACCCGCTGCTTGTTGCGGTAGACTGTGCCACTCCAGGGGACCAGTCCAAGCATATCAAACGTCCAAACTGGGAGGTAAAGGCCCTTGGGAAGCAACAGCTTTTCATCAATTTTGACCTTGTTCTTTTTCAACCAGGCCACCAGCAAATCCCCGGCCTGTTGCTGGTTAAATGCATGGGGAATAATTGAATCCGGCTCAACCAGTTCACGCGTGACAGAAACGACATGGGCGGAACCGCAGTAGGAACACACCGCCGATATTTGCTGGGCGGGGAGAATAAACTCGGCACCGCAACCCTTGCAGTTAAAAACCTGAATCTTGATGGGGGTGCGGTGACCCTTGCCAGTCGCCATGGCGATAATAAAATCCTGCTCAAACTGCGGGGCTGCCGTGTTAAGGCCCTGGTTACGAGCGCAGTACTCGCAGATCAGGGTGCGCCCATCTCCGTCAAAGACCATGCGCCCGCCGCATTTGGGACAGGTGAACCGGTCGGCGGAACCTGCCTGGGTGCCCTGTTGTTGGGCTGGCAAGGCGTCCGGGTTGACGATATCCCCAGGCTTGATCCTGCCATCCAAAATTGCAAGCGCTTTTCGGGCTTCTGGATGGCCCGGGTCATTGGCGATGGTATCCTCCAAATACTTGCGTTTTTCAGCCGGATTCACGCAGATTTGGGACATCCAGTAGTTGGCCTGGGTACGGGTCTCGCGATCATCCGCAGTTGCAATGGCCAGCTCGAGATAGCGGCGGGCAAGATCCTGCTCTCCAGCCTTGGCATGGATGATGGCCCGGCGTAACAGATTATCGTCATAGTCAGAAGACATGAAAGATCCTATCGGTAAAAGATAAAACCGCACATATAAACAATTAACTCAGGCGGAATGAGCAGCCGGGCGCACCATGGCGTCGGTCATGCGCACCACACGGGCCATCACGGCCACATCATGGACACGGATGATATCTGCACCGCGCGCAATACCCACGGCAACAGCAGCAGCGGTGCCTTCAATGCGCTGGTCTGGAGGCAGGTTGAGGGTATAACCAATAAAGGACTTACGTGAAGGACCTAGCAGGATGGGGAACCCAAGCGCGCGGATATCGGCCAGCCGGTTAACCAATTCAAGATTTTGCTGGGTGGTCTTGCCAAAGCCGATGCCTGGATCGAGGATGATTTTATCTTCTGAAAGACCGGCCTGGCGGGCAAGCGAAACAGATTCCATCAACTCAGCGCATACATCTGCAACAAGGTCGGTGTAGTGCATGCCCTCATAGCGCCCTCCCAGCTTTTCCTGGATGCGGGCGTTGGCGGGGGTACTGCGATTATGCATAAGGATGACCGGCGCCTGGTTTTTTGCAACCACTGCCGCAAGATCAGAATCGGCACGCAAGCCCCAGACATCATTAACGATGTGGGCACCGGCTGACAGCGCTTCTGCCGCCACACGAGCTTTGTAGGTATCCACGGAAATAACCGCGCTGGGATATTCACGCGCGATCGCACTGATCACCGGTATTACACGTTCCAGCTCCTCTTCGGCCTCAACCACATTTGAGCCAGGCCGGGTTGATTCGCCGCCGATATCGAGAATATCTGCACCTGCTGCCAGGAAAGCGCCCGCCTGGGCAAGTGCACGATCCAGCCCCTGACGGGCGGAGAGCACTGACGGCATAAGCCCATCCCCTGAAAAGCTATCCGGCGTAACGTTCAGGATACCCATTAAATAGGTGCGGGAACCCCATTCAAACAGCTGCGAACCAATCTGTAACAGCATTTAAACGATTTGTTCCATCGATTTGGCCAGCCATGCCTCAGCATCCGCCATGCGGGTAAAGATACGGATAGCGGCGCCACTGCCGACCACACCAGCGGCAACATTGAGAATCGCATCGCGGGCACTCTCGGAAGCCACCACAACGGCCACACGCAAATTGCGGGTGGAAGGATCACTGTTGACTTCAATCGCCAATTTGATCGCTTTTTCTGAAATGTCGGCCACATCACGCAGGTCGTACAGGTTGCGCGTAAGGCGATCAGAATCCATCAGGTGCTCGAATGCGAACTCACGCCAATCGGCCATGGTTTGTTCACTCAAATCCATAAAGGTTAAATTCATACCACCATCAGCCCGGCGCGCGACAGTATAACCCACCCCGGGCTTTTGCTTCCAGTTAAGAGATTTCAACTCACTCATCGGATCCTCCAATTTTAAATCTCAGTATAACAAACAACCAGGCCCGCTACATTAAAGGGTCTTTAACATACGGGTTAGCTGGAAAAAAGTTTAATTCCAGTCAGATCCATCTTTCCCAGTAATTGCGCGATGGTGGCACCCAAGACGGGATGCACCAGGTCTGGAGCAACATCGGCCAATGGAACAAGGACAAAGGTGCGTTCTTGCAAGCGTGGATGTGGGATCACCAACCCTGGTGCATTGAGGGCTAAATCGTCATAAAATAAAATATCAACGTCAATCAGGCGGGGACCGTTGCGGAAGGTGGGTGTACGACCCAGTGTAGTTTCAATTTCTTTTACGCGCTGAAGAAGCTCAACAGGGGTGTGTCCAGTTTGAGCCCGAACAACCATATTGAGAAAAGCAGGTTGATCAACAAAACCCCAAGGTTCGGTCTCATACACCCCGGATTCGGAAAGCACATCTACATCCGGAGCGAGGGCCTTAATCGCCGAACGTAAATTGGCCAGCTTATCGCCGAGATTGGTACCAAGGGCCAGGTAAACAAGATGCGTCAATGAACACCTTACCGTAAGTTTTTAGATTATCAGATGGGCCGGTGTAAAAGCACCAGGTAGCAGCCCATTGACGGTGGTTTGCTCAATGACACGACCGGTCTCATCGGCAATAATTACCACTGTGTCCAGGCCAAACTCGGCCATCACCTGGCGACAACCGCCGCAGGGATAACCACCATTCGCAGTAACCACGGCTATTACTTCAAATTCTTTTTCACCCTGGGCAACTGCGGTAAACATGGCGACACGCTCGGCACAGATCGTGGTGGGATAGGCGGCGTTCTCAATGTTAACCCCGGTAAAAATTCGGCCACCTTTGGTACGCAGCGCAGCGCCAACGGCGTAGTTGGAGTAGGGTGCATAAGCTCGCCGGCGGGCCTCGATTGCGAGGTCAACCATAAATCTGGAATCTTCGGTTGTGATAGTGATCATCTTTTTTCCCTGTAAAGTGGTGCTGAATGAGGAACAAAGGGGTAACACTGGGTAGATCAGGGCTTTTTGGGTTTACGTTCCAATTTGCGGATGGCACGGGCAGGAACGCCCACCACCAGGGTGTCACTAGGCACGTTCTTGGTGACAACTGACCCGGCGCCGGTACGTGCGCCATCCCCGAGTGTGATGGGAGCCACCAACATGGTATCCGAGCCGATAAATACATCCTCACCAATGATGGTAGCGTGTTTTTTCTCACCGTCGTAATTGCAGGTGATGGTACCTGCGCCGATATTGGTTTCAGCGCCAATGGTGGCATTGCCAATGTATGAAAAGTGACCCATCTTAACACCAGGGCCGAGGGTGGAGTCTTTGACTTCACCAAAATTGCCCATGTGAACGTGGCTGGAAAGATGAGCGCCTTTACGCAAGCGGGCAAATGGCCCCATGTCGACATGGTCCTCGATAACAGCGCCTTCGGTAACGGACATCAGCAACTTGCTGTGGTTGCCCACACGCGTATCGCTGATGTGTGAACCGGGTCCAACCTGGCAGTGTTCACCGATAACGGTGCTGCCAAACAGGTAGGTATTTGGCCAAATAACCGTGTCACGGCCAATACTGACCTGGTACTCGATATATGTGCTGGGGGGATCCACCAGGGTAACACCGGCCAGCATGTGGCCTTCGTTGATGCGGGCGCGCATGGCTGTCTCAGCTTCGGAGAGATGAACGCGGGTGTTGACACCGATGGTTTCGCCAAAATCCTCCATGACGATGGCTTGTACGGGCAGACCAGCTTTTACCGCCAGTTCAACAGTATCAGTGAGGTAATACTCGCCCTTGGGCGAGAGCGGCACCTGGTGAAGACTCGCCCATAGCCAGTTGGCATCAAAGCAATAACCACCGACATTGAGCTCCTTGACCTGCAGTTGGTCCGGGGTAGCCTGGTTTTCTTCCACAATCGCAGCAACCGTGCCATCCGGAGCGCGCAGAACACGGCCAAAACCACGTGGGTTATCGTGGACAATCGTTAACATGCTGATGGGTCCCGGGTTGGCTTGCTGGGCGGCGACGAGTTTTTCGAGGGTTTCGGTACGCAGCAAGGGCATATCCCCATAGGTGACAAGCACCAGGTCAGTCTTTCCTTTGAGGCTGGCTTCGGCCTGCATGACAGCATGACCGGTGCCAAGCTGCTGTTCCTGGACCACACAGTTAGCCGCGCCAGCGATCGCTTCGCGGACCGCTTCGGCGCCATGACCAATGACCACCAAAGGTGTTTCGGTACTGACCGAATGGGCGGCATCCAGGGCGTAAAACAACATGGGCCGTCCACAAATGGGGTGCAGCATCTTGGGCAAATCGGACTTCATGCGGGTCCCCTGCCCGGCCGCGAGCAAAACAGCGGTAATTTTCATCGGATTCTCCTGCCCCAAATGGGCAAACAAAAAGGCTCTGCACCGGTAAGGGGCGCAAAGCCTAGCATAGTGAGGCACCCTTTACAGGGCAAATGTTCCATAGGCTGGGGCGCCAGGACTCGAACCTAGATACTCAGCTCCAAAGGCTGATGTGCTGCCGTTGCACCACACCCCAACGAGCGCGTCAGATTTTATCACAAATTTTTATCTTGCGCCGAGTCTGGTGTAAGGCCAAGGCGCGAAGCTTGTTCGTAAGTCAATTTATCGGGCTGGGTAAAATTTGTACCTTGCTCGACAGCACTATCCCAAAAGGAGTTCGCATCGACTTTTTTCCCTGGAAGCTGGTCAAAGAGGCTCAAGAAATCCTCCGACATTTCTTCAACCGCCACAGGCGCTTCGGAGGAAGGACTGATGCCCCCATCAAGTGTTTGCGCTGCCAAACCAGGCTGGATGGGTAAAAAGCCCGGTGGTACCTCTTGCAATGGCCCGGATTCGGGCTGCTGGGTCTGGAGACGCGAGAGCTGATCCAGAAGCTCCTGGCGGATGGCAAAAATCAGCCCCAGGCGCTTGGCCAGCAAGCCAGCATCCGACAATCCTTTTCCAACCAGGAAGAGTGCAAATGAGGGACCCAATGGAAGCAAGATGGCATCGTTTTCATCACCACCAAAGAAGTGAATGTGACGTTCAGGGTGATCAATCCAGCCCGCAGCACGGTTGGCAAT
This sequence comes from uncultured Anaerolineae bacterium, assembly GCA_903908605.1. GTDB lineage: Bacteria > Chloroflexota > Anaerolineae > Anaerolineales > Villigracilaceae > UBA5195. The sequence goes on from CAIVSQ010000520.1 coordinate 20,962, forward strand.
CCCAAGCAGGTTGATGAGGTCTGAAAAAAGCATTCCGTGGTTGGCCCGGTCTGGTAATTCACCTGCGGCAGCCACCACACCGCCTTCACCATCCAACAGCAAAACAGCCTGCGCGTTTAAGTTTTTTCGCAGACTGATTAAGGAATCGCCCAGGTTCATCTCATTTTTTTGAACAGGATTGGGGGCGATGGTTTTTTCAACAGAAGTAACTACGGTGGAAGGAATTCCGAGGCAATTTTCCACCGTCGCGAGAAAATCGCTCATCGGCAGTGGTTTTGCGAAAAAGGCTTCAGGAGCAGCTTCGGTAATTTCGCGGAACATGCGTGGTTCAGCCACGCCAGAAATGATAATCACCTTGCCCCCCGGGGTGATTGTGCGAAATTTTTTCATCAATTCCAACCCGGTAATCCCGGGCAAGCGAAAATCTGCAATGAGCAGGTCAAAGTGGGTGCGCCTGGCTTCCAGTAACGCTTCTTCGCCAGATGGCGCTTCGGATACCAAAAGACCATGCCCAAGTGTTTCAATGGCTGAACGCAGGAGCCGGCTGAGCCCTTTCTGGTCGTCAACAATTAACACGCGATCAGGCATAACCACCTCTCGGAAAATACGAGGTTATGCCTCCCAGCAGGCAACCCAATGGTCAGGACCAACTTCGCGGAATTCAGGTTCCTGCTGTGAGCAGACCGCCACCGCAATAGGGCAACGCGGATGGAAACGACAGCCGGAAGGCGGGTTAAGCGGGCTGGGCACGTCGCCTTTGAGGATGGTGCGCTCACGCTTGAGAGTCGGGTCAGGAATCGGAATGGCAGACATTAAAGCGCGGGTGTACGGATGCCTGGGATCCGCGAACAAATCATCGCGGCCAGACAGTTCCACCATTTTGCCAAGGTACATGACCGCTACGCGGTTGGAGATATGTTCCACAACGCTAAGGTTGTGGGCAATAAAGAGATAAGTCAGACCAAATTCTTGTTGCAAATCTTTGAGAATATTCAGCACCTGGGATTGAATGGAAACATCCAGGGCGGAAACAGGCTCATCACAGACGATGAACTTGGGACGCAGGGCCAGGGCACGCGCTATACCAATACGCTGACGCTGACCACCCGAAAATTCGTGGGGGTAGCGACGAGCATGGTAATCTTCCAACCCTACCTTTTTGAGCGTGTCGAGCATGATCTCATAACGCTCTTTGGGGGTGCCGATGCGATGAATATTCAGGCCTTCCATGACCGATTCACCAATCGGCATACGCGGATCGAGTGAAGCATACGGATCCTGGAAGATAATCTGCATATTGCGGCGCATGATCTTTAATTCACTACCAGACAGCTTAAAGACATCCTTGCCATCAATCATGACAGAGCCGGAGGTGGGTTCAATCAGGCGCAGCATTGTTCGGCCAACTGTTGTTTTTCCACAACCAGATTCACCGACCATGCCCAGCGTTTCACCTTCGCGAACTACAAAGCTGACATTATCGACAGCGCGCACATAATCCTTGACACGCTGAAGGAGACCTTCGCGGACAGGGAAGTATTTAACAAGATTATTTACCTTGATCAATTCATTTGTTGGATTTAGGCTCATTAAGAACTCCGCGTTGGGGTGTTATTTGAGCGGTGCCTGGTGACCGTCAGCATCCTGATAGAGCCAGCAGCGCACCAGATGATTCGGGCTGTATGAAACCAACCCGGGTTCTTTTTCTGTACAGATGGAAAGGGCATATTCTGTTCGGGCACGGCAGCGAGGCGCAAAGCGACATCCAGCCGGCAGGTTGACGAGGTTGGGCACGGAGCCAGGGATGACTTCCAGGCGCTCCTTGAGCTTGCCAAGGATCGGGATGGACCCGATCAGGCCCTGGGTATAGGGATGCAGAGGTTTTTCAAACAACGGCTGAACATCAGCCTGTTCGACGATATAACCCGCATACATAACCGCCACACGCTCTGCCATTTCTGCGACCACCCCTAGATCGTGGGTGATGAGAATGATGGCGGTACCGATGTTTTGACGCAAATTACGCATCAGGTCAAGAATCTGGGCCTGGATGGTGACATCCAGCGCGGTGGTGGGTTCATCTGCAATCAACAGGTCGGGGACGCAAGCAAGCGCCATGGCAATCATCACACGTTGGGCCTGCCCACCGGAAAGCTCGTGGGGGTAGGATTCTGCGCGCCGTTCAGGATCGGGGATGCCGACCATTTTCAGCAACTCAACAGCGCGGGCACGACCTTTTTCTTTGCCCATACTCTGGTGAATGCTGAGGACCTCAGCGATCTGGTCGCCAACCTTAAAGACTGGGTTGAGGGCGGTCTGGGGTTGTTGAAAAATCATCGAAACCCGGTTTCCCCGGACCTTGATCATTTCCTCTTCGCTGGCATGTACAAGATCTTTGCCTTCAAAAAGAATATCGCCAGCCACAATTTTTCCGGGCGGACTGATCAGACGCATAATTGAAAGGGAGGTGACACTCTTGCCACAACCCGATTCGCCAACCAGGCCCATCACTTCACCAGGATATACATGAAAATCGACACCATCCACAGCCTTCACCACGCCGTCTTCGGTGTAGAAATATGTTTTGAGGCCTTTTACTTCCAGAAGTGGTTGTTTCGTTTTCTGTTCTGTCACGGACGACTCCCGTATTTAGATTGGAAGATATTATACTGGACTTTTTCTACCCAAAACGATTCAGCCTGTGTTTTCCAATAACGCACCTCTTGATGAACGACAAGAAAAATCGGACTTTTATTTAAATTTCAGTATTAAAAGGACCCGCCTTTGCCAGGCGGGCCCTTTGTTAATCCAGATTATTCATCACGCGTGCGTTTGATTTCTGCGGCCATGCGGGCAGAGCCCATCAAGCCAAGGAAGATTCCGAGCAGAGAGACTGTGTAGGAAAAGAAATTCAGAAAATAGGTTGACTCGAGCACCTTCAACACCATCAAGAAGGGCAGGACAAATCCCAGTAGCACCAGGATAAACCCAATCACGAGGATAGCGCGCGAGCTGATGCGAATCATTGCTTGCTCAACCAACATGAAACCTGGTGGGCTGGAGAAATTTCAATTTCAGGCGGAAGTTTAAGATCACATTCGCCCTTGATCATACGCGAACATCGCGGATGAAAACGGCAGCCCTCGGGTGGTTTCACCAGGCTGGGTGGTTCGCCTGGCGGCACTTCTTTGAATGTCTTGGCATTAGCGGCATCGGGATCGGAGGTGCCCAGCAGAAGTGCATGGGTATATGGGTGAGCGGCATTTTGAAGAAGATCCTGAACCTTGGATTTTTCCACCAGACGCCCGGCGTACATGACGAAGATGCGCTCGGAGAAGTAACTGACGGTGGAGAGATCGTGGGTGATATAAATCACCGAGAGGTTGTGCTTTTCCTGCAAACCGCGCAGCAGCTTGAGAATTTCCACGCGAACCGAGGCATCCAACATGGAAACCGGTTCATCTGCCACAATAAACTTGGGTTCAAGGATCATGGCGCGGGCAATCACAACGCGTTGGAGCTGACCACCGCTGAGCATGTGAGGAAACTTCTCGAGGAAATCTTCCACCGGGGCCAGTTTTACTTCTTCCATGGTCTTGCGAATACGATGCAAGCGCTCGGCCTTATCCTTGACGCCACCGATAATGAGTGGTTCCTCGAGGATGCGTTTGATGGTCATAAAGGGCGGCAACGCGCCAAATGGATCTTGTTGAACGTAACCGACCTGGGAGTGATACCAGCGCATGGTGTTGGTATCAAACTTGCTGATATCCTTGCCATTAAAGCTGATGGACCCCTTGGTGGGTTTATGAAGGCCCAGGATGGTTTTCATCAAACTGGATTTCCCACAGCCCGATTCACCCACCACGGCAATGGCCTCACCACGACGCACATCAAAGCTGACATCATCGACGGCACGTACAAAACCGGCGTTGCCAAAGCCCCAACGGCGCAGTTCAAACCAAAC
>CAIVSQ010000521.1 GCA_903908605.1 uncultured Anaerolineae bacterium
CATGGCCCGAGAGCATCGGCCCTCACCTGGCAAAACTCGCGGTCGATGTTCAGAAAATTATCGATGAAGACATCCACCTCACAAGTGCATTTTCTGACGAACCCTTACAAGGAAGGTATTAAGAAGTTTCCGGATTTGCCAGGGTTGCCTGTGGTGGAACCCACTTGCTCCGAACAGGGGAAGTTGGTGTCCTGACATTAAAACGGGATAATATCGAAAAAAAGGGAAAGAACGGATCGAGGTTTTTGCGGTTCAAAACAAAGGGAAAACCAAACCAGGTCAATGAAAGGACCTGGAGGATTAAGACAGGGATGATTTCCATTTTATTGTTCTTCCAACTTGAGTTACCTAAAAAACGGATGATTACATGACCTGAAGAATTAAATCATCTCCGGGTGCAATTGAAAAGCCAGACTTCATTCCATGAATCGACGTGATTCGAGTAAAATAAATTTATTCTGATTTAGGAGTATTTCATGGCAAATTTCTTTACCCTTGAGAACGGAATCGCATTGCTCACGCTTACCCTTCTCGAAATTGTGCTCGGCATAGACAACATCGTTTTCATTTCCATTCTCTCCGACAAGCTTCCAAAAGAAGAACAAAATAAAGGCAGACAGATCGGCCTGATTATCGCGCTGGTCACCCGCATCCTGCTGCTGCTCTCTCTGAGCTGGATAATTCGGCTGGAAGAACCACTTTTTACCGTTTTATCGATCGGGATCACCGGGCGTGACATTATTCTGCTGGCAGGCGGTCTCTTCCTAATCGGGAAGAGCACCATGGAAATTCACGACAAACTGGAAGGCAAAACTGAAGAACACGGCGCATCAAAAACTGCCGTAACACTCACAGCTGTAGTCATCCAAATTGGTCTGCTCGATATCGTTTTCTCGCTGGATTCAGTCATCACTGCCGTGGGTATGGCAAACAATATCCTCGTCATGATCATGGCGGTCATCATTGCGGTCGTGATCATGCTTTTCGCCTCCGAAGGGATCAGCAAGTTTGTGAATGGCCACCCAACCGTAAAAATCCTGGCGCTCAGTTTCCTCTTATTGATCGGAACCTCGCTATTGGTGGAAGGGCTGCACCAGCAAATTCCAAAAGGTTACATTTACTTTGCCATGGCCTTCTCTGTTTTTGTTGAGATGCTTAACCTGCGTGTACGTGAAGGCGTGCCGGTTCCGCTTCACCAGGCTTATGAAAGTGTCCCCGCCAAGAAACAACCTGCTGCAAAAAAAGGCCGTAAATAAGCCCAAATTTAGCATAAACGAACAAATATAAATGGGCATTCATTGGACCAGGTCCTGTGAATGCCCATATTTTTACCGTCGTGGTGCTCAGGTTGATATTTCGATTCTTTAGCTACTACGATGCCTGAAGCCTGTTCAAAACCCAAATAGAAAATTGAGATCGTTTACATTCGTACCGGTCGGTCCGGGTTTCAATAAATCATTAAGGCATGAAAAGTAACCAAAGGCGTCATTGTTGGCCAGGAAATCCGTCGAACGCATCCCTGCCGCCAGCCCCCTGCCTGCGCTTTCGGGGGTAACGACCGCCCCAGCCGCGTCGGTAGGACCATCCTCCCCATCCGTGCCCAGGGTAACCAATAGGCTGCCTGGCAAATCTTTTATTATGTTTACCGCTGCCAGGGCCAGTTCCTGATTTCGCCCCCCTTTCCCAGGGCCAAGCAGGGTAACAGTAGTCTCACCACCGAACACCATGCAAAATGGCCGGTCGGTGCTCAATCTCTTTTTCAGTGCGCTGCGCAATAAATCAACCAGTACCAGGGCCGCCTCGCGGGCTTCGCCTTGCAGGTCATTGCCGATTAATACAGTGTCAAAACCCTCCAGACCCGCTTGTTTTAAGCCCGCCTGGGCTGCCAGGCAATTATCACCAACGAGCACATTTTGCACGCGCTGGAACAAGGCATCCCCAGGCTTTAGTGTTTCATGAGTCGATTCAAGAAAACTCAAGATGCCGGCTGGGGTCCTTGCGCGCAGACCATATTTATCCAGGATAGCCAACGCATCTGCGGAGGTACTTGGGTCGGGGGCAGTTGGCCCGGAAGCGATGGCTTCAAGCGGACTGCCAACCACATCCGAAAGGATCAGGCTTACTACCCGGGCTGGGGCTGCCAGGCGGGCGAGACCACCGCCCTTGACCTCATCAAGGTGCCTGCGCAGGGTGTTGATTTCATCGATGCGCGCTCCACATGCAAGCAGGGAGGATGTCAGGACCTGCATATCATGCAGGGAAACCCCAGGATGTGGCGAGGTAACCAGGGCCGACCCTCCGCCGGATATCAGGCAAATCAAGAGATCGTCCTGGGAAAGTTCGGCTGTAAAGCTTTTAAGTTTTTGGCCGGCCAATAAGCTCCCGCTCCCCGGTACTGGATGGTTGCCGATCACCTGCTCAAAATTTGCAGGGATATCACCGGCAGGATGCTTAACAATCAGCAACCCCTTCGGCTGCCTATCTTCCAGCATTTGCAACAGTGGGCGGATCATGGCATGGGCTGCCTTGCCAAGGCCCACAATATATATTTTACGAACCTGTTCCAGTGAGATGACCTGTTCCTGTGGCGGGTATCCACTTCGCTGGCGAATGACCAGATTCGCACCATCACGATAGACAAAACGGCTGACAGCCTCAGCAGGCTCGACGGCATTTACCGCCGCAGCCAGTATTCGCGTAACAGCTGCACCATAGGGGTGGACAACCAGGCTGTATGTTAAATATCTCTCTGGATCGAGCATGTACCTATACACCCATTCCAACAATCAACGCTTAATTACCGCCCGAATTCGCGGGAGAATTTGAAAAATACTTGGCCAGGATAGCTCGGATATCCGCATTGCTGTGCAAACGTAGAATCCGGAAAAAGTCCTCCTGGGTGGCGATTTTCCCATCCAACTGCGATGCATAATCTTTGAGAAAAACAAAAAAGGCCTCCTCGCCAACAGCTTGCCGCAGATCCTCAAGAAAACGCGCCCCCATGCGATAGGTGGCATTGGTATATGGCAAAAAACCATCATAACTGGCAACTTTGCCATCAATCGTCCCGCTGGGAGAGTAAAAATCTATCCGGGTGGCCCACCACCAGCGGACCGAACCAGGATAATTAATTTCATAATAAATTTTTTCGCAGTAGGTAGCCAGAGATTCGTCCAACCATGGGTGATTGGCCTGATCGCTGGCTACGCGACTGAACCACCACTGGTGGCTGGTTTCATGAGCTGCGATCATGGTCAGGTAATTATTGGATGTGCCATCGTATTGTTCATAAAGTGGGTCGCTGAGAAAGTACAAGCCATCAAATTCCATGCCGTCTTTAAAATCACCTTGCACCGCCGAAATGGCCTTATGTGGATATTGGCCAAACAGGGAACTAAAGGTTTTTACAGCACGAGCAGTGGTATCGAGAACGGCTTGTCCGGCGCTTTCATCCCCCGGAAAAAAGTAACTCAACACAGTAACGCCATTGGTCTCGGTGGTCAGTACACGGTATTTCCGGCTGATGGATAAGGTGATACCACGACCATTGGTTAACACATAACGATGCCCACCCATTGTTGGTTGGGCCAGAGTACTGGCAGCCACGACAGGAGACCGGGAAGGATCTGTAAATGACAGGTTGACATCGAAGTTGGCCAATGGGTAAACCAGATGTTCTCCATAATACCAAGGGTCAGACAACCACCATCCCTCACCAGCCTGGTACGGAACCAACATGGGATACCAATCAGTCAAATTAACTTGCGAGGGAGAAATACCAAAAATCTGGGGCCGACTGACATTCGGATCCGCCTCCTGAATTTCTGGCAGGTCCAGCTGAAAAACGAGATCAATCCTTGTACTCTGATCGGGAAGAAGTGGAGACTTGGGCACCCATTTTAACAATTGCCCTTCCAACTGGGGATTTTTCACCTTTTGATGATCCTGGCTTAGCTCGACCAACTTAAAAACACCTTGAATACGGTTGGGCTGAACCGCGAGGATCATATCTGGTATTTCCACCCCGCTGCGGTTGGTAAAGGTGATCACCTGGGTCACGTCCAGTATCCCAGCGTCATAATTCATCAATGCTTTGACCTGGTATTGAGGTAACAGGGTGGATTCGACCATTTGCGTCGGGGTCGGCAGTAAGTCTGGTTGCTTTGTCGATTCAATGATCGGGGTAATTAGTTTGGATGTTTCTGGCGTCGGTGTAGCCCCGTTTGTACTACACGCGGTCAGGATCATCAACAGGATTGCTAGATATACAACTTGAATAGGATATTTTGGCATGATTAGCGGTAATTAAAATTTGCGTTGACCAGGTCAGAGGTATCCACGCTGGTATGTAAATCCAGGATGGAAAAAAAATCGGCTGCGGTCGCGATTCTGCCGTTATTCCGGGTATAGTAATCACGAATAAATTCCAAAAATACCTGGTTTCCAATCCTGTCACGCAAGGATTGCAAAAAGACAGCGCCGTTGAAATAAACAGAAGTCACGTAAGTACTAAAACTTGATGTGTCATAAACTTTCGAATCAACCCAACCAGAGACCGCACCGTGAGAATACACACGGAAATTCCACCACCACTGCAACAGATCGGGGTAATTATTTTCGAAGAAAACATGCTCGCTGTAGGTTGCCAGCGCTTCATCCAACCAGGGTTCAACGGCCTGATTGTTGGCAACCGAACCATACCACCACTGGTGAGCTGTTTCATGAATAGCAATGGTGGTCAGGTTGTTTTTTACCCCGCCGCTAAACTCACGGTAGAAACTACTGGCGAGAAAATACAGTCCATCCGTTTCCAGACCATCATTCAAATCCGTTTCGCAAACCGTCAAACTGGTGTGGGGATAAGGCCCAAAAGCAGCCGTATAGGTAATAACCGATAAGCGCGTCATCTCAAGGACCATCGCAGCAGCATTCGGGTTTGACCCAAAAGAATAACTGTAAATAGTAACGCCGTTGGCATCCGCTGTGTTGAGCTGGTATTCCTGGCTGGCAGAAAAGGTGAAATTGCGAGCATTTGGCAATGTATACATCAGTGCCCCATTTTCATACGATGCCGGCGCAGATGCTGCCACAACGGGCGCATTGGCCGGGTCAGCAAACATCAGGCTAATTCTGAAATCGGCCTTGTCGTAGACAAGATTTTCGCCATAAGCATAGGGGGCCGGTAATACCCATTCCCCACCAATATTAGGTGGCACAAAGGGATACCAATCTATCAGGTTGGTTTGCCTGGCGGTATATCCAAAATTTTCGAACTTGGCAGAACTATAAGGGAGAGAAAGCTGATAACCGATACCAATTTTGATGGATTGGCCAGGTTGAAGTGGTTCAGTCAGGTAAACAGTCAGCCATTGACCAGAAAGGCTGTAGTTGACCGTGGGTTGGTCATTTACTGCCAGGGTTTGCAGGCCAAAAACGCCTGTCCATAAATTCGAATTGACACCCAAGACAATATTCGATAACGGGTAGGTCGTTCGGTTGGGATAAAGCACCACCTCGCTCACAACCAGTCCATGTCCAGCGTAATCCAGTAAAGCGGAAATGGCATACTGAGGTCGTTCAACCGATGGCTGAGGTATGGGGGTATCCGGGGGTAGGCTGGTGGGGGTGTTAACCGGCAAGTCCGTCGGCAGAGGCGTATCGCTGGGCAGAGGTGGCACAGTCGGTAAAAAAGTGGAAGTAGGCTGGATGGTCTGGGTAGGTTCTGCTGTCGGTGAGGGTAGCGGCGTGGAGGTATCTGTGGGAGTTGGGAGAAGTGTCGCAGGCAATTCCCCCGGCCGCGATCCGTCCATTGATACAGGCTGAAACGGGGTATTGCTGGGTTCCGGGTTGGCTGTCACAATCATATAGGCTTGAACATCCTGGGAGGCGGCAGCATTTTGGCTGATCGCCACACAGCCGGTCAGCAACCCAAGACAGGCAGCAGTCATAACCAATCGAAAAATCCAACCACCCGCATTCACGAGCTATCGCCTGCCTTTTTTTATCAAGAAAACCACCATGAAAATAAGCGTGGCGGTTAGCACGATCACAGAGCCAGAAGCAAGGCCCAAATAAAAACTGATGAACAAACCAACCAGGGATGAGATTGCACCAATCACAGCAGAAATAGCCATCATGGGAGCCAGGCGACGGGTAAGCAGGTAAGCCGTCGCCGCCGGGGTAACCAGCATGGCAGCCGAAAGACCCACGCCGACCGTCTGAAGCGAAATCACCACGGTCAACGCCAGCAGCATCAGCATTACCATGCGCAATAATTCCGCCGGCAGGCGTAAAGTAGCGGCAAGCACTGGATCAAAGGAAATGACCATAAACGGTCTGTACAACAAAAAAACCGTGATCAGCACGATAGAACCCAGCCCAAAGGTGATCCATAAATCGGTGGTAGAAATTCCAAGAACATTGCCAAAAAGAATGTGACTAAGGTCAACCGCTGAACTACGGATGGATGAAATCAGGGCTACACCCAATGACAGTGAAGCGGGAAAAAGGATCCCAATGGCAGTATCTTCCTTGATGACACCCTGATGTGAAAACAAACCAATCCCAATGGCAACGATGGCAGCTGCGACCAATGCGCCGATCAATAAGTTGCCATCCAGCAAATAAGCAATCGCCACGCCAGGCATGATGGCGTGAGCAAGGGCATCCCCCAGGAAGGCCATCCCACGCAGGACCACGTAGGTACCCATGACAGCGCACAAGATACCAACCATCGTCCCTGCTAGCAAACCACGCTGCATGAAGACATATGAGAATGGTTGAATAACGAGATCAATGAAATTCATAAAAAATATTCCAACATTTTATTTAATTGAACAACTGGGTTATTTGGCAAAGATTGAGTCAGGCACCTAGACGCCATTTTTAAAAAAAGGTTCCACCACAACATCATGGTGGTGTTCTTCATCTGGAGGACAACATGCATCCACCAGCATAGCGCCGCTATCCATCACCAACAGGGAGTTACCAAACGCTTTTTGGAGATTTTCCTGTGTGAGCGCCTGGGCAGGTGTTCCAAAGGCTACCAAACGTTTATTGATCAACAAAACCATATCAAAACGTGTCGCTGCCAGGTTGAGATCATGCGTGGAGATGATGGTGGTCACCTGTCGCTGCTGCAACCGATCCAGGAGCTTGAGTGTAGCGTCCTGGGTGGTGATATCAACACCAGTGAATGGTTCGTCCATTAAGAGAATGTGAGGTTCCTGGGCCAGGGCACGTGCCAGGAAAACACGTTGCTGCTGCCCACCTGATAGATCGCTAATCGAAACATCCGACAGGTTCGCGATGCTCATTTCAGCCAGGCTGCGTTCCACGACAACCGCATCAGCAGGGTTGGGACGTGAAAACCAGCCATGCGAATTAAACCTACCCATCATAACTACATCCCTCACCGAAACCGGAAAACGCCAATCCACTTCCTCTCGCTGGGGAATATATGCCACACAATCCTTGTGATTGCCAAGCGGGAGACCATGGATCAATATTCGACCGGTTTTTAATGGCAGTAAACCTACAAGTGCTTTAAATAAGGTGGACTTTCCAGCGCCATTGGGTCCCACTACAGCAATGCGCGCACCATGTGTAACCTGAAAACTGACCTCGTTCAATACATTCTTATCGCCATAGGCAACACTGACATTTTCGACTTCCAAACGGTGAGGAGTATGCGTCATTGCTACCCCATCTTACTGGTTGTACATGGTCGAATGGTAAACCACCGACCCCATCAATAACAAAACCATGACGCCCAGGGTTATCGCGGGAACTGGCTTCTCTGTCTTGCCTGATTCCGGACTGTTATTTCGTTTTTGGTCGGCGTTAAATTTCGCACCCAAAGCGCCCGCCACTGGCACAGCTGCACAAAACATGCACATGGTACTCTCCAAATTTCAGAATGAACGGCAGTTAGAACACCTGCCAAATAATTGCAACCAATGTTCTTCAATTACATACCCGGTCCGGGCCGAGATGGCGGACATGAGAGTATCCAGATCATCGCCTTCAAAAAAAGTTACCTGACCACAAATCTGGCACAAGAGCATGTGCTGGTGACCCTGGCTAGCGGATACAAAAGCCTGGCAGCCCGAAGGTTGGTGAACTCGCTGGATGAGATGCAATTCTTCCAGTTTTTCAAGTGTACGGTAGACGGAAACCAGGCCTAACTCAGGATGTGTGACCCGAGCCATGTCAAATACTTCCAATGGGGTCATGGCGTGGTTGCTGGCAGCAACAATCTCCACCACTGCCCGTCGAGAACCGGTCAGGCGGTAACCATGATCAGAAAGAGCATTTAGCCAGGTTTCGGAATTCATAAGCGCTCACTATTGAAAATCATTTTCAATTATAGATGCAAGCCTGCCCCAGGTCAAGCTTGGAACAGCTGAGATATATTTACGGTTCAGTCGGGTATTCATTTTCTCGCCAACCATTAATACCGCCCACCAGGCTGGTCACATTGGTTACACCGGCCTGAAACAACAGTTCACGGGCATTTTTGGAACGATCATCCGCTGCACTGATGATAACAATCAACTTATCTTTAGGGAATTTGTCCACGAAGGCTGGTAATTGCCCCAATGGCAATAAGGTGGAGGCAGGAATATGAACTTCGTCCCATTCGGTGCGTTCACGCACATCCAGAAAATAAGCCTGATCTTTTCCATAAAGTTCGTGCGCATCCGCCTGGCTGATTGTGGCTGGGTAGGTTGCAGGTGACAAACTTAATGGTGTTGTAGAAGCAGGCGACCCCGATGGGAAATTGCCTGGCCTCTGCCCGCTCAGGGCAAGATACAAGACAATGCCAAAGGATATCACCAGGATGGTTATTTGGACCGCTGGTTTCCGGAGAAACTTTGAAGAATATTGCAGAATGCCCTGGCTGCGATGACGATGGTATTGTGGGCGGCGTCTTCGAAACATGACTGCCTCCATTTAGTTGAGCAGTGTGCATAAAAGGCCTAGCTCAAAGCCGTGAGAAGAGATGAAATAGATCTGATTGGCAGACCAAAGGCATTATTGACGATCATGGTGATTTGTAAAGCGATGACA
>CAIVSQ010000522.1 GCA_903908605.1 uncultured Anaerolineae bacterium
ACAAATACCAAGGCAAAGGTATTGGGATTGAACTGATACGAAGATTGATTGCAGCGGCCAAGCACGAAAAAATTAAACGGATCATCGCTGTAATGTCACAAGAAAACACTTCCATGCAAAACCTTTGTCGGAAGGCAGGATTCTCCAGTTTCTCCACAAACAGTCAGACAAGCATGATAGAGGCCTCCCTCTTTATCTAGTCTTCACCGTCAACACTTAACAGGGACTGTCTAAAATTCTTTTTTGGGCAGTCCCTGTTTTTCATAGTTAGAATTAATCAGAGGTAATTATCCATGTCCAGCTCATATGAGATTCGGCTGTGCCAAAACCCATCATGCGGCTTACGTTACCCCATTAAGTCAGATCATGAGTTTGGTCTGAGATGCCCATTATGTTTATCAGATACATATCTTGTGACTACGCGCAGTTTAGAAGTCGAAAATAATTATTCGCCAAGTAAACCACCACAAAAGATAGAGGTATTGATCGACAACATTCGATCTGCCTGGAACGTTGGTGCAATTTTTCGTACGGCAGATGCTATGTTTGTTTCCAGGATTCATTTATGTGGCATCACGACCACGCCAGACAATCCAACTGTAAATAAAACTGCGTTAGGAGCCAGTTCATCAGTCGTGTGGACCTACTCACGAAACGCCGTTGAAACCGCCAGGCAATTAAAGTCTGAAGGGTTTCATTTACTGGCGCTTGAACAAACGAACCAATCTGTATCTGTATTTTCAGAATTGCCGGAAGTAAAGTATCCAATATTAATAATTGTTGGAAATGAAGTCACTGGAGTTGACCCTGATCTGCTTTCACTAAGCGATCAAATAATTGATATCCCGATGCTCGGAAAAAAAAGATCTCTTAATGTCGAGGTTGCCTTTGGAATTGCTATATCCGCCCTAAGGTACTATCACAATCAATTATCAGGGTAAACCGGTCCAATGAAAAATCCTCCTGGACCGGTTTACCCTCGTTTTATGTTACTGAACTCGCTTCAATATGACACTCCAACCCTCTTTGTCATGCAAGTTTTGAAGATATTTTGAACCCATAATTTGGTCCGGATCATCAAATCCATGATCAATCGCCATGTCGAGATACTTAAAGGCTTTATCAACTTCGCCGATCATGGCTGCATCACATGCAGCACCCCAAAAAGCCCAGTCTGGCGCATCCCCTAACGAAAAAGCCTTCTCGTAAAAATCCAAAGCTTCGGTAAATTCGCCTCGTCCATGGGCAAAATAGCCATTATTTGCGATATTAATCACGTCATCAAACCAACCCATGTACACCGGGTAATCGGAAATTTTTTCAAAACCAGCTTTTAGGGCAGTCGCGGCTGAACCAACGTTACCCGCATGGCAATGCCACCCAAATTTTGCGTATTCCAAAGTGCGCGCTTGATTAATAAATGCCTTTGTGAGGAGAACTGCAAACCCTCGCAAACGGAAATCCGGATGAACAGAAATGCCGATTTCACAACGGTGACCTGTGTTGTATTCGGAAAGACACCAACCAACTATCAAATCATTGTTAGTCAAACATACACCAAAGCTTTTATCCAAGAAATCTTCTACAGATACTCTTTCCGAGACCATTTCATCCGTCAAATAATCTAAATTGCTCCAGCTTTTGGCCAGGAAATCTCGATCAACGAACGAAATTGAGAAACCTTCTGGGAGGTTTACTGGCTCTTCCCGACCTGCACTTCTAGAAAAATACAATCGATTATTTTTGATTGGATATTTTTGTTGAAGCATGGATTGAACAAATGGTTCCCATTTTGGGGTTGGATATCCAAGAAAATATGAATCTATACCCTCATTCCAAGCCGACATGGAGAAATTTTCCAGGAAAATTTTTCGGGCAGCCCTTATCAGTTCAGTGTTACCCGGGGTGCCCGCCAGATAAATTCGGTGCCCAGTCCAGGTCATGGCAACTTGTGGATTAATTGGATTATCAACATATATTGGAGCTATTACATTACCAGCCAGAATAGCCTGAAGGGGTAAATGCATGTCCATTTTTCGAAAAAGGGATCTAACTCGTTCAAAGTCAAGGCGATTAAGCAGGAACAAATTTATTTCTCCAATCATTTTTCGTTGCAGAATATGCAACGTAGGGAATTCATTCTACCAGATTCAACACCCCACACCCAATCGATCTGCGACCAAAACGATCGAATGCCGGGGCACAATGCCAGTCCCATCAGCAATTTGTGACCTGCACGAGGTTCCGGGGGCAACAAACGATAAGTCAGCTTGCGAGCTTCGCTCCCTGATAGTCGGGAAAAGCTTCAACTCACCCACCTTCATCGAAATATCAACGTGGTCCTGCTCGTAACCAAAAGCCCCCGCCATTCCACAGCAACCAGTATTCAAAGTTTCCACTTCATAGCCGACTCCACTTAGCATTGCAGCAGATGCTCTTACTCC
>CAIVSQ010000523.1 GCA_903908605.1 uncultured Anaerolineae bacterium
CCCTGAGCAAAGTCTTGAACCAAGTTTTTGTCCAAAGAAATACTACTGTCTATTGAATCTGTACTTGAGGAAATAATTGGCTTACCGTTTGCTTGGTCAATTAATAAGAAGTGCTTAATTGGGGATGGGTTCCCTAAGCCTGACCATGTGTAATTAATTTCAACCTTTGTAATTTCTTGATTCGCAAATTGGGGGTTTTGTACCAATGAAGCAGAACCGAAATAATTATTAAATACTAAGGAAGCTAACGCAAATCCATAATTACTTAAAACCGCTTTTTTAAACGCTTCTAACCCGGGTTGAGAAGGTGAATTGGCCTCATTGCGAACCGCATACCCATAAGATAACACAGCCCAATCGCAACCTGATGTTGGGGAAAAACTATCCAACAAGTTAGCCGTCGTGATATTTTCTGGATACCTTTTGCTTGCCAATTCTTGAATTTTACAGCCAGCCACTTCTTGTATTTGTTGCTTACTTAATATTGGCAATGGAAATACGACGGGAAAGATTAAGCTCTTGGGAGTAATTGCCGCTGTCGAAGTAACCATAGGAGTAAAGATTACGGGCGTATTAATAGCTGGCGACGTAACAATAGCTGGCACAGAGTTTCCACCTAAATTACATGAGGAAATCATAAATATCAATATTCCCCAGAGTGTCATGAATTTTTTCATCTCTGATATTCCTTCTGCTTATTTGTATTTTGGGAGGCAACCGCCCAAAGGCAAGCCGGCGGGATTTGGTGGCTAAAGCCGCCACATGCCGAATCCGCTGTTGAGGTTGCTGACCCGAAAGTGGAGGGACCGGGATTGTCCGTGTGCAAGCAAGTGCGTGTGTTATTGCAGGGTAAGAATCCTTTTTGTAGCGAACGGAACAAACCCATTTGCCGAGCTGTTCGGATAGATTTGTTTTCGCCAGCTTTCAATGGAGTTTGCCACCCAAAAATTGATATGCCCGCTGGCAATCCCAATATCATATGCGGATGTTATGTTTACCCGGATTCCAGCATAGTCATTGATTTTTTTCTCGTTATCCAAAACGGTTTTTACAATGCCTGCTACAACTTTTTCTCTTTCGCTTTCATCAATCTTACCCTTGTACCAGACTGTAATAATTAAAGAACGGCTGTTTTTGCCTTTTGAACCATATGAAGTTTGGTCATTCACGCCAACAGTAAAAAAGCGAGGGTCATCCTGGAGAATATCATAAAGGCTTTTTGCAGAGGCTAAAGGCGCTGATGACATTATGGTTGGGGCAATGAACATAATTCCTAAAGTGGAAATTGCGATGATTGTTACCCACGCCCCTGCTACAATCCAATGAATTCGGGGCGCGGTGGGAAAAGATTCTACAGCTTTCCCAGGGAGATGAACAACATAAGTCCCTAACAATAAATCATGAATTCCCTGTCTCGTATTTCGATTGAAAACCATTGTGTATAAAATTGCGCCCCCCAAACCGAAAATAATCAGGGACAAAAACCACGCAATCACATTATTTTGAAAAACCGGAACCGCCCATTGGTTAAACAAAGGGGGTAATGCCAATATGGAAATTCTGAAAATGGAACGCCACAATTCAATCGGTCCATTATTCTTATTTCTTACGGCAATTTTCATCCAGCGTTTACCGAAAGTTTGCCCACCGCCCATCTTTGAATTCATGATCCCGAAGTATGGAATGGTGAACAATAATCCTATAGTGTCCGGGGACGGTTTAAAGGTGGGGATTTAAGCAGTTCCGGCTGAGATAAATGGTGGAGTGCAGAAGGTGTCAGGAGGCGGTCGCTCGAAAGAGAACGGCCGTTGGCGTTTAAATAATCAGGTATGCTTGAGGACAGAAA
>CAIVSQ010000524.1 GCA_903908605.1 uncultured Anaerolineae bacterium
AGATCTTCCCGCAAAAACACCACAAAAAACTCTCTCTTTCGGTGTCACACCCTAACCATTATTGGCGTTATTTACTTTATTCGCCATGTTCCGATATAAAAAAGCGATGACCCTTACTGGCGTCATCGCTTTTTTATAGGTTGGTTGGCTTTTAGAGGGCCTGGTCAATAAATTCAGCCAGGTCTTTTTTTAGTTCTTCCAGTGCCGGCAGGTGGATGTACATCATGTGCCCGGCTTCGTAGTAGGCCATGCGAATATTGTTGCGCAGGCTTTCATCCAGCCCGAGGTGCCCAATGGTGTATTCGGTGGCGAAATAGGGGGTGGCCAGGTCGTAATAACCGTTGGCTACGAAGATTTTCATGTGTGGGTTGGCGCTCATGGCCTGGCGCAGGGTTTCGGCGACGTAAACGAAGCGGTTCTCGTGTTCGGCGTAAGACCAGGGCCAGACAGTACCGGTCAGGATTTCATAAGGGATGTCTTTTTCAAATTTAAGTTCGCGACGGACATAATCGTAGAAGGTGGCGGTGTATGGACCAACAATGTTGGTATAGGATGGGTCGTTGTTGGTGCCATCGCCGAGCGTGTCCGGATCAATGCCCAGGAAGCGGCTGTCGAGGCGGCCGACAACGCGGGCGCGCGAACGCAGCAGTTCTTTGAAGAAGCGGTAATCTGGTACCCGCAGGTTGGATCGTTCGAGGTAGTCCTGCGAAAGCCCGGTGAAGCGGGCTAGTTTCTGGATAATGGCCTGGCGTTCGCGGCGGGGCAGGTTGTCGCCTTTCATCAGGGCGGGGCCATATTCTTTTATGGCAAATTCTTCCACTTCCTCGAGCAGTGATTCGAGCGGCCGGCGCAGGCGCAGTGCATGATGATACCAGGCAGTGGCGGCGTAGGTTGGCAGGAAGAGTGCATAAGGCAGCTCATTGCCGGGGGTGAAGTCGATGGTCTGGAAGTTAAGGACCGCAGAGACCAGTATGATGCCATTCAGATACATGCCGTGACGTTCGAGCAGGTAGCCAGAAAGGCCGCTGGCACGGGTTGTGCCGTAGCTTTCACCGATCAGGAACTTGGGGGAGAGCCAGCGATTGTAGCGCGTGGTGTACAGGCGGATAAAATCACCCACGCTCTCGATATCTTTCTTAAAACCGTGGAATTCGTGGGCTTTCTGCCCTTCGGCCGGGCGGCTGTAACCAGTGCTGACCGGGTCGATAAATACCAGGTCGGTTTTGTCCAGCAGGGAGAATTCGTTATCGGTCAACCGGTAGGGGGGCTTGGGTAGCCCGCCGTCAAACTCCATCTGTACACTGCGTGGCCCAAGCAGGCCCATGTGCAACCAGACCGAGGAAGAACCCGGGCCGCCATTGAATGAGAAGGTCAGCGGTCTTTCGGCGGGATCATTAACTTCATCGCGGGTGTAAGCGATAAAAAAGAACTCGGCGGTGGCTTTTTCGCCCTGGTATTCTTTATCGCGGTCAGCGGTTTCCTCTTTGAGCACCATGGTGCCGGTGGTGACGGTGTATTCAATCACCACGCCGTTAATCTTTAGGATGTGTTTACTTTCGACCAGCACGTCTTTAATGACCGGTTTTTCTGGCTTGGCATCGGCCTTGGTTTCTGGTTTGGTTTCTGGTTTGGTTTCTTCTGTCATGTTAACTCCTTGGAAATCCCCTCGAATGGCAGGGATCTGTGTGAATATGGGAGCTCCTGCCTTGGGCAGGCGGTTTGATGGAGCTGTTAGGGTTTTTGGTTGATTGAAATGAAGATAATATCAGATTTTACCGATTGTAACACCGCTTAAGGTGGGTATTCTGCACTGCGACCGTCTTTTTGCAGACTGATGTGACTTGCCACCAGGTAGCCGTCTTGCAATATGCCAGTAATCTCAACTTCGGCGGTATGGGGGAAATAGGCGGGGGCTTTTTGCAGCGGGAGCAGAACCAGGCAGTTTTTTTCACCCGCCAGGAAGAAGACCAGGCGTGCTTGATCACTGCTGCCATAACCGAGCTTGGCTGTGCCAGGTTCGCCATCCTTGGCCTCGTAAAATCTTGGGTAGATTGCCCGCCCGCGCAGGTGCACTTGCACTGGCTGGGGCGAGTCTGGCAGGTTGGCAGGTGTGTACTGGCGCGGGAAAACCATCTCGGTTAGCGGCAGGCTTGCGCCGAATAATACGATCAGCGCTGCGCAGATGGCCAGGCCCACCCAGGGGTTGGTTCGTTGACCAGCTGGCAGGTTGGCAGGTTGGGCTTCGACTGCCTGCGAAAACAGGCCTTGCCGCGTGACCAAGCGCCCGAGTGTCAACAGCCCAAGGAAAAGGTAGAGGCTGATTGCCCAATCGACAGGTACCAGGAAGCGATCCCCTGAGCTGAGAAAAAGAGCTGTCCAGGCGTTGTAAACCAGGCTCAGGCCTAAAGGCAGCAAACCAACCAGCCCGTTTTGCTGGACGGCTGCGGCCAGGCCGGTGGCAAGCAGCAGCAGGTAAAAGCCGATCAGGAAAGATTGGCCGATCCCAGGGCGGGCATCCCAACTTTGCCAGAAGGCGCGCGTTGGCCAAAGCAGGTCGCGTGGGCTATCCAACTGGTCGCGCAGGGGGAACACCAGCAGGGTAGAGATTTCATTATTGAAAAAATGATTGACCGCCGACCCGAGGATGCGAGCGGGATCTGCGCGCAGGCTGTTGAGGGCCAGGCCGGCCATGCGGCTGGAATAACGGGCGTCGTTTTCACCGGGCAAGTGGGGAAATAGTTCGTTGCCACTGCTGCCGCTCCAGCGCCTGGCCAGCACCATCGATTGTGAAATAGGGTTGTCCAGCACAATCCCGCCGGTGGCGCGTTGGTTGCGGACCAGCCAGGGTGTCAGTGCCAGGAACACGCCCAGCACCATCAGAAGCGAACCCACCAGCCATTTTGTGCGATCCTTGACAATGAATAACCCGAAGGGGATCACTGCCGCGAGCACCACCACACTTTGCAGGCGTATTAATGCGCTTAAGCCTAATAAACCGCCTGCCAGGAGGGCATACCAGCTCGGTTGAGGACGGCGTATCCAGCGGATGGCCATGTATGTCACCAGGCAAATCAGCAGGGCGGCCGGGATTTCAGAGAAAAATAGTTTCGTATAGGTGTAATTGAGCGCGAATGGTGCGGCTGCATTGGCTGTCAGGTCACGCAGGGCAGCCAGCAAGGCCAGCCCCAGCCCAAGCCCGGGGCCGCCGATTTCGCTTCCCAGCAGGTAGAGAATGGCGGGAAATGCTGCCAGGACCAGGGTTTGCAACCGTATGACCTGGACGTAATCCTGCCCGGCCAGGGTGTGCAGCCAGGTGATGAAGGTGATATAGAGCGGCCGGGTGGGTACATCCGGCCACATGAAACCGTTTCCCACCAGCGCGGATTGGGCGTATTGGGCGTAAATTAACGCGTCTGAAAAGGGGTAAATTTGGTGGTTTGGTTCGCGTGGGGGGGTGGCAAAGTAGCCCGGGTTGATGGGTGTCGCCAGCCAGAGCAGGCAGGTTAGCGCGTAGATCACCAGGAAGGCTGGCACTTTCCTCTTCAGCCAGGGCAGGCGTTCGGAGAGGGCTGGCAGGGTTAGCCCGATAGCCAGGGCCAGCAGGATTTGCCATTCGAGCAAGGGCGTGGTGGGGTTGCCCCACGAGCCGTCATTGTAACGGGTGATGCCCATGCCGGTGGTGACGATAAAAATGAGGATCCCCGCCAGGGCTGCCAGGCTGAAGAGTGTCTTGCGCAGGAAGGCGCGGGTCGTTTGCTGGATGGGTTGCCTGGCCTGGTCTTCCACTGCGATTAGAGCGGCGAGCTCAAGGGCGCTGAGCGAGAGCCAGGCTGCCAGGGGTGCCAGACGCCCGGCATAAGCGGTGTAGGTGAAACTGGTTGTCTGGCCCAGCGCGCGCAGGATGAGGATGGTTATTGGAGCGCCAAGTGCGGCGATGACCGACAGCCAGCGTGCGGTTGGTCGCAGAGGGGTGAAGAACAAGCGGTCTGCCAGGGTTTGGTAACGGACCAGGGCGGCTGAAAAAGCACTCAAGGCCAGCATGAGAGCCATCAGCGCGAGCCGTGAGGTTGAATAACCAAGCAGCAGGCCGCGTTCAGCGCTGGCGGGCAACAGCGCCAGCCAGGTCAGGCAGGCGAGAGCCTGCAGAGTCCAGAGGAGGAAGATCAGCGAGCGTGGTTTCATTAGGATTCGAGTTCGCGCAGGTCTTTCTTTGCGCTGGCGCAATCATATCATAAGGCCCGGTTGTACCGGAACTCTACATTGTCCATTGACCATCGCCGCTAAACACGCTAAAATCTGATCGCTATGTTTGAAAATCTTACGAACCGACTCAACCAGGTATTTGATAATCTCCGCCGGCGTGGAAAACTGACCGAAGCCGATGTGGATGTTGCCATGCGCGAAGTGCGCCTGGCCCTGCTCGAAGCTGATGTGCATTACAGCGTCGTCAAGAGCTTTATTGCGCGTGTGCGCGAGCGTTCGATTGGCGTGGAAGTCTCCAAAGCGCTCAATCCGGGCCAGCAGGTCATCAAGATTGTCAACGAGGAGCTGATTGCCACCCTGGGTGAGCCTGCTCCGCTGAATTTGACAGGTGGCAAGCCACGCGTGATCCTGATGGTTGGTTTGCAGGGTTCTGGTAAGACTACACACACGGGCAAGCTGGCAAAGCTGCTGCGCGCCCGGGGTGAACGTGTCATGCTTGTGGCGGGTGACCCATACCGCCCGGCCGCCATACAGCAGCTGCAACAGCTTGGTGAGCGGGTGGGTGTGCCGGTGGTGACTGACACTTCCAAGAAACCACCTGAGTTGGCCGCCATGGCGTTTGACCAGGCTGAAAAAGGCGGTTATACCGTCATGATTGTTGATACCGCGGGTCGTTCACAACTGGACGATGCGCTTATGACCGAGTTAAAGGCGATCGAAAAGAAAGTCAAGCCGGTGGAAGTGCTGCTGGTTGTGGATGCGATGATCGGCCAGGAAGCTCTGCATGTGGCGGAAGGTTTTCGTGACGCGGTTGCCATCACTGGTCTGATCCTGACCAAAATGGATGGCGATGCGCGCGGTGGTGCGGCCATTTCGATTCGATCGGTTACTGGTGTGCCGATTAAATACCTGGGCACCGGTGAAAAGCTGGATGCGCTTGAAGTGTACGACCCGGGACGCATGTCATCGCGTATTCTAGGCATGGGCGATATGATTGGCCTGATTGAAAAAGCGGAGGCGGCTTATGATGCCCAGACCGCTCAAAAACAGGCTGAAAAAATGATGAAGGGCCAGATGGACCTGGAGGATTGGCTGGACCAGATGCGCCAGATGCGCAAAATGGGGCCGATCAGCCAGATTTTGGAGATGCTGCCCGGGCAGTTGGGGCAGGCGGCCAAGTCGATTGATCCACGTGATGTGGAGAATAACTTCAAGCTAATGGAATCGATCATCAACTCGATGACGAGCAAGGAACGGCGTGATCCGGATATTTTGAATGCTTCACGTCGCAGGCGCATTGCTGCCGGCTCGGGGCATGAAGTTCAGGATGTTAATCGACTGATCAAGCAGTTCCGCGAGACGCAGAAGATGATGAAAATGTTGCAAAAGACGGGGATGAAGGGTCTGCCGAAGATGTTCGGATAAGGTTTCCGCAATGGGAATCTTCCAAAACCGGGCTGGCAGGGTCAAGTTGAGCATATTCAACAAGGTTATATTGATATTGACGTTATTTGCGATTCTCAGGTAGAATAGCTATTCGGGCATTTTAGCCTGGAGGGGCGCACATCCTTTCGTGCCTATCTCTTCCTTCCGAGCTGAAGCCAACCATCGGAGGGTATGTACCTCGGTCACAACCTGTGGCCTCAGTCATACTCATCAATTCAATTCAAGTTAAGGAGTAAGTAAATTCCATGGTTCGCATTCGTTTACGCCGTGTTGGTCTCAAGAACCAACCATCCTACCGTATTGTTATTCAAGACTCAGAAAAACCCCGTGATGGGCGCTTCCTTGAGATCGTTGGTTTCTACAACCCCCGCACTCAACCTGGCACCCTGACCATTGATGAAGCTCGCACATTTGAATGGCTCGCCAATGGCGCGAAGCCGACCGAATCTGTTGGCAAGCTGTTCAGGACCAGTGGCACTGCCGATCGTTTCGCCCGTTTACGCAAGGGTGAAGCCCTCGAAACCCTGATTGCTGAGGGAAAGGCCGCTGAAGCCCGCCGCGCCGCCCCCGCCACGACCAACCAGAAATAATTGAGTCAATAATTCCACCGCCCGGATTGGTGATAAGCCCTTCCGGGCGTGGTTTCACCCCCGGACGTTATTTCAGTTTGTGCCTGCCACAGAGGTATACATGAAAGCCCTTACCGAATTTATCGCAAAAGCGCTAGTTGAAAATTCTGACCAGGTTGCCGTGGTTCAATCACGACAGGGCAACCGTGTGCGCTTGGAGTTGAAAGTCGCCAAGGATGACATGGGGCGGGTGATTGGGAAAAACGGTCGTGTTGCCAATGCCATCCGCGTTTTGCTGCGAGTTGCCGCTGAACGGGAAGGACAACAAGTCACGCTTGACGTGATGGAGCCATAATGCCCGTTTCAACAGCGTCTGTCAATTCTGGTAACCCAGGCTCGCCCTCCACCGGCGAGCCTGTCGTATATTTGGTGGTCGGTACGCTGCGGCGTTCACACGGTATTCGTGGTGATATGCTGCTGGATGTCCTGACCGATTTCCCCGAACGCCTCAAGCCTGGCACCTTTGTTTACCTGGGCGATGAAAAGCGTCCGATCAAGATTACCCGACGCCGGCCGCATAATGAGGGTTTGCTGCTGGGGTTTGAAGGCGTTAATAATGCGGAACAATGTGCCCGCTACCGCACGCTGCTGGTGTATGTTCCCATGGAAGACCGCCCCCCTCTGCCGGAAGGGGAGTATTATCATCACCAAATTTTGGGGATGACGGTTGTTGATGAGCATGGCACCACGCTTGGGACACTTCGCGAAATCATCGAAACCGGTGCCAATGATGTTTACGTGGTTCTGAATGACCAAACCCCTGCCCGGGAGATCTTAATCCCGGCTCTCAAGCAGGTTCTCCTGGATGTTAACCTGGAGACCAGGACGATGCGTGTGCACCTGTTGCCCGGCCTGGTTGATGATCTCGACGCGGATCAAGAATAGCCAAAATCCGCAAGGCCTTGAGGGAACCGGGACCAAGATGGAAGATAAACGTTATTGGGTGGGTTTTTCTCTTGTCAAAGGGGTTGGCGCGGTACGTTTGCGAGCCCTGTTGGATTATTTTGGAGATGCGCGTTCCGCCTGGATGGCTTCCGCTTTTGACCTGGTTGCCGCGGGGATAGGTCCCCGCCTGGCGGAACGCATTGTGTTGGCCCGCAGTTCGATTAAGCTTGATGAGTATATGGCCAGGGTGGAGAAAAGCAATATCAAGGTTCTTACCTGGGACGATCCCGATTACCCCGCCTATTTAAATCAAATTGAACAACCCCCGCCTGTTTTGTATGTGCGCGGGGAGATAACCCAGGAAGATGCCTGGGCTGTTGCGATTGTGGGGACGCGTGGCGTCACCGCTTATGGACGCCAGGTGACTGACGAACTGGCCACCAGCCTGGCTCAAAATGGCGTTACCATGGTGAGCGGACTGGCACGCGGCGTGGATGCAGTGGCTCACGCGGCGGTGCTGAAGGCTGGCGGGCGCACCCTGGCTGTTTTGGGCTCCGGGGTGGATGTCATCTATCCGCCCGAGCATCGCCAGATGGCAGAGAAAATTATCGCCCAGGGCGCGATCATCAGCGACTACGCGCCTGGCACCCCGCCCGATAGCACCAACTTTCCCCCACGCAACCGCATCATCAGCGGTCTATCCAGGGCGGTGGTAGTGGTAGAAGCGGGGGATATCAGTGGCGCGTTAATTACGGCACAATTTGCTAACGATCAGGGTCGCGAGGTTTTCGCGGTTCCTGGTATGATCCACGCTCCGCAGAGCAAGGGTACCAACCGTTTATTGGCCAATGGCGCGCATGTGTACCTGCGGCCTGCGGATGTGCTCGAGACGCTCGACCTGACCAGGAACGTCGAACGCCGTGAAATTCGGCGGGTGGTGCCAGGTAATGCCACTGAAGCAGCTCTGTTGCAGCAATTAGGCGCAGAGCCCTTGCATGTGGATGAGATTAGAGCGCGGCTGGGGCTGCCGGTGGAGAATATCTCGGCGGCCTTGACCATGATGGAATTAAAAGGCATGGTCAGGCAGGTGGGCGGCATGAATTATGTCGCTGTGCGGGAAGATAGCGCTGAATATGACGTTGGTGCCAGTGCTTGAACCAATGTCACGACGGTCATTATGCAGCAAGGCCAGCGGTTAGCAGCAGCATATTCAAGAAGGTTTTGTAATTATTTTCCAAGTCCGCGAAGGATAAGTATGGATCACACCTATGCAGTTATCATGGCAGGCGGGGGAGGTACCCGTCTTTGGCCATACTCTCGCTCAGAAAAACCCAAGCAGCTCCTGGCGCTCATTGGCGAGGGGACTCTGTTTCAGGGGACTGTCGAGCGTCTGGAAGGTATGTTTCCACCGGAACGCATCCTGGTGGTGACGGTTGCCGGGCAGGTGGCTGAAATGCAGCGCCAGGAGCCGCAAATTCCGGTTGATAATTACCTGGTTGAAGTAGCCCCACGTGGTACCGCTTCGGTGGTTGGCCTTGCTGCAGCCGTGATTCACCGCCGCGATCCGCAAGCGGTGATGGTGGTGTTACCGTCTGATCATTTTATTCGCAACCGTGATCTCTTTGATTACCTGCTGCAGGCGGCTGTGGATGTCGCCAAAAGCGGTTACCTGGTTACCTTGGGTATCTCACCCACTTTTCCGGCCACCGCTTATGGTTATATCCAGCAGGGGGCGCTCATCGAAGGGGCCTTTAAATACCCGTGTTATCACGTCAGCCGCTTTACAGAAAAACCGGATACCACCACTGCCCAGGCCATGCTGCGCCAGGGTGGTCATTCGTGGAATAGTGGTATGTTCGTCTGGACGACAGCGCGAATCTTGGGCGAAATCCAGCGGCAGCTGCCGCTGCTCGCTGATACACTTGAAAAAATCCTGGCGGGGATGGGTACCCCAGACCAGGAGAGCATCTTGAAGACCCTCTGGCCGGGACTGCCGGTAAAAACCATCGATTACGGTGTGATGGAAAAGGCCGAAAAAGTGGCTGTTTTGCCAGCTGGTGGCCTGGGTTGGAGTGATGTGGGTTCATGGGATTCACTTTTTGAAGTATTATTACCTGATATGAATGGTAACATCGGCGTGAACAAGCAGCACCTGGCGCTTGAAACGCATAATACGCTTATTTACGGCACACATGAAAGCGACCGATTGGTGGTTACAATTGGTGTCGATAATATGGTCGTTGTGGATAGTGGTGATGTATTATTAATCTGTAAATCCGATCAGGCACAAAAAGTACGCGACGTAGTTGCGCACCTGAGGAAACACCGCCAGGATCGTTACTTATAATCTGAGAAAAAAACTTTTGCCGGCTGATGTCTTTTTCATGCCTGTAAAGTCTCTGGCACAATCGGGACCGGCAAAACGGAGGTTTGATGGAAGCTTATTGTATGAAGTGCAAGACCAAAAGGGAAGTGAAGGATCCGCAGGCGACCTATAATAAATCTGGCGCTCCGGTGACTCGTGGTATTTGCCCTGTATGTTCAACAACCATATATCGCACCGGTCGCACCGAAGAACATGCTGGCATAACTCCCCCAGTGGTTGAAAAAGCTGAGCCGAAACGCTCGGGAAAATTGGTTATTGTGGAATCACCTGCCAAGGCCAAGACCGTTGGCCGTTTCTTGGGCAAGGGCTACACTGTGCGCGCCTCGGTGGGGCATGTACGTGATCTGTTACGCTCGCAATTGTCTGTTGATGTTGAAAATGGTTATGTGCCCAAGTATCGCGTGCCCAATGAGAAAAAGCCGGTTGTGAAGGATCTTAAGCAGCTTGCCCGGGCCCATTCCGAAGTGTACCTGGCGACCGACCCTGATCGCGAGGGTGAAGCCATCTCGTGGCATTTATTTGAGGCGCTTGAGATTGATGCTGCGCGTACAAACCGGGTTACGTTTCACGAAATTACGGCCCCAGCCATCAAGGAAGCCTTCAGTCATGCGCGCGCCATCGATATGAACCTGGTGAATGCCCAGCAAGCGCGTCGCGTTCTTGACCGCCTGGTGGGGTATTCGATCAGCCCGATTTTATGGGAAAAAGTACGTGGACGGCTTTCGGCCGGACGTGTGCAGTCGGTTGCCTTGCGCCTGATCGTCGATCGCGAAGTCGAAATCAATGATTTTATTGCCCAGGAATACTGGACGATTTCCGGTGAGTTTAAGCCGCAAGGTGCGCGCGCCAAATCAGCCTTTATTGCCAAGCTGGTGCGTGTGGATGACAAGGAATTTTCACTCGATACCGAGGAAGATGTACGCCCGCTTTTGATCGATCTGGAGCGGACGGCCTACACTGTCTCCAAGGTGAAGCGTGGTGAGCGCCGCAGAAAACCGGCTGCGCCTTTTATTACCTCCACATTGCAGCAGGAGGCTTCGCGGCGCCTGGCGTTTACAGCCAAGCGCACCATGGCCCTGGCCCAGGGTCTGTATGAAGGTATCGACGTGGGCGATGGTGGTTCGACCGGTTTGATCACCTATATGCGTACCGATTCGACCAATATCTCGGATATTGCGCGCGACGAAGCCCGCCAGTATATTTCGGGACGCTATGGGGCGGATTTCTTGCCCGCCCAGCCACCGGAATACAAGACCCGCGCTGTGGGTGCCCAGGAGGCTCATGAAGCCATCCGGCCCACATCCATCCTGCGCGACCCTGAAAAAGTGAAGCCGTTTCTCGAACCAGCCATGTTCAAGCTTTACCAGCTCATCTGGCAGCGTTTTGTTTCCTCGCAAATGGAATCGGCCATTTATGACACCCTATCGGTGGAAGTGATCGGCACATCCGAACATGAATATACCTTCCGCGCCGCGGGTTCCGCAGTGAAATTCCCCGGGTTCCTGGTGGTTTACGAGGAATCCCGTGATGAAGATGCCAAGCCGGTTGAAGGTGAAGGCGAGGACAATGTGCGTATCCCCGGTGATATTGCCGAGGGGATGCGTCAGGAACTGTTGCGCCTGATCCCGGAACAACACTTCACCCAGCCCCCGCCGCGTTTTTCTGAGGCCTCGCTGGTGCAAGCGCTTGAGGCGCATGGTATTGGCCGTCCTTCGACCTATGCGCCGATTATGTCCACCATCCAGGAACGCGGCTATGTGGTGCGCGTTGATAAACGGCTGGAACCAACCGAGACGGGCATGTTGGTCAACGAGATGATGGTCCAATATTTTCCTGAAATTGTTGACCTGAATTTCACCGCCAGCATGGAAGATGACCTCGATAAGATCGCCGATGGCCAGGCCGACTGGGTCAAGGTGATGGATGATTTCTACCGTCCTTTTGCCATTAAGGTGCAAAAGGCCCAATCTGAAATGCCAGTGACCAAGTCCGGGCCGGAACCGATCGGACGACCTTGCCCGCTGTGTGGCAAGGATCTGGTGATTCGTTTTGGACGGTTTGGTAAATTTATTTCCTGTTCCGGCTTCCCGGATTGCCGCCATACGGAACCCTGGCTTGAAAAAATTGGTGTTGAATGCCCGCGAGATCACGGTGATTTGGTGGAACGTAAGACACGCAAAGGCCGGGTCTTTTATGGTTGCGGCAATTACCCGGAGTGCGAATTCACCTCCTGGAAGCGACCGATTGCGAGGCCCTGTCTAAAATGTGGTGGGCTGCTGTTGATCGCCAACAAGCGAGAAGCCACCTGTCTTAATTGTTCGGAGTCATTCCTGCTGGAACAGATCATGCCCGAAGCGGTGGAATGAACACTTCGTGTACACGAAAAATATTAAAATTCTTGTATAATATTTAAAAGTTCGTTCTGTGTATTAGGAGCGTAAAATGAATTTACCAGACATATTAAAGCGACCCGTGGTAATAGGTGTTGCAGCCCTCGTCTTGGGGTTGATTCTGGGTTTGGCTTGGGGTTGGGGGATTATGCCGGTGGAATGGGTGGACGCCCCTGTAAACCTCTTAAGGCCTGATCTGCAGGAAGAATATTTACGCATGTCGATTGACTCCTTGCGGGTCAATGGGGATGAAACCCTGGCGCTAAAACGCTTTGGTGAACTTGGTCTCAAGGCACAGCCGGTTTTTGAGGCTATTAAGGCCAACCCTGGCAAGATTGACCCCAATTTCCTGGTTCAATATGAGAAAATGTTGATCGCTAAAAATGTGATCAGCAAGGCTGGTAGTGTCGCAACTCCGGCCAGTGCCACGCCACCTGCCGCTGCTGGTTCATCCAATCTATTTGTTACCGTGGCTATTGTGTTTGGCGCTTTACTGGCAGCCGGGGTGGTTCTTGGCACCGGTTATTTTGTTCTGCGCGGTGGTGGCCGGCGTGGTACGCGCGCTACACACCAGAATACCCCTGCCCAGCAGGCGGCTGAATTTGTTCGTACAGCTGAAAAGGTCGATTATGTGGCACGCGGCGAAACCCCGCCCGTGGCTCAATACGTCACCACCTATGTGATTGGGGACGATTTGTTTGATGACTCTTTCAGCATTGACTCGCCATCCGGTGAGTTCCTGGGCGAATGTGGCGTCGGCATTTCTGAAACCATCGGCGTTGGGGATCCCAAACGCGTGACCGCTTTTGAAGTGTGGATGTTTGATAAAAACGATATTCAGACCGTTACCAAGGTTATGATGAGCCCGCACGCTTTCAAAGATCCTGGTTTCCGTTCCAAGCTGGAAGCCAAGGGCGAGTTGATTGCCATTGAGCCTCAGAAACAGATTGTGCTCGAAACACAAACCCTGCAAATGATTGCCACCGTATCGGATATGCAGTTTGGCCAGGGCACCCTGCCAGATGGCAGTTATTTCGACCGGGTCACCCTGGAACTGGCGATCTGGAATAAAAAGTAAGCGAATGCAGCGATGACTTACAGCCGGGGCTGTCCTGAAAGAAATTCAGAATAGACCCTAAAAATAATAAACAACAAAGAATAAACAGGGGCCGTCCTTTTTGGATGGCCCCTGTTGCTTTGGTGGTCGGTTTTTATGATTGTAAATACAGCCATTTTTTGATTATTTTACCTGTGGAAAACAGATAAGAAAGAAATGCTGATAAATTGGTTTGTGAAGGACATTATTCCCATTTTTACTGAATTGGAGCACGATCCGCCTGTTTTCAATGGACCATTTGAAAATAGTTTTCATTGACAGTGAAAACTATTGGTATTCCCGCTGGTCGAAAGATCAGATCAAAGCCATGCTCATTGAGCAGTTCGACACCTTTTGGAAACGCGACATCGGTACCGAACGTACTCAACTGGATGAAATCGAACGCGCGGCGAATGTTCCCCATGCTGTTATCGTGTCCGGTCTGCGCCGGGTGGGAAATCCACCTTGCTGGCACAGATGGCTCATAAACTTGGCAAGGATTCATTCTATTACGTCAATTTCGAGGATGACCGTTTCCTGGGTTTCCAGCCTGAGGATGCCAACCACCTCTACCAGGCGTTGGTCGAAACTTTCGGTGAGCGCAAGATCTTCGTGCTCGATGAAGTCCAGAATATCCCGGGTTGGGAGCATTTTGTGCGCCGTTTTATGGACATGGATTTCAAGTTCTATATTACGGGTTCCAATGCTTCTTTGCTCAGCCGGGAGTTGGGGACTCGTCTCACCGGTCGCTATGTGCCGATTGAGTTATTCCCATTTTCGTTCAAGGAATTCCTGCTTTTCCGAGGGGAAAAGATCCCCAACTTCCAACTCCTGCGGATGACGACCGTGGAAAATGCCCGGTTAAAAAATTTACTGGATACCTACTTGCAGTCGGGCGGCATGCCCGATGCGCTCAAATATCCCGAACTGCCCTTGTTGCGAACTCTCTATGATGATGTCCTTTATCGGGACATCGCCACGCGTTATCGGTTGGAGGCAGTTACGGCACTTAAGGAGCTGGTTTTTTATCTGTTGAGCAACCCATCTGGCTTGGTTTCTTTCAACAAGTTGAAGGAACAGTTCCGCCTGGGAAGCGTGAATACCATCAAGAGCTACATCGACTATATGGAGAATAGCTGGCTGGTTTTCAGCCTGAATCTGTATGATTTCTCGGTCAAACGACAGCAAATTGCCCCCAAAAAGGTTTACTGTATCGACACGGGTTTATCCAACGCGGTGGGATTTGGCTTTTCGCCTAACACTGGTAAATTGTTGGAGAATTTGGTTTTCCTGGCGCTGCGCCGGCAAACGCATGAAATCTATTACTGTGCCACCCCCAGCGGCTATGAGGTGGATTTCTATCTTCCCGAAAAACGTCAATTAATCCAGGTCGCCCGTAATTTGGACGCTGGGCGCACGGCAACCCGTGAACGCGAAGTCCGTGCGTTGAGTGATGCCCTGACTGGAGTAAAAGTCGAAAGTGCTTTGATCTTGTCGGATGCGAATGAGAACAGCTTTGAGATAAGCGGGGTTCCCGTCGAGATACGGTCAGTGGCAGAGTGGTTGCTCAGTCAGTAAAGAAAACTGCGATCTAAAAAAACGCTGCTCTGAGAATTTTTAGAAATTCCCTGGGCAGCGTTTTCTGTTTAGACAATTCTGGTTGTTCGCAGTTTTGAACTTCACCAGGATCTTTCGTCCCATTTTCAAATCCAGTTTGTTCAAACGCGCCGGTTGCATCAGGTTGGCA